>JBKPMO010000081.1:0-35961 GCA_046732175.1 Verrucomicrobiota bacterium
ATTTCGTCAAGCTGGCCGCCTTCAACGAATTTCATACTGAAGTAGCAGGAGCCTTCGCGCTCACCCACCTCATGGATGGGCACGATGCCCGGATGATCCAGACTGGCGGCAGCTTCGGCTTCCCGGCGAAAGCGCTTCAGATGCGCTTCGGTGCCCCAATAGCCCAAGCCGATTACTTTGAGCGCCACCGTGCGATGGAGACTTTTCTGATGGGCGCGATAAACTACACCCTGACCGCCTCGGCCAATTTCCTCAAGCAATTCGTAGTCGCCAAAGTCTCCTAGCATCTTTGCCGCGGTTTTCTTCTTATCTGGTCTTTGCACGCCATCATCGCGGCCTGGATTAACGCCCCCGGCTACAGGTTCGTCCGCGAGTGGACCAAGAGCGGTTTCCAGCAGACAAGCAGGGCAAACTTCTCGTGTTATGTCATCGGGGATTTTTGCTCCGCACCTTTCGCAAACATTGTTGGCGGTCTTCATTTGTTGGATTGGCCCCTTAGCCCCAACTAAATACTGCAAGAAATTCCCCCGTTTGTTACGCCCGCAGCACAGCGATTAAATGGCGCAGCTCATCTTCGATGTCGCCCGGACCCATCACGGTGTGAGCGACCTCCTCCCGCAAAAATTGGCGGTAACGCTGACGTAACCGGTAGGACGCTTGTCTTACCGCACTCTCGGTCATCCCGAATTCGCGCGCAGTGTCTGCCGGTGAGGCGCCGTCCGGTTCATCCATCAGCGATTTTTGTAACCGATCAAACAACGGCGCGTTCCCAGCCGCTCGATTCTCGTCTTCCAGTCGCGCCATCACGTGGTCAAGCACGCTCAGCGCCCAACGGCGTTCGTAAATTTGATCGGCAGGTAATGTCTCTGCCGGCTCAAAGCCAACGCGCTCACGCTCACGCAAGTCCTCTAATGGGATCAACCGTTGACCCGCGCCGCGCTTAATCGCTATCGCACGGTTGCGCTCGTTCGCCAGGAAATGTTTGAGCGACGTAAGCAGATAAGAACGCAGACGCCCTTTTTCCTGGCGGACGGCATTGAAGTCCCGCCGTTCCAGCAGCAGAGCGAAAAAACCTTGCGTGAGATCTTTCGCCTCTTCCGCCCCGACGCCCTGCCGTCTTACGAACCCATAAATTGGTCGCCAATATGTGCGACAAAGCTTTTCAAGCGCGTCTTGCGCTGCCGCCGATTCACGTTGCGCCTGTAATACCACGCTCCAGTGCGTAGTGGTAAACGCGACCGGGCCGTGATGAGCCATCCCGGTCAGCGAACTGACCTCACCATTAGGCGGCACGTTGACATTCAATCAAAAAAGTCGCGGGAAGACAAGCCGTGAGACAAAATACGGCCTGACCGAGGCAAATACGTCGTCTGATTCCTTTATTATTCCGCAAATCGTCAGCGCTTTGAATAGAGCCTTTGTACGCACGTTTTTTACACTCGCTGAGTTTTTTTAGAGTGTTTCGGATAACGTGAGAACCATGCTGACTGCTCAATTCACCTGGGTAGAGCAGTGCAGAGCGGCTGGGGATAATTTGAGAGAATTGACTCCGTACTCATTGCGAACGAGATGCTCTACTAACCGGTATATTTTAGACTGCAATGGTGCTGCAGTCCCATTGCAACGGCCTTGCAGGGCGGACATCGCAGCGGCGCCTGGGACATCAACCGCTGCACGAGATAATCTCACTACAGGCGCTAACAATATCGATATCGGCAATGGAGGAGTGGCGGGCAAACGGTCGAGGCTATAAACGTAGGTGTAAAGCTATGTGCGGCTCGAGGATCCTCGACCCAAAGTGACACCCGCATTGCTGGAGAAATCGTCTTTCGTCACGTTGGCGGCTTCTTGGGCGCGAACGCATCGAAAAGCATTGCGGCTACAAGCGCCGCATTCGATCTGCGGAGACGAATGTGATGGCAACTTTTGAACTGCCAGCATTTTGTTTGCATGGTATGGCGTTTTTCTTTGCCGGCCAGTCAGAAACAATTCCTTCGCAATCGCACTGGAGAATTTCACACCTCACACCCGCCTTTTTCACAAAATTTGAGTCATTTTTGGCTACGGAATGTCCAAACCGATCGCCTTTCCTTGTAAAAGCGGCGGTTTGGGTGTGAAGCCGTTTGGACAGGCCGAAAGCTCAAATGCTGGCAATTGGCTCAAATATTCTGCAAACGTCGCCAAAATTGGCGTACCGTAAGTCCATGATTTTTGGCTTCTTAGTTGTTATTCCGGGCTAATTCGGCTTCTTGAGAAAATCCTCAATTATTCGGCGAATCTACATGTCGGGCGATTAGAGCTTGCTCACGAGAGGACTCGAACCTCCACGGGTTGCCCCATACGGTCCTGAGCCGTACGCGTCTGCCAGTTCCGCCACGTGAGCTGAAAAAAATTGGCGCAGGGAAGCTGACGTATGTGCGGGAGCGCTGCAACCGCAATCAACCGCGACGTTTTTTGCGCGCCCGGCTTTCCAGCGCGTTCGCTTGACGCGTCTTGCCCAGCGAGCGGAGAAGATCGGCATAGTTAGCTGCCACTACTTCATACTCTTCGGGCGGTTTGGCCACGGCGTCCTCCCACGTCTGGAGCGATGCGCGATAAAGTTCTGAAGCTCGATCATACTCCCCTCGGGAATGGTAAACTACCGCAAGATTACATTTCGACTGGGCGATGTCGGGATGGTTTCCAGAAAATGCTTTTTCACGGATGGCGAGAGCGCGTAAGTGGATCTGCTCTGCTTCCGTAAATCGCTTTTCGTTGGTATAAAAAACACCGAGATTATTCAGAACTGATGCAACATCGGGATGTTCCGGCCCGAGTTGGTTCTCGTAAATTTGGAGAGCACGCAAGTAGTATGGCTCGGCGGTTTTAGCACGGCCGGCTTTGCGGCAAATGAGAGCAACATTATTCAGCAACGCGCCGAGATCTGAGAAGGGCAATTCGGGGATTTGCGGAGCGGCAGCAACTGCCTGCTCATAAAAGTCGATAGCTTCTTCAGTCTGACCAAGCTCATTACAAAGCTGAGCGAGTCGTCGAGAAGAATGGAAAATAGCCCGGCCGTCGGCCGGCTGCAGCCGCGTCAGAACGCGATGAGCGTTTACCAGATACGCCTTGGCCCCAGAGCGATCGCCCTTTTGCTCGTGCAACAGTCCTAGTTTCTCATAGCTTTGCGCTAGTCTGATGTCGGCCGCACCGAAGCTGCGCTTTGCTATTTCCAGCGCGCTTTGACCGACTCGGATCGCTTCCGCCGTTTGATTGGTGGCGCGCAGCGTATCGAGCTTGTCGTTGAGGACTCCCCACAGGTGCTCCTCGCCCTTCATGAGGATTCACCAGCCTTCGCTTAACTGGGTGACGAGATGGGTTGCGAGCTCTTCCGCTGCCAGCGGCAAGGCCTGTCGCTCATCGGTTGTAACATCTGTCCCAACGAAAAAGCTGGTAGTGCCGACAACTTCTGCCGAAGGCATAAGAATGGTGCCGCTCCGCGTTTCCAGTTTATATTTCACATGCATGATGAGATTGAACTCAGTCGTGGCAAGGACGTTTCCGCGCACCGATCGCGCGGGCGCTCGGCTGAGTTCAGTAATCTCAGCCTTTAAAACAGCGTCGGCATTATTCTCGTTAGCGACCCTGTAAGTGCCATCCTGCTGCAGTTGTTTGATCACGCTGTCGGTAACGAGAACCTCGATCCGTGGCAGCAAGGTTTTGTTTTCAAAAGTCGGCACCGCAATGGCCTGGATATCCCGGAGCACGCTTGGCTTCACCGGCCCCAAGTGGTAGCCGAGACAGCCAGTGAAAAGTAAAAAGACCGCGATGAAGGGATTTTTCACGGCGCCGGCGAAGCGGCAGAATCAGGCGCTGCGGACGGCTCAGGCGTTGCGGAAGCCTCGGGAGCAGGAGATGACTCGGAGTTGGGACTAGGCTCCGGGGCAGTCGTGGTCGGCGGCGAAAGCGACGCCGGCGGCGGCAAGTTCGAATCCTGTTCCGGCGGCGGGAGCGGCGCCACTTCGGAGTCGCTGTTGCGAAAGGTCGGCCGGGTATTGCCGGAGGATCCGCGCGATGCCACCTGTTTTTTCTTTTGTTCTGGCACGGCGACAGCGGGTTGGAGGGCAGTCGGGCCGACTTTCGCACGAATTTGGTCAACGCGTTTCTGCGCTTCAGAGCTCGCTGCCGAACCCGGTTGCTCGTGAATCACTTCATTGTAGTAAATCACAGCCGCGCGATACGCCTTTTTCTTGTCATAGAATTTCGCGACCTTCATGGCATCCCCGGTCGATTTCTGCTGCAGACGGTCAAGATTTTCGCGCGCTTGCGCCGCCTTTTCACTCTTGGGATAACGAAACAGGAAGTCTTCGAATCCGGCTTGGGCCTTTTCGGTTGCGCCCCGGTCGTTGCTGCCACGGCGCGCCGCTTCATACCAGATATATCCGATTTGATATTGCGCATCCGCTGCAATCGGGTCGTTCGGAAATTTATCGATCACGGCTTGATAGGCTTGAATCGCGGCGTCATTGGCATGTTGTTTTTGCCGGGCCAACCCAATATCAAACTGGGCTCGTGCCGTGTATCTGCCAAAAGGGGCGGTGCGGACGATCGCAGCAAAGATTTCTACCGCGCGATCCATTGATGTCGCAATCGGGATTCCCAGCAACTTTACTTTTTTGCCGGAAAGGTACATTTCGCCGATACGAAACTGCGCTTCGATCGCTTCGTCGAAATGGGGGCTATTCGGAAAATGTTCCACGAGAGCGCGATAAGTGTTGGCCGCCCGGATGTACTGGTGGTCCTGCTCGCTTAGCTGGGCCATCCGATAGGTGGCGGCTGGCGCCAACGTATCGTGAGGGTACTTCCGCGCGAGTTGATAATAGGCTTTAATGGCGCGGCCATTGTTGCCTTTTTTCTCGGCTTCTTGCGCGATATCATAAAGATGCTGCGCATTGCCGCTGACTTCCTCCTCGCCCGGAGCGACATACTTCGCTTTTTCGCCCGGCCGAAAGATGATAGACGCCTGCCCCACTGTGGCGAGAGAGATCGTCCCTATTACCAAACTAAACAGTCGACTTCGCATGAAACGTGGCAGGGTATTTGCCCCCGCGGTCCAGTCAAGCTAAGCCGGCCTAAAAACAAGACAGCGTGGAGGCCGGTCCTTAGACAACCTTGGTGCTTTTTCGTTCGCACAAGTCTGAAGTAACTTTAGACCGGTGAATTTAAATCAGCAGCAAAAAATCCGGATCGGCGCCTGCGCCTGGAGTTTTGAAGATTGGCGGGAGGTCTTCTACCCACGGGATTTGCCGGAGTCGCGCTGGCTAGAATTTTACGCGCGGCATTTCCCGACCGTCGAAATTGATTCGACCTTTTACGCGGCTCCAGGACCTGATGCGGTGCGACGCTGGCTCGATATCACGCCGTCTCATTTTCGCTTTTCCTGCAAATTGCCACGCGAAATCACGCACAAATGCAAACTGCGCAATTGCTCAGCAGAGTTGAATGGATTTCTGCGTGCAATCGAACCGCTTGCGCCCAAGTTGCACATCATCCTAGTCCAATTGCCACAATCCTTTCTCCCGAAAGAGGGGAAAGTCCCGCTCCGGTCGTTCGTAGAGCAATTGCCGCGAGATTTTCGCTTTGCCATCGAGTTTCGGCATCCCGGCTGGCACCGCCCGCAATTCATTCATCTGCTGGAAAAACATCGTATCTGCTGGGTCTGGGCCGACACCTCGCCCTTGAACGAGCGCAATCTCGCGCCATTCGAATTTCAGCCGCGCACGACCGATTTTCTCTACGTCCGTCTGCTGGGCGACTACACGACAAAATACAACCGCGACGGCAAGCATCAGCATCGCTACGGCAAACTGCTGTGGAAACGCGAAGCGGCGCTGGAGAGTTGGGCTTTAAAGATCGAGCGACAACTTTCGGATGTTCGGGCGGTCTACGCCTATTTGAACAATCACTTTGAAGGCTTTGCCCTAGAAAGCGCGCAGCGGCTGGCCGAGCGTCTCGGTTACGCACTCCCTTTGCCTTCGGCTGAAGCGGCGATGTCAGCGGAAGATCGCAAGCAACTCGACTTACAATTGTAGGCCTTTTTAGTGGCGGGCGTGTCGCCTGCGTTAGCTAACGTGATGCTGTTTCCTGCGGCCGACACGGCCGCAATTACCAGCTACCGGATCGTTCCTGCGCCGAAGTAAGGCAGCAATTTGTCCGGAAGTCGCACAGAGCCATCCGTCTGTTGACCATTTTCGATCAGGGCCGCGAACAATCGCGGCAAGGCCAGTCCGGAACCATTCAGGGTATGGCAAAATCGGTTCTTTCCTTCCGCGTCCTTGAACCGCAAATTCATTCGTCGGGCCTGGTAATCCGAGAAGTTCGAGCAGCTTGACACTTCAAGATATGTGTTTTGCCCCGGCGACCAAACTTCGAGGTCGTACGTTTTGGTGGCGCCGAAACCCAGATCGCCGGCGCGCAACTCGACCACACGGTAATGCAAGCCAAGCAATTGCAGCACCTTCTCGGCATCGGCCGTCAAAGTTTCGTGTTCCTCATTGGAAGTTTCCGGGGTCGTAATTTTCACTAGCTCAACCTTGTCGAATTGATGGACCCGAATAATGCCGCGTGTTTCGCGGCCGGCTGAACCCGCTTCGCGTCGAAAACATGGTGTGTAGGCAACGTACTTCTTCGGCAGTTCGTCTGCGCCAAGAATTTCTTCGCGGTGAAAATTCGTCACCGGCACTTCCGCAGTGGGCGCAAGAAAAAGCTGATTATTTTCCAGACCGTACATGTCGGCTTCGAATTTCGGGAGCTGCGATGTTCCGATCATGCAATCACGCCGGACCAAAAACGGTGGGCTCATCTCTTCGTAACCGTGCTCGCGGGTGTGCAGATCGAGCATGAAATGGATCAAACTTCGCTCCAGGCGGGCCCCCGCGCCGGTGAAACAAATAAAGCCGCTGCCGCTTAGATTCGTCGCCCTTTCAAGATCAAACAACTTGAGATTTGTTCCGATGGTTACGTGATCAAGCGGCGTATCCAACTTCGGTTTCGCTCCCCACGATCGCACTACCGGGTTGGCGCTGGAATCTCTTCCAATGGGCACTTGGAAGTGCGGGAGATTTGGGATCTCCAGCAGCATCTCGCGCTGTTGCGCATCGAACAAATTTACGGCTTCGTTCAATCGGGTGATTTCGTCGCCGATTTTGCGGACGCGACTTTCCTGCTGGAGCGAATCGTCTCCCTTCATCCGCATTGCGCCTATTTCCCTGCTCAGTTTTTTGCGTTCGGCATTAAGGGCTTGTAATGCCGTCTCGGCTTTGCGGCGTTCGGCATCGACGCGAAGCAATTCATCGAGTTTGGCTTCATCGCCACTTCCACGAAGTGCGAGCCGGCTCTTAACCATGTCCGGCTGTTCGCGAACAATTCGAATATCGAGCACGGCAGCGACTGTAGAGGTGCGATAGGATAGCAGCAACCGTCATCCCTCGGTCCCGAGCCGGACTGGCGCCTTCGCTCCCGGTGACGAGTAGAGCAGGAACCCTCGACTTCACTCGGGATGGCCCTTAATTAGTAGCTGGTGGAACGGCTGAATCTCCTGAGTGTCGCGCTTGGCCTAGCCTGTCTGGCGGGGCTCAATCTATATCTCACGGTTTTTGCCACCGGCCTTGCCATTCATTTCCACTGGATCGTTCTGGCGCCGCAATACCAATCTCTCTCCATTCTTGGCGACCCAATCGTTATCACTATTTCCGGCGTTCTTTTTCTACTCGAATTTTTCGCCGACAAAATACCATGGATTGATTCGGTCTGGGACGCCGTCCACACCATCATCAGGCCAATCGGCGGCGCACTTCTCGCCATTCAAGTGCTGGGGCATTCCACCCCAATGCTGGCTGTCGTCATTGTGCTACTCGCGGGCACCACGGCGCTGGCTACTCACACGGCGAAGGCCGCAACCCGCCTTCTGTCGAACACGTCGCCAGAACCGTTTTCGAACATTGCGCTTAGCGTCGGCGAGGACGCCGTCGTCGTCGGTGGGCTCGCTTTGTTGCATTACCACCCGGTCATTGCCCTGTCGATTTTCCTGATCGCGCTCGGAGCATTCTTCTATTTTGCTCCAAAGATTTTGCGCGCGACCCAGATAAAGCTCTGGCTGGTCTGGCGAAAGTTGAACGAACCAGCCTCGTTTCATCAGGAAACAACATTGCCCTTGAGCCTGCCGGCAAAACTGGCGCCGATTTTCAGCAAACAAAACCTCCTGGGCGAAACCATCGCCTGGGCGGTGCCGTGCGCGAGCGGTCGCGGCCGGCGAATCGCGCCCAACATATTCGGTGCACTCGTCGCCACCAACGAAGAGCCCCGCAAGTTGACCTTCATAGGACGTAAGGGATCGAAACCGGTCGCGCAAACAATCGAGCTGGAGGGCATGACTATCGCGCGCGAACCGAAATTTCTTTCCGAAAATCTTGTCATCTTTCCGGCGGCGGGGCGCGGCGGAAAATATTCTTTCGTCTTTCCGCGGTCACGTGCGGCGGAGGTGGAGAGAATCGGCAATTACGTTCGCGAGAATCTAGCGCACAGTTCGCCGACGGAAGCGCAATTGCAGGGAGCCCCAGGGGGCTAATGACGGTGCAAGGATGACAAATGGCGAATTAATGTCGAATGACCCAAGCGTGGCGCTCATTCCCTTCGTCATTAGGATTTCGTCATTCCTTCGTCATTCGGCATCCGTCATTCGTCATTTTTAATCGTCGCCCCCTTGATGCTTACGCTACAAACTCCAGCGCATGCATTCGATAAATCGCTATGCCGAGATGCGGCAAGAAAGCGCCCGTGTGGGCGAGCGACCGTTATTCGCCTTGCCGAAAACTCCGAACGAACTCGAATTGCAAGCACGCTGGTTCGGGGGTGAGTTTGGTCGCAAATTCCAGACCTTGACCGGTGAGCCGGTCGAAATCGTACAATTTGGTTTTTGGAATCACGAGGCTGGTCCCGACTTCCAGGACGCTGCTATCCGGATAGCCGGTGGGCCCGTCCTGCAGGGTGCGATCGAAATCGATTTGCTGGATCGCAATTGGGAATTGCACGGCCATGCGACCAATCCGGCGTTCGATGACGCCATTCTCCACATCTTTCTCGAACGAAGCGGAGTAGAATTCTTTGCTCGCACCAGTAATCACCGCAATGTTCCCCAGGTTCAACTCGATCTCACTTCCCTGCGCGACGCCGCCACGGGGATGGTGCCGCTGGCGCATGCCGGTCGCTGTGTTGCCCCCCTGAGAAATCTGGCGGCAGAACGCATCAGCAGCATTCTTGAGGGAGCCGCGAAGTTTCGTTTGCAGCAGAAAGCGAATCGCCTTCGGCAGCGCATCGAAGCGCATGGGCGCGACGAGGTTTTGTTCCAGGCCATGGCGGAGGCGCTTGGCTACAAACAAAATCGGTTGCCGTTTACATTGCTCACGCAACGTTTGCCTGTCACTCTCTTGCGCAGGCAACGGGAGGACAGCGAAGCGCTGCTTTTCGGTGTCGCCGGATTCCTCGATGCGCCTGATCTGGATGCGATTCGAAAATCGACGCGCACCTACTTGCGTTTACTCTGGGACCGCTGGTGGAAATACCGGGAACGATTCTCACGGCTGGTTTTGCCACCCAAGATTTGGAAAACGAGCGGCGCCCGTCCGCTCAATCATCCGCATCGACGGCTGGGTGCGCTTGCTGCCTTGCTGCTGGAATGGAAAACAGTTGTATCTCTCGCATGCGGTAGCGAGGCAGCAGGAGTAGTATCCTTCCTGACAAATTTGCGGCACGATTTTTGGAGTTATCATTACACGCTAGCGGCCGGAATTACGTCGTGTTCAGTTGCGCTCATTGGCGAATCCCGAGCCGCTGAGATTTTGGCGAACGTGATTTATCCACTCGCGGTCAATGACGGGCGCGAAGTCTGGAATGATTATAAAACATTGCGCGCCCAACTCTCCAATCAGGCCGCGCGAATTGCAGCAGCACGCTTATTTGCCGGCGACCCACGGCAGAGCGATTTCGTTGGCACACTGGCCGGGCAACAGGGATTACTCCAGGTCTACGAAGACTTCTGTCTCCGGGATGCTTCCGACTGCGCAAGCTGTCCGCTCCCCGAACAATTGCGCCGCTGGTAAAGTTTTGGCTGTGGCTACGGCTCGGTCGTGGTACAAATGACTATCCCCACACACCAAAGAAGCGAGCCTCTCGCGGAATTCAGGTTAATCGGGATGGCGGTGGTCATTTTAATTATCGTCATCCTGATGGGACCTGGCAACAAGCTCCTGCGATTTTGCCCCGCAGTTGATCTTTGACTACTCATCTTTCACCAGTCACCTTCAGTTCTTGATTTTGCGGGTGTAGTTCAATGGTAGAACGCCAGCTTCCCAAGCTGGACACGAGGGTTCGATTCCCTTCACCCGCTTTTATCGGGGAAAAATACGCGATTCAACAAATCGCGAAGCGTGCGCATCCACAAACCCTGTGCGAAAGAAGAAGCTGGTTCGCGACGATCTAGGAGGCACGGGTCGGCCAAGCGTTGGATAAATTTATTTTCGATTGGGGTCACTGGGCCCCCCGGCTAAGTGGCTTTTTTGGCGTGGCGGGCCCCGACATAGGCACGGTCCGTGCTTAACACTACTGTATTAACTATAAACTCCATAGTTTTACAAGGTTTCTCGCCAGCGCCTGGCTCGCCACGGTGCTGGTCCTCGTTACCGCACTGTTTTCGCAGAACGCCGAAGCCGCAAATTTGACATTAGGCTGGCAGCCGAGCCCTTCCAGCCCGGACATCGATGGTTATCGCGTCTATTACGGAACGAGCTCTGGAAATTACACCCAGCATATCGACGTTTTGGGAACAGGCACAAGGGCCGCGGTTGCGAATGCTCCTGCGGGAAGTACCTATTACTATGCGGTGGTCGCGTTCAAGGCGGGGGAGGAGAGCGTTCGGTCGAACGAGGTGATTAGTTCGGTACCTGCGCCGACTCCGACTCCAACTCCTACTCCTACGCCCACACCTACTCCAACTCCAACACCAACTCCCACACCGACACCGACTCCTACCCCAACTCCTACTCCAACACCGACACCGACACCAACGCCTACTCCAACTCCAACACCGACTCCTACTCCTACCCCAACTCCTACTCCGACACCAACACCAACACCAACACCTACTCCAACGCCAACACCGACTCCTACTCCTACTCCTACTCCTACCCCAACTCCTACTCCAACGCCCACCCCGACACCAACGCCTACTCCAACTCCAACGCCCACCCCGACACCGACTGCAACGCCGACTCCTACGCCGATCATGACACCGGCGCCTTCGGCGACGCCGACACCAACACCGACCGCTACGCCGATCATGACACCGGCGCCTTCGGCGACGCCGACACCAACGCCGACTCCGTCGCCCACACCGGACGCGAGTCCCACTCCGTCGCCAACGCCGGACGTGAGTCCGACAGCGTCGCCTACACCGGACGCGAGTGCGACTCCATCGCCGTCGCCGAGATTGAACCCGGGTCAATTAAAACACGGCCGAAAGCAGCGCAAGTTCAAAGCCGCACGGCTGGAGACCATCCAAGACCCCGAGATAGCATCCGCGACGCCATTGCACTAAGCGCATCGTCAATCGCGACGCGTCTCCGCGATCCCTAACACTCTTTTCGATGCAAGCCTGCCGGCTTTGCGTTTCCTTGGTGACAAAAGCCGGCGAGCGACAACTACGATGTGTATACCCGAATTAGACGTCCGTGAGTCGCCGACTTACCGTTTACCGCAAACTGTAAAATTCGATCAACCCAACGCCGGTATTTCCGTTCTTCCCTGTGACGATGGCGGTATACTTTCCCGGAGCCAAGAGCATGAGGATGGCCGACTCCTTCGTGTTCGGTGGGGCCAGGCCGGTCGCCGCAACATCTGCCGGTTGTGAATCTTGCCAGTTATCGTTGTTGGCGATGACATTTCCGTTGGCGTCGCGCAACGAAAGCGTTGGATTCGCCAGCGGGCTCGCGACTCCGGCGCTGCCGAGCGAAGGGCCGAGTGCGCGGATGAGAACGCGTTGCATGCTTCCCGTGGGGCCGCCGACGATGATTCCTCCGATCAACACGTCGTCACCGAATCCGACAAATCCACGGCCGCTCAGGTTGGTCGCTTGCGCATTCACACTCGGATCCACATCATAGATTTCTGCCAGTCCGATCCCGGTGGTCGCGCCTTTACCCTGGAGAAAAGCGGTATAAGCGCCGGGTGAAAGAGTGGCCAGAATTGCCGATTCGAAATCATTGGATGGGGCCAGTCCTGTCGCCTGGATTTGGGGTTGCTGCGTATCTTTCCAATTATCGTTAGTCGCAACCAGGGCCCGGGCGTGGTCGTACAAGGAAAGCGTCGGATTAGCCAGCGGACTGGGAACTGCAGACGCAGCCAGCGATGGGCCCAGACCTCGGATCAAGACCATCTTGTTCTCACTACCTTCAATAATGAACCCAATGATCAGGATTTGTTCGCCAGTAAATACGTGCGCACGGGAAGAGAGGTTTTGAAATGATGCCGAACCATCGAATAAGCGGACGATATTGTTACGAAGTGAATTGTCGTAGCTGGTAAAGACGCCTCCAGCTAAAACGCGGCCGAACAGTTGCAGCGCGATGCTGCGCACTTGAGTGGCATCGTTCGTAAGCGATCCCAGGCATCCGAACCCCGGATCGAATGTCGTATCAACAGACCCGGTCGTGTTCAAACGGGCGATGCGACTGCGGCCGACTCCATTGATCGTAGTGAAGAAGCCGCCAACCAGAATGCGATTGTCCGGTTCAACGGCAAGCGATTGGACCCAACCGTCCGGGACGGGATTAAATCCGGGATCGAGCGACCCATCGCTAAGGACGCGGGCGATAGAGGTTCGATTGATACCGGCGTACTGAATAAAGCGCCCGCCGAGAATAATCTGCCCGTTATGTTGCAAGGCGAGGGCAAAAACACTTCCGCCGGTGCCGACTCCGGAATCAAACGAGAAATCGAGCGTCCCATTTGCCAATACCCGTGCAATTCCCCCGCGGTTGAACCCATCATAGCTGGTAAAATTGCCGCCAATAATAATCGCGCCATTCGGTTGGATGACGATTGCGTTAACGTCCCCTAGCGGTCCGTTGCCGGGGTTGAAGGTCAAATCGACACTGCCGTTCGTATTCAGCCGCGCGAGATTGAAACGCAGGGTAAGGTCAACCTGAGAAAATTGTCCCCCTACGAGGATGCGGCCGTCGCTTTGCAGAGCGAGTGCGAGCACGGAATTATTGATACCGGCACCGAGTCCAAAGCTTTGATCGACACTGCCATTGGCATTCAATCGGCAAACGCGATTGTGCGTAATGCCGTTGAAACTGGTGAAGCCACCGGCGACGACGATGCGACCGTCCGGTTGAAGAACGGCGGCGGTAATTTCCGCATCGGCACCGGTACCTGGATCAAAGCTGGTATCGAGCGAGCCGTCGAAGTTGAAGCGCGCGATCCGATTGCGTCCGACGTTATTTGCCTGAGTAAACCGGCCAGCGACAATTACTTTCCCGTCGGGCTGCGGGATGACGACATTGACGGCGTCGTTTGTACCAGGCGCGGGGACGAAAGAAGCATCAATGCGGCCAGGCGTGGGAGTGGGAGTCGGCGTTGGGGCTGCGATAACGGAACCGCCGAGACCGAGCAAGAAAAGGAGAAAAAGGCAAGGAAGCGGCGTGCGATGCACCGGCCGAAGCATAACATTATCTCATAATAATTTCCATACGAATGTCGTAGGTGATTCTGTTTGTGTTGTTTGGAAGCTCAAATTGATGTCTAATTTCCCCCATCGCCGGTGAGCCGAACGGTCATTTCCCGCCAAACAACTTCCGGAACGATTGAAAGATCTTCGGAATTGCCTTGGGAATGTTCTCGAAGCGTTGAGCAAGCTCGGTCGGTTCGCCACCATGCACCGGACACGCCTGCGTCGGAACCTTGTCGGCGGGCAAAACAATCTCGTAAGCGCTGCCAGCCATTTCGCAGCCAGTCGTAGCCAATGCATTAGACGCCGCACACACGGTAACTCGCGCCATCGGCATGGTGGGCTCCGGGGCCTTGGCCGGGTAACGTGCCGCTGACTTATTCATCACTTGCACCCAGACCGGCAACGCCAGGGCCGCGCCGTAGCCACGTGAGATGATCGTAGTGGGCTGGTCAAACCCCACCCAAACCCCGCAAGTTAAGCTGCTCGTATACCCCACGAACCACGCGTCCTTATAATCGTTAGTCGTCCCCGTCTTGCCCGCGGCCGGAAGTTTGAATCCCAGGGAACGTGCACTCGCTGCCGTCCCATGAGTTAACACTTCCTCCATCAATTGCGAAGTCATCCAGGCCGCGCTCGGGTCAAGCGTTGGCGCCGAGATATGGGCGGCGCGATAGATCGGTTGATGGTTCTGATCATCAATCCGTTCGATCACGTAACTTTGTTTTCGGATTCCAGCATTTGGAAAGGCAGTGTACGCCGTCGTCAGATCCTTCAGGTTTGTTTCAAAGGAGCCGATGTAAATCGCGGGGCCGTGCGGGACTTTTTCGTTCAGGTTCAAGGTCGTCGCGACCTTCTGGACCTGATCGAGCCCGGCGAACTGGCCGACGCGAACGCTCATGGTGTTGCGCGAATGAATCAGGCCGTAAGAGGCGGGTTGAATGCCGCCGTAGCTCCCATCGGAATTACCGGGCGCCCAATTTCCTGAGCCTTCTATTTCGCCGGGCTGAATCGGCCCATCGCTGATCGATGCGCCTGGCAGGAGACCATTGGTAAAAGCGAGCGTATAAACAAATGGTTTGAAGGCTGAGCCGACCTGACGATTCGCCGGCGGTAGCGCACGATTGAATTTGCTTTGCGAATAGTCGCGGCCGCCAACCAGCGCGCGAATACCGCCGCTGCCATTGTCGATCACCACCACCGCGCCTTCCAGATAAGGCATCGAACTGTCTTCGCCATCTTCCGGCGGATGATAACTCGACTTCAGCGGATGATGGAAGTTCGATTGATGTTCAATTCTCGTTAGCGTCGATTCCAAAGCCTGCGTCGCGGCATTTTGCACCGCCGGATCGAGCGTAGTGTAAATGTATAGTCCACCCTGATCGATTTGGTCCGGGGTCAGCACCACATTCAAATCCCGCTGCACCGCGTCCATGGCATAGTTTTCCTGGATCATCGGCATCTTTTTCGGATGCGGATTGATGCGCGACGATTTCGCCTGTTGCGCCTGGGCCGATGAAATCTTTTTTAGGTCCACCATCCGATCGAGCACGGAATCGCGCTGCGCCGCCGCGCCTTCCGGGTTGCGCAACGGCGAAAAGCGATTCGGACTTCGGATCAATCCCGCCAGTACTGCCGCCTCGGGCAAATTTAATTTCGAAGCGCTCTTTCCAAAGTAAGCCTGGGAAGCGGTTTCCACTCCGTAACAGCCGGCGCCAAAGTAGATTCGGTTCACATACAGCTCGAGAATCTGCTCCTTGGTGAAATCGTGCTCGATTCGTAACGCCACCATCGCTTCCAACAATTTCCGGCTGACGGTGCGTCCACCAAGCGGCAAGGAATTACGGGCCAGCTGCTGGGTCAGGCTACTGGCGCCTTCCTTGGCAGAGCCGCTCATTAAATCGCGCACCAGCGCCCGACCGACGCCATAGAAGTCGATCCCGTTATGTTGAAAGAACCGCGCGTCTTCCCGCACCAACAACGCGTCGATGAAAGCAGGCGCAACTTCATTCAACGGAACAATCAACCGATTTGCTCCCGCCAACCGGCTATAAACCTTGCCATCGACATCGAAGACGGTATTGCGCTCCGGCATTTCGCCGACCTTTTTCATGTCGAAGGTTTGCGCCCAAGCGGAATAAAAGATCAGCACGCCCAATCCACTGCCGCCGACGAGGGCAAGCAGTGAAATTTTCCAGCCCCATCGCCACACCCGACTTGATTTCTTTTTGCCGTTCGCGCCTGATTTCGCCCGACTAAACAACTTCATCGCAACACCTCTGACAATCTAAACCCACATTTCGCAGATAAAAATTCTGTTTTCCGGGAACGAATGTTCGGAATTGCGCGGCAACAAATGACGTGTCATCCCAAACCGCGCAGAGGGAGAGGAATCTCACATGCGTGCTGTCGATTACACAAGGTAGCTTGTGTGATCAACCTAGCTTGGGTGCGGTCCCTCGCTTGCGGTCGGCATGACAACGGTACAACCCTGAGCGGCTTTCGTCGTTAGATTGCGACGACGACACAGCCGGATTGAGTAACGCATGCGTCTCGCGTGTAACGCCAGTCTGGCTCGGACTTTTGGCGTCTCGCCAAAACAGTCTTGTCTTCGATTTTGCTGCACGAAGAAGTCCGCGATGACGAGACGTCATCGCCAACACGCGAGACGCGTGTGCTACCCAGATCCTGCCGCAGCGCTCCCCGTAGCTTCCTGAAATCAGAAATTCACCTGCACGTTGCTCTCGTGCTGCTCCGTCGCGCACGGGGCGTTCAACGGAACCTCCGTCACGGCATCGCTTGGCCGCACGAGGCCATTCTCGATCAGGTACTGCTCGACTTCTTCACCGCTAATATCCGGCAACATTTTGCCGTTAATCTCAACACAGGGTGAAAGTGGCTGCCCGCTTTTCGTTTCCATTTCCCAGCGAAACGCCGGGTTGGCGATGATATCCTTTTCCGTGTACGGCAGGTTGTATTTGTTAAGCACGGCGCGAACACCGGCGCTCCAGCCGCAATACGTCTTTAGATAAGCGGTGATCTGAGGTTTTTCCATCCCCTAATCTAGCGCCATCCCGAGCGAAATGCCAGTCCGGCTCCGAGTCGAGGGATAACGCAACCCAATCTCCAACTTAACGCGGCAGGGCCCTCAGCGGCCTTCGAAATGCGGATGAGCTGAAAGCAGGCCAGGACCCCGAACGTTTCCCGCACAGCCCGCCCAGGGCCCCGGCACATCCTCCTCCACCGCGCGATCTGTTCTCAAATATCAGATCTTGTGTTGCACTGGCTTTAGCCAGGCGTGTAATTTTTGCAGTCCAAGCTCGAGTCGCGTCTTTACCGTTCCCAATGGGTTTTTGGTACTGGCCGCGATCTCTCGATGGCTCATCCCGGTAAAAAACGAAAGCTCCAGCGCCTGGCGCTGAAATTCAGGCAAGGC
Source organism: Verrucomicrobiota bacterium (assembly GCA_046732175.1). Taxonomy (GTDB): domain Bacteria; phylum Verrucomicrobiota; class Verrucomicrobiia; order Chthoniobacterales; family UBA10450; genus AV69. Next base: position 17,199 of record JBKPMO010000081.1, read on the forward strand.
CGACATCTGCTCCCGCAAATAACGACGCAAATCTGCGCGTTCCATTTCTTCGTCGCCGTCCACGGTCGTGCTCGCGCCGTTAGGCAGCTCATTTATCTGCTCCTGATAGCGATCCTTTACTCGAATGTAGGCTTGGCGCCGGCGCAACCGATCAATTGCACGCCGGCGGGTGATTGTAGTTAGCCAGCCCAATGGCTTCCCAACACGCGGCGCGTAGTTTTGCGCCTGCTTCCAGATCTGGAGTAGCGTCTCCTGCAAAACATCTTCCGCTTCGGCTTGCTCATGGATCACGCTCTCGATGATGGAACGCAGAGTTTCGCCATGGCGTTGATACAACGCTGCTAGCGCATTTTCGTTGCGATCCGTTATCGCCCCCATCAGCGCTTCGTCTGTCACTGAACTGAAACCCTCTGTGTTTATTGTTGGCGCAATCATAAATTTCAAACGGGTTGCGGAGACGGCTCCCTACCGACGTCATCGGCCCCAATGTTCGAACCGAGCGCCTGCCACCAGTCTTTTTCGTTTTTCTCCGGGAGAAGTGAATTGCTCGGATGAAGCCACTGATGCACCCCCGATTGACAGTTAGGAGTGGGGCAACACAACTCCACTTCGTCCCCCATTGTTGAAATCACAACCTCATGCCCGGTAAATTTTCGATCGCAGAGCGCACAAACGCGTTCGTCGTCCAGCGTATGCCAATCGCGGAAATGATCGTTCATCCGCAGAATCGATAATTTGTCCGTAAGTTTGTCTTTCATGCCCAGCCGCATTCTGGCGCGCACTACGGGTCCTGCGCAATCGGGGGAGGTGCTGATCGTGACGTAGGAAAAATCCTGATCTGCCTGCGTAAAAAGTCTTCAGCACTGTCCGCAAACAGCGAACCCGGATTTTGATTCCATCCGCCAAATATCCGGCGAGCGTTTATCGGCTGAATGAACAAACGCAAACTACACACTTTGGATCCGCACTTGAACGGCGCCGATGAAGACGCGCTTCTGGTGGAACAATATTTCGCCGATCATCCCGGCAGTCCCAGTGCAGTGCGGAAGCCCAAGATCTTACGGCAGGGCGATACTTTTATCGCGCTTCTCGGTCCCGATATACAACATGGCATCGTGGGGTTCGGTAACACTGTCGAGAGCGCTCTGCGCGCATTCGATTTGCAATACTTGAGTATGTTGCGCCCTCCGGACCGCGTGGTTCAGCGCGGTCGAAGTCACGGCCGATCGTAGATTTCTGAGTGCTCTGCCGGCCTTAAAGTTTACGCGATCGATAGACCTTAAGGCGGCTGGTGATCTCACGTGCCAGTTCGTTGTTCTCAGATCCGCAGGCAATGATGAGCGCCCGGCTTCCCCAGTCATTCGCTTCCGTGTAGCGGCCTTGTGCCGCGCACGCGGCAGCGAGTGTATCAAGAAAGTATGGATTGAAGTAGCGAGTCAATTCGCAACCACGCCGGGCCAGTAATTCAGCGGTTTGTGGATCGCGAACATCGGAGTCGTCCGCAGTCGCAAGGAGTCGCGCAAACGTGCTCAAGCCATCGAGGTAAACCGAAGATTGCGCCAACCCCTCCTGTACAATGGCATACGCCTCTTCCTTCTTTCGCTCACGCGCGTAAAGCAGTGCCTTATTCCATCTCGAAGCGGCGTAACCGGGATTCAATGCGATAGAGCGATCAATATGCTCTTCCGCTTCCTTGAGGCGATCCTGCATCAGCAGGGACTCGCCGAGATTATTTTCAGCCTCATAATAGTGAGGCCGCAATTGCAGAGCGGACCGGAAGTTTGTTTCTGCCTCGGAGAAATGACCTTGCGTCTGCAGGACAACACCCAGATTGTGATGAGCGAGCCAGCAATCAGGATTCTTTGCCAGTGTGTCCCGCCAGAGCGTCTCAACGTTTCGATAAATTGGACATTGCCGCCAGGTTAGTAATCCGAGAACGAAGATCGGAGTACCCAGAACGGCAAGGCGCGTGACTGGATTCGTAAGACGGAACCTGCCGCCAATCCCAGCTGCGACGCTAATTAAGCAAAGGCTGGCCAAGTACTGCCAATGATCGGCGACGTACGAGAATTGAAAGGCGTAGCAGTTCATGAATCCGAGAATCGGGCCGAGGATAACGATGAAAGCGGCTACAGCCACAAACGGTCCTTTTCCGATTCGACGGCGCAAAGTCCATAGAAGTGCCAGCCCTCCCAGCACTGTTGTCGGGAACAAAAAGCCGTTTTCGAGTCGCCACCGCGGATAGATGAAGGCGAGGTTCGCGGGCCAGACAAGCTTTGCAAGATAGAAACAGACGACGCGTCCGGCCACGATCACTCGATGCGTCGCACTCAGGGTCCATTCCGGGCCGGTTGCTCCGACGTGATGCGCTTCCAACCACGCAGTCAGCAGCGCAAGCGGAATGGCGAGTAAGAAATAGGGGATAAGCGGGATGAAGTCGGCGGATCGCAATCGCGGCCGCTTCCACCAGATGAGAATGCCAAGAACGACCGGGAGCGTGCAGGTCACACTCTTGCTCAGCAATGCGCACAAAAACAAGATCAGTGAAAATCCAAACCACTTCCATTCGCGGGGCCTGTCGCATTCCTCCAGATTTTCAAATCGCAGATAGCAGAGAACGCTCCCAAGGAAAAACGCAGTCGACAGCGTGTTCTTGATCTCTGTGATCCAGGCGACCGATTCGACCATCACCGGATGAACCGCGAAAATTGTGGCCGCAAACCAGGGTGCGGGCAGGCGAACCTTGCGCAGAACTAGCGCGAAAAGAACGGTATTCAACGCGTGGAGCGAGACGTTGACGACGTGATATCCGAATGGGTCGAATCTCCACAGTTGATACTCGATCCAAAAAACGGTGCCGGTGATCGGATAATATTGTTGGAGCGCGAGTGGGTTGAACCACAACTCATGTAGTCCGCTCCAGCCATACAGCGACTGGTTTTTCATCAACCAGGCGTCGTCATCCCAGATGAAACCGTTGTGTAATGCGGGCAGGTAGACGACAAACGTTAGACCAATCAACAACAGCGCCTTGGAAGACAGCGACAAGTTTCGCATCGGTCCGAGCTAAATAAGCAGGACCGAAGCCGTATGCGCGGGAAAACAAGCTGCCCAGTCAGTTCCGAAACAAATCGCGCTCTCATAGCGTGTCATCCCGACTCGCGAAAACTGCCCGTCCGGCTCGGACCGATAGATCTCACGAGCACCGTGTCGACTAATCGATCAAGCTTGTGTGATCAAGGACGATGGGTGAGATCCTTCGCTTACGCTCAGGATGACAACCGTGAATGCCATCTTGGTTTTGACTGGGCGCGGCCGGCTCCGAGCGTTGTTACTTCCCGGAGGGACACGCTTCTGCGTGTCCTTGACGCGCGGAAGTGCGTCCCTTCGCAACAACAGCCTCTTTTCGAAACGGGCGACCTAGAAGATCGCCGGCCGAGGTCCGAGCCGGACTTGCGAGTGGCTGGAAGCCTAACCTCCTTGCTTCTTACCCCGATTGCTGCAGCATCAACCAGTTCGTGGCAAAGCGCACGACTTCCCGCGCATTCGCCAGATTCAACTTCTCTTTGATGTGTGCGCGGTGCGCTTCCACCGTTTTCGTACTCAAATGCAACCCGTTGGCGATGTCGCGCACATCATGTCCTTTTCCGATCAGTTGCAGGACTTCCAGTTCCCGATCGCTCAATCGATCAACTGGCGAACGCGAATAATCGCCGCCGTGAATGTGATCGTAGACCATCCGGTTTGACATGCTCGGGCTAATGAAGATCTCACCACGAAGCACTGTTCGCACCGCGGTAATGAATTGATCGAGCGCCTCCCGTTTCATTACATATCCGCGCGCACCGGCGCGCAAAGCCCGCTCGGCGTACAGCGTTTCATCGTGCATTGACAAAATCAGCACCGGCAGCCGCGGTCGCTCGGCCCGAATAGATTTCGTTAGCTCGATACCGTCCGGCCCGCCTTCCAAGCTGATATCGATCACAGCCAGATCCACATTATTCCGGCGAACCGCACTAAGCGCTTCCGTGCTCGTGCCGGCCTGGGCCCGCACTTCGATATCAGGTTCATCATTAAGCAACTGCACCACGCCCTTGCGAAACAAGGGATGATCGTCGACAACCAGCACCCGATGTTTCTTTCCTGCCTTTCCTTTCACGATTTTAACGTTATTAGGCAGGTCACGGTCGTGCCGCGGCCGCGCTCAGATTCAATCTCAAGTTTTCCATCGCACACATCGGCGCGGTATTTCATCATGTGAATTCCCATTCCCTTTTTGCTGCGCGCTGGCGATCGAATTCCAGTACCGTCATCCCTGACGGACAGGACGAGGTGGTGATCATCCTTGCGCAGTCTAATTATGATTTCGCTCGCGCGCGCATGTTTGAGCGCATTGGTCACCGCTTCCTGCGCTATCCGGTAAATATTCAGGGCGATGGTTTCATCGTTTATTCCCCACGACCGTGGGCATTCGCAACGGCACGGGACCTGTTCGTTCGCCCGCGTCGCTAATTCGCGCAACGCCACCAACAACCCTCCCGCGCCGAGCTCGGAAGGATGAAATCCTCGGGCGAGATCGCGGGCGCGCCCGGCATTCTGATTGACGGTTGCGGCCGCCTCTTCCAGCGCGGTCGCGCACTCCGGCACCTTGCGCGCGAGTTCTTTCGCGCGCGACTTGAGCAGAAATGCGGTGGCGGTCAGTTCCTGGCACAATCCGTCGTGCAAATCCTGACCGACGCGGGCACGCTCCCGTTCCGTCACGTCCAAAATTTGCCGCTCGAGCGACTGCCGCTGTTTCATTTCCTTGTGTAACTCGGCATTGATGGCGAGCAGCTGAGCGGTGCGGTCTTTCACGCGCTGCTCCAGCTGTTCGTGCGCTTGCTGCAACCGTTGCTCCGCCTCGCGCTGTTCGGTCGCGTCGCGTGCAATTTTGGCAAACCCGCGGAGGACGCCCGTCTTCTCATCATCGAGCCGGCGCATCACACCATCCACCCAAATTCGCGAGCCATCCTTCCGCAGATGCCAACGCCGATCGCTTGCGCAACCTTCCCGCAGCGCGGTTTCAATTTCCTTCTCCTCCTGCTCGACAGCGCGATCTTCCGGGGTGAACACCAGCTCACCCGATTGACCGACCGCTTCTTCTGCGCTCCAGCCAAAGACGCGTTCCGCGCCGGCGCTCCAATACACAATGTCGTTTGAAGGGCTAAGCAGGAAAATGGCGTAGTCACGTGCTCCGTCGACCATTAATCGGTAGCGCTCTTCGCTCTCGCGCAACGCCTGTTCCGCTTCCTTGAGATCGTGTATGTCGGTGGCGGAACCGAACCAGCCAAGTATTTCGCCATTGCGCCGCAATGGCACGTTGCGGGCGATGAACCACCGGTAGTCCCCGGTCGCATCTCGCAGCCGGTATTCGCAATCGAACATTTCCCTAGCCTCGAGCGCGCGCGCCCAACGTTCCTTTGCCACCGGAACATCGTCGGGATGGACAGCCTCCCAACCGGAGCTGACGGAGTCTTCGTAACTCAGCCCCGTGTATTCATACCACCGGCGATTAAAGTAATTCACTGTCCCATCAGCGCTGTTCGTCCAGACGATCTGCGGGATTGCATCCGTCAGGCGGCGCATTGATTCCTCGCTTTCGCGCAAGGCTTCTTCGCTTCGCTTCCGCGCAGTGATATCGTGCAGGCAATCGATCGCGCCCGTAATCTCGCCCTGGTCGTTCTTCAGCACGATCGGACTAACGAAGACATTTTTTCGCGTGCCATTTTTCAATTCGAGGATCAACTCGCAATCCTCCGCCGGCACCTCTTCGCCGCGCAACACTCTGGCAATTGGGTATTCGTCGTACGGCATCGGCTTACCGTCGGAATAGAAGCGCCTGCGGGAGCCACAGAATTTTTCAACATTCTTCTCCGGGGTGCGGCCCCATACTTCTACCGCCCGCTGGTTAAAATCCTGAATTACCCCTTCAGCATTTGTCGAGTAAACGGCCACCGGTACACGGTTGAATAACCTGCGATAACGCTGCTCGCCTGTACGCAGTTTATCCTCCGCGCGTTTTCTTCCGGTGACGTCAACGAATGTCGCCACGACCCCCGCGATCCGGTCTTCGCTCGTGCGATAGGGCGCCAGCCGGGTCATGTACCAGTGGTCGCCTTCATCGACGCACACCTCGCGTTCGATCGTGTGCAAATCGCGCAGAACGGTCTCCACGTCGTGCATAAACCCTTCGTATTTCAACGCGCTTGTGATGTCCGCGAGAGGACGTCCAATGTCCGACGGGATGAGGTTGAAAATCTTCTGCGCGCTGGGCGTGAAGCGGTGGATGCGCAGTTGGCGGTCGAGGAAAATGGTGCCAACATCCGTCGCGGCCATCAGGTTGTTGAGATCCGCGTTGGTGCGGCTCAACTCCTCGACGTTCGCCTTCAGCTCGTGGTTGACCGTAATCCGCTCTTCGTTGACCGACTGCAATTCCTCCTTGCTCGTCTCGAGTTGTTCGGTCGCGGAACGCAGCTCCTCATTCATCGCCTGGAGCTCTTCGTTCGAAGCTTTCAGCTCTTCGTTGGCCGCTTCGTATTGCTCCACGGTGGCGGCGAGCTGCTCCTTCAGAAAATGGATCTCGTCATCCGCGGCGACGCCGACTGCGGCATGCGAAGCCGTTTTGGCTTCGGTATCCGCTGCCCGCGCACCGAGTTGTCTCTCGAAGAGCACCAGGAAATAACCCGTTGCCTCGTCTGCCGCTTTCATCGGCCGCACTTCGAGCGCGATCAACTCCGGCCCTGCGTTGAACTCGACCGTTGCCGGCGCGCTCGTCACCGTCCGCGCGGTCTGCGCAGCCTTGAATAACGCCGTGCGCAGCTCGATCTGCAGCGCCGGAATGATGACTTTGGTGATGTTCGCCGTCGGCTCTCCCGCGACGAATTGCAGGTAACGCCCAGCACTTGCGGAAAGATGCACGATCTGGTGGGACTCGTTCACGACGACGGAGGGCGGCCCATATTCCTCAAGCAAACGCAGATGCAGCTCGCCGAACAGTTGCCCGCGCCGCGTCGCCCCCGCCTGCACCGCAACCGTGCCTGCCGCGCCCGCCTCTCCCGCCACGTCTTGCGTTAATGCCGCAATCGGACGCGAACGCCATCCGACCGGACGCGCGCGCTGGTCTGGTGTCCGCATCGGCAAGACCGGCACCTTCCAACCCGGCCGCGGCGTGGAGCGCCGGATGAAAATTCGTTCCTTTGCATCCACCGCCGAGAACAGCGACCGCGCCGGGCCGTGATTCTCGGCCCCACCAAGAAAGAGCAGCCCACCCGGTCGCAGCGCAAAATGGAAAATGTCGAGCACCTGCTTCTGCGCCTCTGGCGTGAGGTAAATCAGCAGGTTCCGGCAGGAGATCAGGTCACAGCGCGCGAACGGCGCATCGCCCAGCACATTATGCGTTGCGAAAAGGACTCTCTCACGGATTTCTTTTTTCACCCGGTAGCGGCCCTCGTCGCGCAGGAAAAACTCGCGCAGCCGTTCCGGCGAGACGTCCGCCTCGATCATCGAGAAGTACAGGCCCTCGCGGGCATCCGAGATCGAGTCCTCGTCGATATCCGTCGCGAACACTTGGACCTTCGGCGGATTCTCCAGCCGCAAGGCGTGTTCGCAAAGCAACATCGCGATCGAGTAGGCTTCCTCGCCGCTCGCGCAGCCCACCACCCAGACCCGAATCTCGTCCTCCTTTTTCTTCGTCGCGAAGATTTGTGGAATATGCGACTCGAGCGATGCGAAGGCATCGCGGTCGCGGAAGAAATGCGTCACGCCAATGAGGAGGTCCTGAAGCAGAGCACGCGCTTCCTCCGGATGCTTGCGGAGGAACTCGAGGTACTGCGGGATGCTCTGCAGTGAATTGACCTGAAGCCGTCGCGCGATTCGCCGCAGAACCGTCGCGCGTTTGTAATGACTGAAGTCGTGCCCGGTCCGCGCGCGTACATGGGCGAGCACTTTCCCGATCGCGGCTTCATCCTCCCTCGAACGGGTTTCGTCCGAAATCGTCTCGCCGCCCGGCGCATGCTGCACCTTCACATCCGACTTTTCCGCCTCCTGAATTTCCGGCGGCAATTTCATGCGGTCCTCGTTGCTGAGGAATTCGACCAGCTTTTTTGGCATTGCCGCGACGCGCAGCACCCAATCGACCATCCCCGTGCTGATCGCCGTCACCGGCATGCTGTCGAACTCGGCTTCGGTCGGCTCCTGCGCGATGGTGAGCCCACCTTGTGCGCGGATGTGCTTCAGCCCAATCACGCCATCTGAGTCGCTCCCCGACATAATTATGCAGACTGCGCGCTGCCCGTAGGCATGCGCCAGCGTGCGGAAGAGCAGATCAATTGCCACTCGTCGGCCAAGCCCCTGCTGCGGCGGGATGAGATGCAGCGTGCTCTCCTCAAAGGTCATCTGATGATTCGGCGGAATCACGTAGACGTGGTTCGGCCGCACCTTCACCGCTTCGGTCACCTGTGTGACCGGCATCGATGTTTTCTGCTGGATAATGCTGGCCAGCTGGCTGTCGAACTCCGGCGACAGATGCATTACCACCACGAACGCGAGCCCCGTATCCGGTTTGATGCCCTGGAAAAACTCCTGCAGCGGCGCAATCCCGCCCGCCGACGCGCCAAGGCCGATTACTGCGGCCGGCTCATTCGGATCGCGGCGCTTCCGCGCGCCGTCGCGGGCGTTTGCGCTCGAGTCATCGCTCGCGGCGGGATCATGCACGAAATCGGGTTGGACAGCCATCGAAACTTCTAACTTCACCGTCGTCCCAAGACGCTTCAGACGCAACGCTAGAGCTGACGTTTATAGAGAGAACGCCTGCGCGCCGATTTCTGGTCGGACTCTTTTGCTGCGCAGGGTCCTGCTTGGACGCGCAACGAGTGTGCCTCTCTACCGTAATACCGCAAATCCGTTTTAAAAACACAACCACGCCCCAATCTTTCACTCGACTCGACCTGCGACGCGAAATTACATCCGGGGTCTAGCGCAGGAATTCGCAGCCGCCGCCCTCACAGGGAGTCGACAACACAACAAAGCCAGACTTGGAACGCGCTTCTTCCGTTTTGTGGCCGTGGTCAGAATTCCTCCTATGCGCACAGCAGTCGACCGACCGATTGTGAGCGATCCCCGCGGCATTATGAGTAGCAAGCATGAGCGCTCACACTCCTCTTCAACTCAACTTGGAAGATAAACTCGACGCGCTGCACTATCTCGATGAATTCCATTTCTGGTATTCGCTCGATGATGTACAGTTTTGCCAATGCTGCGGCCGGCGTATAACCGGCCGACAAATTGTAGTGGTCAAAGTTCAAGGAACGCGGGGCAAATTGCAGTTGCAATGTCCGAGCGCGGGTTGCCCGTCGACACCGAGCGATTGGGTCGGACCCTCAATTGGCAAAACGAAGGAGAAAGCTAGTTCCCTGGAGGGGATGCATCACAACGGTCACGCCCGCACAGTCCTCTCGCGTAAAGCCCCTTCGCGCTGAGGATAAGCTATGCAGGTGAAAACATTTTTCGGGTCTGCGGTCATCAGATTCCATTTCGGCAAAGAAGTGGGATCAAATGAGAAGTGAAAATCTTAAAATTAAAACAGGCGCATGTTTATTTCCGGCTGCGTTTTCTTCAAGGCAACGTGGCCTCGGTCGCGCGCCATCGAAATTCAAAAACATTCAACTAAGGAAAAGAAAGGGATATGAAACTGGACACATTAGAAAAACTTTACGTCGACGAACTTCGCGACATTTATAACGCGGAGAATCAACTGCTCAAAGCATTGCCGAAAATGGCAAAGGGCGCGTCTTCGCCAGATCTTAAGAGCGGCTTCGAGAAGCATCTGAGGCAGACCGAATCGCATGTCGAACGGCTGGAGCAGATATTTGCAGAGCTTGATGAGTCTCCGAAGGGTAAGACTTGCCATGGGATGAAAGGTCTGATCGAGGAAGGATCGGAAATCTTAAAGGAAGAGGGTGAAGACTCGGTGCTCGATGCCGGCATTATCGTGGCGGCCCAGAAAGTAGAGCACTACGAGATGGCGGCCTATGGCAGCGCTCGCACGTTTGCCCGACTACTGGGCCAGGAGAAAGCGGCCGAGCTGCTGCAAACCACACTCGATGAAGAGTCCGAGACGAATGAGTCGCTGAATCAACTTGCTGAAAACATGGTGAATCCCGAAGCACTCATCGGGACGGAGCTGGCAGCTGATTCACGTCGATAACCGGCTACTGGGACCGGAGTATTGGAGTGATTGCCAGGCGACTCTAACAGCCGCTGGAGTAATGGAGGAATGAGCTAGCCCACACCGATCCTTCTCATTACTCCAACACTCCCTTACTCGAATACTCCACGCCTACGCCGCCGCGGTCACCTGCAGAATCGTTTCCTGCAATTTCTGCACATCAATCGGCTTGGTTAAATGAGCCGAAAAGCCGGCACGACTGCTACGTTCCACATCTTCCTCCATCCCATAACCGCTGATCGCGATCCCCTTGGCGTCACTGATCTTTGACAGCTCCGTCATGACCTCGAAGCCGTTGCCATCCGGCAGACCAATATCACTAACGAGAAGATCAAGCGGAGTTGTGCGCAATAGATGCAGTGCCTGACGCACCGTCGACGCGGTAACGACCTCATGCCCGTTACGTTTCAATAGTTTGCTCATCACCATGGCCGTATTCTCGTGGTCTTCCACGATCAGAATATTTAGTTTGCGCGACGAAATTGCCGGAGGCTTCCGCTCCATCGGAACAATGACGCCCAGAGCCGGCGCCGTCTTTAATTCCACAGTGAAAACTGCGCCCTGCCCGTTCGGTCTATTGACAGCCTTAATTTTTCCCTGGTGCATTTCGAGAACGGCTTTGCAAATGGCCAGTCCCAGACCGAGCCCTTCGCCGTGGCGGTTCCCCTGCTCAAAAGCGGTAAACAATTTCGGCATTAATTCCTCATCAATGCCGCGGCCGCTGTCACTGATTTCGAAGGCAAGGCGGTTTGGCTCCAAATCGTAGGAACGCACCGTCACTTCACCGTTTTCCGGCGTGAATTTGTAGGCGTTGTTTAACAGGTTCCAAAAGACTTGCTCGATGCGTATCGCATCGGCCATGATCTGATGATTGCTGGCCTTTAGATCAACCGAGAGTTTCAAGTTCTTTGCGATTAGTTGGTTGCGAACGATTTCGAGAGCGTGATTGAAGAGCGCGTCGGCGCGACATAGCTCGACGTTGATCTGAAGTTTGCCGCGAGCGATGCGGGTGAGATCAAGCAGGTCGTCGATCAGGCGCGCTTCCATTTCGATGTTGCGGCAAATCATTTTCAAACCCTGTTTCATTTCGGGATCGATGTTCGTGTCTTCCGAGGCCGAGCACGCCCACATCAACACCGGGTTCAGAGGCGTTCGCAATTCGTGACTAAGAGCCGCCAGGAAGCGATCCTTCGCCTGGCTCGCCGTCACGGCCGCTTCCTTCTGCCTTCGCAGCTCCTCTTCCGTTTGTTCGCGCTCCAAATAGAGGCCAACCTGAATTCCCAAAGCGCCGGCAAGACGCAGGAGATCATCGTCCGGCGGTGCCAGCTCATCACTGTAAAGCTCGATTACGCCATTGATTCCTGTCGAACCCAGCAACGGGAAAACAAAAGCAGCATGTAATCCGCTCATCCGCGCGAAGATGGCGCGGGGAAAATTTGTTTCCCCTTCCAGGTTCGGTAGCCAGGCCGGTGCGCGTGAGACCAGCACACGTCCGGGCAGACCTTCACCGCTGGAGAAGACGCGACGCCTCGTTTCTGATTCGAACTCATCGATATCGCGCTCGGCCGATCCCCAGGTGGAATGGCAAAAAAGCTTTCCGTTCTTGTTCAAAACCCAGAGCGCGGCAAAAAGCCAGCGACCACTTCGCGCGATCGTGCTCAGAATTTTTGGTCCGATTTCAATCAGCGGCGCTTGCCCTGAAATCAAAGTAGCGATGGCATATTGCGCGGAACGGCGCGCGTCGTTTCGCATTCGTTCGGTAATATCTCGGATGTAGGCCGTGAAGACCGCCTTGTCGTTCACCCGGTAGGGCGTAATGGCTAGCTCGACATCCAGCCTGGAACCGTCCGCACGCAATGCAGGCACTTCGATGCGTCTGCCCAAGACCGGACCTTCGCCGGTCGCTCGAAATTGCGCCAGCCCGGCAAGATGTCTGGCTCGCAACGCTGGAGGGATGATCAAGTCAACTAATTCTCTCCCTACCGCGCGCTCACGCGGGTAACCGAAAAGACGTTCGGCTGCAATGTTCCATTCCCGGACACGACCGTCATCGCCAATGACGATGATGCAATCGAGCGCCGAATCGAGGATGGACTGGCAATTTTGTTCGCTGACAGCGAGGTCCTTCTCCTTTTCGCTCGTGAATTGTTGCACCGTTTCGACAACCAGCTCGTCAAAGAACTCGTGGATGACAGCCTCCGCGGCGGCTCGCGCTGAATGGTCGAGTTCAGTACCGGCGCGAGCGAACGCGTCGAGGCAATCAACCGAGATTACCTGCCGAATGTGGCCCAGTTCGCGGACGATCTCCTCGATATTGTATCCAGGTTGCCAGCGATGCTGCGGCAGCGCGTCGTTCTGACGCTTCCTGTCTGCACGGCGCGTTTTTCCTTGTTTTTCGAAGCGCCTGGTCAGCTTCTGGCAAAGAGCTGGGAGATAATCAGCGAATTGTTGCCGGGACGTGTTCGCGGAAAGAGGCAGCTCAGGGTGGCTGCCATTTAGCTTATTCCACCGATCGCCGATCCATTCCGTACGATCTAGGATAAATCGGCCAATTTCCGACAATCGATTCACAGCAGGACAGGATGGTCATTTGTCGAGCAGGTACTGTGCTATGTCCGCGGAAAATGGGGAATCGAAGAGATGGAACACTTGGAGAGCGGCGCGGCGCAATGGGAACGTCAGCCCCGCCCGACAAGATTAAGCGAAGGAGAATCCGCTAAATGTGAAAGCAGCCTTAGACGCGCCGAGGCGCCGAGCTGGACTGGCAGTGTCGGGACGTTAAGGTCCCTGCCAAGTTCGCAAAAACCCCTAGTGGATCGGAGCTGCTTTTTGTGGACGCACTACGCGCTTGTCTCGCGCCGGGCGCATTTCCACGGGCGGACCATGGTTGCATGAGTCGCACCAGTGGCGCGAAGAGGTCTTGAGCCGCTTCCTTTGCCCGCACTCATCGCAAACGAAAATTTCCGTTTTGATGGATGGTCGAATCACGTTAGTTGGACAGTTTTCGCTTCCGGTAACGTATAATAGCACCGTTTCGAGGTTTCGCTACCCGCTGAAAGTAAACGGCTTTTGGATTCAAATAAAAGGATCACTTTTTCAAGGTGGACCATGCTTTAGCACGAAATTGGCTGCGTTTGTCTTCGAACCTGCCCAGATTCGTTTGAAAGCACCGATCACTCAGATCGCGCCGTTAGCGGCTAGCCGTCTCACGGCTGCAATCGCCACGACCGTTCTCACCGGGTGGATTCTGCAGATCGATCCATTGAAGAACTTCGCGCCGGGCATGATCGCGATGAATCCAATTACCGCCAGCGGTTTGATTGCGGCAAGCATTGCCTTGTTTCTGCGAGAGGCTCCGGAAGCCAGCAAGAAGCGCACGATTTTGGGGCAGGCCCTCGCCGCCGGGGTCATCGTCCTGGGAGGAATTTTTCTCCTGCTCTCTCGCCACGATCCACTCGCCAAATGGCTGACCCTGCCGCCTCTGTCCGATGGGTCCTTAGTCGAAGGCAACGGCGCAAGAATTTCCCTGAGCTTTGTTTTGATCGGTGTCTCACTTCTGGCTCTCAATTACAAGACCGCCCGCGGATTTCGTCCGGGCGAACTCGCCTGTGCTGCCACCGCCGTCATCGCGATTCTTTCCTTGGTGGCCTATTCTCACTATCTCATCGCCTTTTATACCACCGCCACTTACACACCGGCTTCCCTTCTGACCTCAGTCTGCTTTTTCTTCCTCGCCACCGGAATTCTCCTCGCTCGGGCCGACCGCGGAACGCTCGCGATCATCGTCAGCGAAACGGCCGCTGGAATGCTGGCACGGCGGCTTATTCCGCTTGCCATCCTTCTTCCGATTTTAATTGGTGCCATCCGCGAGAGCGTGGAGAAATCCGGCCTGTATGATCCGACCTTTGGCGCAGCTCATTCTGCCACGACATTCATGGTTCTGTTTTTCGCAGCGATCTGGTGGACAACGAGAATGCTTTTTCACATCGACAGCGATCGCATTGTCGCTGAACAGGAACGGCAGAAGCAGGAGCGACAGGTTCACCAGCTCAACATTGAAAAGGTAGCAGCCGAAAAAGCCAATAAAGCCAAAGACGATTTTCTTGCCGTCCTCAGCCACGAACTACGAACGCCGCTGACCCCGGCGCTGGCGGCAGCAAGCTACTTGGCAGAACACGAAGACCTGTCGCCCCAAATCCGCGAAGAAGTCACCGCTATTCGCACCAGTGTTCAATTGGAGGCCCGCCTGATTGACGATTTGCTGGATCTGACCCGCATTACTCGCGGAAAAATCGAGCTCCACCTCGAAGTGGTCGATGTCCACAACCTTCTGCGGAACAGTCTTGAAATCGCGCGCGATACAATCCTCGAGAAACAGTTGGATTTGGTGGTGAACTTTGGTGCTGATCGGCATCACGTCTGGGCCGATGCCATCCGACTTCAGCAGGTTTTTTGGAACCTGCTCAACAATGCGGTGAAGTTCAGTAAGAAGAGCGGCCGCATCACCATGCGCACTGCCAACGAAAATGGACGTCTTGTTTTTAAGATTACCGACACAGGCGTGGGTATTGAACCAGAGCAACGGGATCGAATTTTCCACGCGTTCGAACAGGGCGAACGCGCCTTCAGCCGGAAATTTGGTGGGCTCGGGCTGGGATTAACAATTTCAAAGCGGCTGCTCGAACTGCAAGGGGGGACGATCAGCGTTCACAGCGAGGGTCTGAATCGGGGAGCCTCCTTCAAACTTAGTCTCGCCACCGTCGACAGTCCGAAAGTCGCAACAATCTCGCCTTCCATCACAGATCAGAGGCCGTCCCGGAGCTTGCAGTTGCTCGTGGTAGACGACCATCCCCAGACCTTGCGCGTTCTCGCTTCGCTTCTGCGGAAGCAGGGCCACAAAGTCCTGACTGCGGAATGTGTCCAGGCCGCGATTAAACTTCTTGAGGACGAGCGTTTTGACGTACTGATTAGCGACATCGGACTGCCCGACGGCAATGGTTGTGACGTCATGCGCGCCGCCAAAGCGCGGCAATCGCTGGTGGGCATCGCGTTGAGTGGTTTTGGCATGGAGGAGGATGTTCGGCGCAGTATGGACGCCGGTTTCGATCATCACCTGACCAAGCCGATCGATTTTCAGGAACTGGAGAGATTTGTCGGGGTAATGGCCTCGAGAACTGATCATTCTTAGCCACTCAAATTAGAAGCGGGATATTTACCGAAGCGATAGGGCGCTCCCCTAGCTCGCTGCCGGTTCATCCGCCGGGTATGGCCGCACCTGCCCGCGTTTGATCGCCGCTTTCGCTTCCACCACGCTTGGGAAAATCGCCAGCACCTTTTCAAACTGAACCACATCAAAGATGGCTTTCAGATTCGAATTAATCCCGGCCAGACTAAAAATTCCGCCGTGCGCACCCGCATCGCGATGATATTCGATCAACGTGGCCAATCCGGTTGAATCAATGAAATCCACCGTACTCAGGTCCACGATCAACGCCGGGCAACGTTCATTCAGTTTCGCGTGAAAGAGCGAGCGCAAAGTCGGCACATAGTGCAAATCAATCGCGCCAGACAGCGCAAATATGGTCACGCCCTCTTCGTGCTTCTCCTTTAGTCGCATCGACCTATATAAATGGACGCGCTTGGGCCAAGTGTCGAGTTTCTCCTCATCGCCAGGACGGCAAATTGAGACGAACCGTCCAACATTACAAAAAATTCATTACAAATCTGTAATTTTTTCCTTGCCAGGTCCCTGCTCTTTCCTTAAGGGGCGACATGCAAATCCATCTCTCCCTCGGTAAGCGGTTGTTTTTCCCAGCTTTATCGCTCGCCCTCTTGAGCTATCTTAGTGCTTCAGCCAGTGCGCAGACCGAAGAACGTGTTGTCGTTACCGGCGACGATGTCAGCAGCGCTTATGGTGCTCCCGGTGGCTTGTCACGTTCACGCCTCGCGCCCCTCACCACTGCTTATGTCCTCCCGCCATGGACGTTTTATTTTGGAGAAATCTATGAAGGTAATGCGTTCCGTCACGGCTTTCCCGACCACACTTTCACCCAGGAAGTGGAGATGGGTTTGCCCTATCGGTTTGGCGTCGCCGCGGAAGCACAACTGGAACGGTTCAATGGTGGCGGCGGGTTTCAAACGGTGAGCCTCGAAGGCCGTTACGCCCTCGCGGATTGGAATAAAATTCCGCTGAATCCTACCCTGTTTGCGGAATACAAATTTGGTGTCGGCACCGTTCGTCACGAAGAAGGTCCGCCACCGCCTCCAGGGGAAGAGGAGGAAGAGAGCGGCCCCCCCAAAGTCCCGGATGCATATGAATTTCGTCTCCTACTGGCGGAGGATTTCAGTGAACGCATTGAGTGGGCGGCGAACTTGTTCTTCGAAAAGGAAAACACTGGCGACCGCGGCCGCGAATGGGGATTCGCACAGAGTGCGACTATGCCAATCCTGTTGCCGCACGAGCAACTGAAAGTAGGCGTCGAAATGGAATACAAGAATTTCACCGTCAAGGACACGCGAGGCAGTCCGATACATAGTTTTGTCATTGGGCCAACTGCGTCTTACCGCACGTCGAAAAACACCCGCTTTGATGTTTCAACATTGTTTGGGTGCACTGCTGATGCACCGGCCGTGCAGGTCTTCGCTATTTTCTCGTTTCTGCTTGGCCCTGGGGAAGAGCAAGGCGCAGAAGCCCCGGTTTCGACGCGAAATCGTTAGACGACTTTCCTATTTGAAAAAAAATCGATTACAGACTTAAAACTATGAAACAACTGACCTTAACCTTGGTGATCTTTTCGGCCTGTTTGGGATTGGCTTATGCCGGACCGACCTATACAGGCAAAGAAATGAAACAAGTCGCGCCGCCCTGTCCGCAGTGGTACGCCGACAACGAATGGAACGTCAGCCTGTGGGGCATGCACGCCGTCACCGGCACAGAGTACGCGCCTAATACGAGCTTGGCCGACATCGTCCAAAGCACCACGGAAGGCCACACCATCTACGGAACCTTTGATCGATATCTCGGTGGCGACCACGCCTGGGGCGGCGGCGTTGACCTCAAGTACTTTTTCCGTCGTTACTTCGGAATCGGTGTTGAAGGATTTGTCCTCAATGCACATCGGGGTGCCGGCTTTGATCTCGAATCTGACGGCACCACCTTCATTAAGGAAAGACGCAGCGAGGATCGAGCAGTCGGCCGGGTGTTGGGAACCTTTACCCTTCGCTATCCGATTCCGTGCTCTCGCTTTGCGCCGTACGTGTGGGCGGGCGGCGGGGTGATCTGGGGTGGCGGGGAACGCGATGAAATTGTTTTCGACGGGTTCGGTGCTGCCGATGAGCCGCTTTATCATACCGTTCATCATGGCACGACCACTGAAGCGGTCGGCCAGTTTGGAGGCGGGCTCGAAGTCCGCGTCACCCCTCACATTGGCTGGATGAACGATTTCAGCTGGAACGTTCTCGGGGGACCGCAGAACAACTTCGGAATGGTCCGAACCGGTGTGACATTCGCCTTTTAGGGGAGGCAACCAAGTGCCTTCAGGCAGGGGTTCAACGAACCGCCCCAACGATTGCGATCAATCACCCTGGCTAATGGCTGCTGTCCTCTTACCGACCGACGGGATTTAATTGCTCGTAACTCAACACCACGTCGCGTTCATCGAAGGGCACTCGCGTTGAGGTTTCGAACTGGTAAATGATGCGGCCATTACGAACCTCTTTGATGCGAAAATAGACGAACCGATCCTTGATCTCGAATTTCAGCATCAGGCTGACCTTGCGGAACTTGGTATCCGTCTCCTTGATCCAGTGTTTAAAGCGATCGGCCGTAAAGGTGGACATATCGCGGGTGAGAACGAGGTAAACCAATTGTCTTACCGCCTCTCGCTGTTCCTTGGGTAGCGAATGCAATGTCATACTTGCTAGAATTACTAGCAAGAGTGGTACCTGGTAATTCTTCAAGTCATATAGTAAGTGGTTGGTAATAAACTGCTTACATCGGACCTAGCCCTGAATTGTCCCGTCGATTCAACGCGCCCGCCGCGCGTATGAACTCCGCTTTGGGTTTTCGACCGCGCCAGATATACAGGACGACGTGCCCAAAATTCTTCCACTTGCGCTGACCTTTCTCGCGCTTGCTACCTGCGACCAGGCATACGCCACGACCAAAGGTTTAAGCCAAATCGTGACATCCGATCTGGAGCCGCAAGGCGACGTTTCCATCAGCGCCCAAATCCAAAGCGAAGGGATCGGCAATCAGTACGAAGCTCAACTCGAAATCGGCCTTCTGAAATGGGCTGAGATTGCGATTTTCAAAGGTTTCAAACCCAATGAGGTAATCTTCGGAACCGAGCTTGGACTGATCCAACGCGAACCATGGCTGCTTTCCATCGGGGCGATCAACTGGTCGCCGCACAGCGATGTTGATCCATAACCGTTCATCGAGGCGGGTTATTATACCTGTCTCTTATACACATCTGACGCTGCCGACGATCCAACTCT
>JBKPMO010000082.1:0-96024 GCA_046732175.1 Verrucomicrobiota bacterium
GGTCACGAAAACAGATTGGAAATTCTTTCCGTTGTGAACCAAAAACGTGTGGCCGACAAAATCCGGCGTTACCATCGAGCGCCGCGACCAGGTCTTGATCGGTTTCTTCGCGCCCGAATTGTTCATCTTATCGATCTTCCCCAGAAGATGCGATTCGACGAAGGGTCCTTTCTTCAATGATCTGGCCATATTTTGCAAGTGAATAGTGAGACGTGATTAGTGAGAGGTCATGAACTTCTCACTACTCACCTCTCACAGTTTCTTCTTCGCCCGTCTCCTTTCCAAAACGAACCGATCACTCGGCTTGTGTTTCGCCCGTGTTTTAAATCCCTTCGCCAGCTGCCCCCACGGGCTCACCGGGTGATGCCGGCCGCCGCCGCCTTTTGATTTACCCTGGCCGCCGCCCATGGGATGATCGATCGGATTCATCACCATGCCGCGCACATGCGGGCGTCGTCCCTGCCAGCGTGTCCGTCCCGCCTTGCCGCTCGACACGTTCATGTGATCGACATTGCCGACCTGACCAATGGTCGCGTAACAGGTCTCATGAATACGCCGGATTTCACCTGACGGCATTTTTACCAAGCCGTATCCGCCTTCGCGGTTGTTCAACGTCGCCTGTTGACCGGCGCTGCGGGCAATCTGGCCGCCGCGTCCCGGCGTCAGCTCGATATTGTGGATGTTTGTTCCCAACGGAATGGCTGATAGCGGCAGAGCGTTACCCACATCAGGCGGAGCTTCATTCCCGGCCATCACTCGCGTGCCAACGCGCAAGCCGTCTGGCGCGAGAATATAACTGAGTTCGCCGTCGCTGTACTTTATAAGAGCGATCCGCGCCGAGCGGTTGGGATCGTACTCAATTCCTAGCACCTCCGCTTCAATTCCGCGCTTTCGCCGTTTGAAATCAACCTTCCGATAATGGTGTTTGTGACCGCCGCCGATGTGGCGCGAGGTTAGCCGGCCAAAATGATTCCGACCGCCGGTTTTCTTCTTCGGTTCAAGCAAGCTCTTCGCCGGCCGTGGTTTCGTAATTTCATCGAAAGCGGGCAGCGATTTGAACCGTAGCGTCGGGGTAAGTGGGCGGTAGGATTTTAGTGCCATAATTGCATCGTCATTCCGAGCGAAGCCGAGGAATCCTGTGATGCTGCCGTAAAGGTAACGCCACGGGATCCTTCGACTTCGCTCAGGATGACCGGATAGTTCATACCAAATCGATCTTCTCCCCTTCTTTCAACGTTACGATCGCCTTCTTCCAATGCGATTTGCGGCCGAAATCGGCGCGGCGTTCGCGCTTCTTTTTGCCGGCGTAATTGCAGGTGTTCACGTCCGCCACCTTCTTCTGGAAAAGCTTCTCGATCGCCTGTTTGATCTGAATCTTGTTAGCGCGCGGTCGCACGCGGAAGACGTACTTGTTCTGTTTCTCGCTCAGAAGCGTTGCCTTCTCCGTGAGCGACGCGGTTTCGATAATGTCGAAGGGCTCGTTCATTCTTGTCGCGCCGTAGCTTCTCGATTCGCCGTAGCTTTACGCGAAGGCTGGTTAGCGGAGGCGGGTGCATTCGTTCTTTCCGCGAGCTTCGCCAGACCGTCATCGGTCACCAAAATTTTTTCAAAGGCAAGCAGCTGTTCCGTGTTCACATCGCTCGCTCTCGCCAGTGTGACGGGTTTGACGTTGCGCGCTGATCTATAGGTGTTCTCGTCAAACCCATCCGATACAATCAGGACCCGCCTTGCATTGGTCTGCTTTTTGACCAACTGGACGAACGCCTTGGTCTTAATTTCCGTCACCGCCAAGTCGCCGATCATCAGCACGTCGCCGGCATTGATCCGCTCGCTTAGTGCCTTTTGAAACGCCAGCCGGCGGACCGATTTTGAAGTTTTCTTTGAATAATCGTGCGGCTTCGGCCCGAAAACGACGCCACCACCACGCCAGATGACCGACGATTTATAGCCCGCACGCGCGCGCCCGGTACCTTTCTGCCGCCACGGCTTGGCTCCGGACAAATCCACGTCAGCTTTCGTCTTCGTGTTCGCCGTCCCGGAACGCCGCGCCGCCCGCATCGCGACCACGACATCATGCACGGCCTGGGTCCCGCGCCCGTTTTCTATCAGGGCAATCTTCGCCTCTTTCGCTGCCGCTTTCGTTAAAACTTTCGCGCTCATGATTTCTTGACCGGCTTCTTGATCGCGGGTCGTACCACCACAAATGAGCCATTCGAACCGGGGACTGCGCCGCTAACGAGAATTATCTTTTCCGATTCACGCACCTGCATGACCTGCAAATTCTGCACCGTTACCCGCTCGTCCCCGAGGTGACCGGGCATGCCCATGTTTTTCCAAATCCGGCCAGGTGTAGAACGATTTCCAATAGCGCCGTTGCGCCGATGAGTCTTGGAACCGTGCGCGGCGCCTTGTCCTGCCATGTTGTGTTTCTTCATCACCCCCTGAAATCCTTTGCCCTTAGAGCGGCCGATGACGTCGACAAAATCGCCCGCCTGAAATTGCGTCACCTTCAAATTCACTTCGCCCTCCGGGAGATCCGCATCGAGTCGGAATTCACGGGAAAATCTTTTCGGCTCGACGCCGGCTTTCTTGAATGCACCGAGCTCGGATTTGTTCAGGCGCGATTCCTTTTGCGCACCGAACCCGACCTGCGCTGCCGAATAGCCATCGCGCTCCGCCGTTATCCGGCGGACCAAAACGTTATCGCCCGCTGCGATCACGGTCACTGGACGTAGCTTGCCGCTGGCGTCGTAGACGCTGGTCATGCCGATTTTTTGTCCAAGTAACCCGATGCTCATTTTGAAGTTCAGCGAAAATTCTCAAGCGATTAGATCTTAATCGTGATATCCACGCCCGCAGGCAAATTTAATTTCTTTAATTCATCCACCGTTTTCGCAGTCGGCTCGATAATGTCGAGCAGACGTTTATGGGTGCGGATTTCAAATTGGTCCATCGATTTTTTGTCAACGTGCGGCGAGCGATTGACGGTGAACTTTTCAATCAAGGTCGGCAGTGGAATCGGCCCAGCCACACGCGCGCCGGTGCGTTTCGCCGTCTCGACGATCTCGACGGCGGATTGATCGAGCATGCGATGATCGAATGCCTTCAAACGAATGCGAATGCGCTGGCCGTTCGTCATTTCGTCTCCTTTTGATCAAGGATCGCGCTCACCAAATTCTGTGGCACCTGCTCGAAATGCGACGGTTCCATCGAGTAACTGGAGCGTCCTTTGGAAAGCGAACGGATGGCGGTGGCGTAACCGAACATTTCCGCAAGCGGCACCTCGGCGTGCACGATCGTCAGATTGCCGCGCGCCTCGATGCTGTTGATGCGAGCGCGGCGCCGATTCAAATCGCCGATAATGTCGCCCTGATATTCTTCCGGAGTGATATTTTCCACTTTCATGATCGGCTCGAGCAGGATTGGTTTACCCTGTTTGAAGCCATCTTTCATGGCGAAAATCGCGGCCATCTTGAAAGCCAGTTCGTTGGAATCGACTTCGTGGTAACTGCCGTACACGATGTCGACTTCGACATCGATCACCGGATAACCGCCGAGCACGCCGTTGAGCACGGCTTCTTCGATTCCTTTCTTCACCGCCGGAATGTATTCGCGGGGAATCACGCCACCAACGATCTTGTTCTCAACCAACAAGCCTTTCCCGCGCGCAGCCGGCCGCACATCGACCTCGACGTGACCATACTGACCGCGGCCACCGGATTGCTTGATCAACTTGCCAATGCCGTGCGCACCGCCAGTGATGGTTTCACGATAGGCAATCTGCGGTTTGCCGGCGTTCGCATCGACCTTGAACTCCCGGAACATTCGATCGCGAATGATTTCCAAATGCAGTTCACCCATGCCAGCGATAATGGTCTGGCCTGTGTCCTCGTGCGTATAAACGCGGAAGGTCGGATCTTCTTCCGCGAGCCGCTGCAACGCCACGCCCATTTTCTCCTGGTCCAGCTTCGTCTTTGGCTCGATCGCCATTGAGATAACCGGATCGGGAAACGTCGGCGGCTCGAGTAGGATTGGATAGTCTTCATCGCAAAGGGTGTCGCCCGTCGTGATATTCTTGATGCCGACGATCGCCGCGATGTCGCCCGAATAACACGTCTCGATGTCTTCACGCTTGTCCGCTTGAATTTGAATCAATCGCGAAATGCGCTCACGCTTGTTCGTGCGCGGATTGTAAACGGTGTCGCCTTTGGAAAGGGTGCCGGAGTAAACACGAAAGAAAACGAGCTTGCCAACGAATGGATCACTCCAGAGTTTGAACGCGAGCGAGCAGAATTTCCCATTGTCATCTGTCGGGGCTTCCATCGGCTCACGCGTGTCGGGGTTCTGACCTTTGGCCGGCGGAATTTCGAGTGGGCTCGGCAGATAATCGACCACCGCATCGATCAAATACTGCACCCCGATGTTCTTCAGCGCCGAACCGCCGATTACCGGAACGAACTTATTCGCGATGGTTTGGCGCCGAATCCCCGCTTTTAGCAATTCGGACGTGACCGGTTTTTCGTGAATGACGGCTTCGGCCACTTCGTCGTCGATGTTGGAAACGTGCTCGACCAACGTCTCGTAAGCTTTGTTTACCTGATCGACATATTCTGCGGGAACCTCCGTCACCTCGTAGGTCGATCCGAGCTGATCACTATCCGAATAAATGACCGCTTTCTTGTTGATAATATCGAGCTGGCCTTTGAGTTGATCCTCCCGGCCAAGGGGCAACAACACGGGCCACGCGTTTGCGCCTAGCTTTTTGTGAATGCTCTCCACCGACATCTCAAAGTCGGCGCCAACCCGGTCCATTTTGTTGATGAACGCCAGCCGCGGCACGTTGTATTTGGTCGCCTGTCGCCAAACGGTCTCGGATTGCGGTTGCACCCCGGCAACGCCGTCGAAGACCGCGATGGCACCGTCGAGCACGCGCAGCGAGCGCTCGACTTCCGCCGTAAAATCAACGTGACCCGGCGTATCGATGATGTTGATACGCTGTTTGATTCCTTCAAAAATTTTGTAAACACCTTCCTCTTTGCGTTGCGCCCAACTACAAGTCGTCGCCGCGGAAGTAATGGTGATCCCACGCTCGCGCTCCTGCTCCATCCAGTCAGTCACGGTGGTGCCTTCGTGCACCTCCCCCATCCTGTGAATCATGCCGGTGTAAAACAGGACGCGCTCAGTAATCGTGGTTTTGCCCGCGTCGATGTGCGCGGCAATGCCGATGTTGCGTGTCCGTTCAAGCGGGAATTTGCGGTCCGGCGAGTTCGGACTCGTCGAAGCTGGCTTCTTTTCCATCGTCGCCGTTGCCATAAAATTACCAGCGGAAATGCGCAAACGCTCTATTCGCCTGCGCCATCTTGTGAGTGTCCTCGCGTTTCTTGATCGCGTTGCCCTGCCCCGCAGCGGCGTCTTTGATTTCGTGCGCGAGCGAATCGGCCATGGTTTGGCCGCGGCGACCGTCGGCGTATTGCACGATCCAGCGCATCGCCAATGAGATTTGTCGTGCCGGCGCAACTTCCATCGGCACCTGATAGGTCGCGCCACCAACACGACGCGATTTCACTTCCAGACGCGGCCGCACGTTCTCCAGGGCCTTATTTAAAACTTCCAGCGGATCGACTGAGTCGGAGCCTTCACGCGATTTGTCGATCGCGGCATAGACAATCCGTTCCGCCAGCGATTTCTTGCCGCGCTTCATTACCGTGGAAATCAAGCGCGCAACCGCTGGACTGCCATAACGCGAATCCACTTTCTGTTCTTTTTTGTAAACTTTGCGCCGACGCGACATGACTACTTCTTCGCCTCCGCTTTTGGTACTGGCGCGGCTTTGGCTTCGCCACCGCCGCCGCCCTTCGGACGCTTCGCGCCGTATTTGGAACGACTCCGCCGGCGTCCATCAACCCCGAGAGAATCGAGCGTGCCACGGACGATGTGATAACGCACACCTGGCAAATCCTTCACCCGGCCCCCGCGTACCAGCACGATGGAGTGTTCCTGCAAATTGTGCCCCTCGCCGGGGATGTAAGCGATCACTTCTTGGCCGTTTGTCAGCCGCACTTTCGCCACCTTGCGCAGGGCAGAATTCGGCTTCTTCGGTGTTCGCGTCATGACCTGAACGCAGACTCCACGCCGCTGCGGACAATCGGTCAGGGCCGGTGATTTCGATTTCACCGACACCTTCCGGCGTCCTTTTCGCACAAGTTGATTAATTGTTGGCATCTCCGTTAACAAACGCCGCCACGCCGTGGGGATTTGCGGGCGACAAAAAATCCGCCCAGGCCGCGCACATTAATGGTCACGCGCCTGATGCGGTGAGGCGCGAATATAGAGGGGAAAATCGGCGCCGCAAAGAATATTTTACCGCGCAAATTCAGCGCGAAATCCGATTGTGCGGGGCCCAGGGATTGGAAGTGTTGCTCGCACACCACCGACAACGCTCTTCGAAGTCTACGGGCTGAATTGACCCCGGTTTAGCTGATTTCGCTTACCGATGGCACGTGCGTTCCGAATTCGACGCGACGGGTTGCCACTTCGCTGGGTAGCGCACGTGTCCATCGAACACGAGATCGCGATTTTCTACTTGACGTCACGGTTACAATTCTGTAATTTCTGTTTAGACAGAAATAACAGCTCATATGAAAAAACTCTCTCCCGTTGCCCAAAAATTCATTCTTCATTGGGGCGAAATGGGGACCCGCTGGGGCGTCAATCGGACCGTCGCCCAAATCCATGCTCTTCTTTTCCTTTCCCCCCAACCGCTGCCGGCCGAGGAAATCGCCGCTACCCTCGGCATCGCCCGCTCCAACGTCAGCAACAGCCTCCACGAATTGCAAAACTGGGGCATCGTTCGCGTCGTCCACGTCCTGGGCGATCGGCGCGACCATTTCGAGTCGATGAAAGACGTTTTCGCCATGTTCCGCGTTATCACCCGGGAGCGAAAGAAAAGGGAGATTGATCCCACCCTGCAGGTCCTGCACGAATGCATCGCGGCGGCGAATAAACCAAAGTTGGCCGACCGTTATACCCGCGAACGGCTGACCGATCTACTGCAATTCTTTGAGCTGGCTGAAACCGCCTACTTGCAATTGGAGAGACTGCCCACCACGGCGTTGTTCAAACTGGCGAAGATGGGGGACAAAAGGCTGCGGCTCCTGGGATTGACAAAACTATGACAAAAATTTGACCGATGAATTCTGAATTGACAGAAAAGACTGATATTAGGGAAGCCCCGCAACCGGCGCCGATTTCAAAGTCTGCTGAAGACAGCGGACGCTACAGCATCAGTCCCAACGTTCGGCATCAACCCAAGCGCTGTCGCCAGTGCATCAGCCGCTCCGGGTCCTTTCGCGGCTGGATTCTATACGATGGTGGCTGCCCATTCTGCAAAGCTTCGGCTAGGCGGTTCGATCGAATATTTCGCCGCCGCGGATTTCTCTTTCTCCCGCTGCAAACCGAATGGGTGACGCAGCAGCTCGGCCTCCAGGCCGGCGCCCCCCTTGAGGAAATGCATGTTTTGACGAATGAGAGCCAGGATATGGCTGGCGCGGACGCGCTAATCTTTTTGGCACGACAGATTTGGTGGGCCCGGCCGGTGGTTGCGTTCGCACAACTGCCCGGCATCCGCAAGCTGCTTGATCGAGGCTACCGTTGGACCGCGGCGCATCGGGGTTGTGATCAAGCTGCTTGTGAGGTCGATATGCGGCGACGGGGCAGCCGCCCCTTGTTTAGGTCTCCGACTGAAAAGGTGCGGTTCCTTGAGGCCGGTTGGGAGCCGCTACTTCTTGAAACATTGCCAGCATGGATCGCATTGATTGGGCTACCGATCTCGGTTCTTCCTTTACGGGATCTTCTCGCGCCTTGGCAGTTCATGTGGGTGATGGCTGGGGCAATTTTCTTCGGCTGCAAATGGCTTACCGCGTGGCGCGCACAAAAACCAAACATTGATCTCAAGTTAATTCCCACACTCGGCTATTTCTTCGCTTGGCCGGGCATGGACGGGGAAAAATTCCTGGTCCCAAAACCGTCGCGCGCGCAATCCGACTGTTTTAAGCAGTCAAGTTTGACGCTGCCCCACGCGCGCGTGTGGTCGTCGCTCGCGAAGAGCTTGCTCGGGGCGATTCTGTTGTTCGGCGTTGCTCGCCTCGCCCATCAGCCAGTGCTCGCCGGCTGGATCGGAATGATCGGCATGATTCTTATTCTGCATTTCGGCCTGTTTCAGCTTCTCGCGTTTGGATGGCGCAAAGCGGGGATTGATGTGGAACCGATCATGAATGCGCCGTGGCGTTCGAAAACAGTCAGCCAATTTTGGGGACGCCGCTGGAATTCGGCATTAAACCGGCTCGCTTTTGATTTCGTCTCTCGGCCGATTACACGGCGTCTTGCGGGGCGATGTTCGTGCGAGACGGCACGAAGGTCTCCCGGGATCTCGACGCTCCATTTTGGACCAGCTGTCGCAACGCTAACAGCGTTTCTTGTCTCGGGTCTAATCCATGAGCTGGTGATCTCGTTGCCAGCCGGGGCGGGTTACGGACTGCCAACCGCTTATTTTCTATTACAAGGCATCGGAATTTTGCTGGAGCGAGCCTTCCCGCAGATCCGAGGCCGCATCTTCATCGCTTTAATCACAGCAGTCCCAGCGTTCTGGCTTTTCCATCCACCTTTTGTTCACAACGTCATTCTGCCATTCATGAAAGCGATTGGAGCCTTATGAAACTGCTTCTTCAACTCGCTGCCGCAGTGCAATTATTGATCCTGATTGCGAGCGCGTTGACTCCACGGGTCTTGGAATGGCGAAAAAACCTCGCGGTCATTCACCCCTTCCTGCGGAAGCTCTTCTGGGTTTACGGCGTCTTCATTGTCATGGTGATCATAGCGTTCGCCACTCTCACCTTCCGCCACGTCGATGCCATGGCCGCGCGCGAACCCGTCGCGCGCTCGCTCTGCGCCTTCATCGCAATTTTCTGGGGTGCGCGATTGTTCGTACAATTCGCCATCTTTGAGCCACAACCGTTTCTAACGAACTGGATTTACCACATCGGTTATCATGCGCTGACTGTTATCTTCGCGTTTTTGGTCCTCGTTTACGGAAAGGCGGCGTTATGAAACCACGAATCGTCCTGGCCGGCGGCAGCGGCTTTATCGGGCAATCACTCTCGCCATTTCTGGTTTCGAAAAACTACGAGGTTGTCGTCCTCACGCGCGGTAGATCCGATCATCACGGGAGCATTCGCGAAGCGCACTGGGACGGCAAAACGCTCGGCGAGTGGACGCAGTTTGTGAATGGCGCCCTCGGGCTAGTGAATCTAACCGGGCGTAGTATTAACACCCGGCACACGCCCGAACACCGGCGCGAGATCATCGATTCGCGCGTAGATTCGGTCCGCATCCTCGGCGAGGCGATCGGCAGATGCGTGCAGCCGCCAAAAGTTTTTGTTCAGCTAGCAGGCGTTGGAATCTACGGCAACAAAGGCGAACGCATTTGTGATGAGACCACCGCGCCCGGCGATGATTTCGTGAGCGAGGTCTGTAAGAAATGGGAAGCGGCATTCGATTCTGTTGATTCGCCGAATACGCGCAAAGTCTTGTTGCGACTCGGCGTCGTCCTCGGTCGGAACGGCGGTTTCCTACAGGTCCTGAGCAGATTGACCCGGTGGTTTCTCGGCGGACAAGTTGGTAACGGCCGCCAATACGTTAGTTGGATTCACATTGCCGATCTCTCGCGCATGATTTTACAGGCCATTGAGCAAGGAGAGTTCATCGGCGTTTTTAACGCGACTGCGCCGAATCCGGTGACGAATGCGGAATTGATGCGCGAATTACGTCGGGCATTACATCGGCCCTGGAGCCCGCCTGTCCCGGAGTTCGCCGCCCGCATTGGCTCCTGGTTAATTGGAACGGAAGCGAGTTTAGCCCTTATTAGCCAGCGCTGTGTTCCGAAACGGTTCCTGGAAAAGAATTTCGAGTTTGAATTCCCCAAGCTTCGCGCAGCCCTGGCGAGTATTTATCCAAGCAAATGAATGCATTTGTCATCCTGAGCGAAGCGCAGGATCTCACCGAAATCCATCAAACGCACAAGCTGGTTTGCGTGATCATACATGCGCATGTGAGATCCCTCGCATTCGCTCGGAATGGTGGTGGGAGAGCGAAAGGACGAACATGAACAACCTCGTCCTCAACAACTCAATTCTGGATGTGGCACTACGCGCCGCCGCAGTTACGCAGTTTGCGGTTGCGATTCTGAATCTGTTTCTCATCCGCATCATGAAATGGAAACCCGATCTCGATCGGGCGCCGCTCCTCATTCGGGAAGTCTTTCACATCCACGTCATTTTCATTTCTATCACCCTCTCGATCTTTGCGTTACTCACCTGGCAATTCGTTCACGAGATTGCCGGCGCTGCCAACCCGTTGGCGATCTGGCTGGCAACAGCTATCGGAATGTTCTGGATCGTTCGCTCGGTCATGCAATGGCTGCATTACAGCTCGAGCCATTGGCGCGGACACACGACCCGCACGCTGATTCACTGGACACTGTTTCTCGGCTATGGCGCGATGGCAGTCGTCTATTTCGCAGCCGCCTTTTTGAGAAATGCATGAGCACAGCGCCGCTCCAGGAAGCGCCTATCTTCGACGAAACGGGAGCTGCCAAAGAACATTTGTTATCGCGGCGTGGCGAGCCACTCTTCTACGCAAATTGGGACAACGTTCTGTTCATTCATTACGAAATCGAGCCGAGCGAATTGCAACGCTGTATTCGCTACCCTCTGGATCTTTACCACGGCCGCGCATTTGTCAGTCTCGTGGCGTTCACCATGCGCGGGATGCGGCCGCGCCTCGGTGGAACATTCGGCGCGGTCTTGTTCAAACCCATCGCGACCCATCATTTCCTGAACGTTCGCACCTATGTCAGACACAAGGGCGAAGCGGGAATCTATTTTATGCGCGAATGGCTTTCGAACCGGATGGCAGCGTGGCTCGGCCCATGGAGTTTCGGATTGCCGTATCAGTTTGCGAAAATCGAATATCGAAATGATTTCGAGCGCGAGCATGAGCATGAGAGTCGCGGCCGCGTGGAAGCCAATGATGGCTCGTTCCATTATTGCGCGACGTTGACAAATGAACGCGGAAGCTCGGCGCCAGAATCGCTCGATGAATTTTTGCTCGAGCGTTACACCGCGTTCACACAATCCGGGAACCGCCGTCGATTCTTTCGCATCTGGCACGAACCATGGCAGCAAGTTGCGGCGAGAGTCGAAATCGTGACCGATGATTTAATTCGCGCCACGGAACCGTGGTGGCCGGACGCGGTTTGCGTCGGAGCGAATTATTCCCCCGGAGTGAATGTCTGGATGGGTTGGCCGCACAAGATCCACGATGTCGATGAATCGACTTTATGATTACAAAATTGCGCGGCATCAAACTTATCTCCCGCATCGCGCTCGGACTCCTCTGCTTTTATGTGGCGATCACCGGAACTGACGCTGCAAATTTTCGG
Organism: Verrucomicrobiota bacterium; assembly: GCA_046732175.1. Taxonomy (GTDB): domain Bacteria; phylum Verrucomicrobiota; class Verrucomicrobiia; order Chthoniobacterales; family UBA10450; genus AV69. The sequence goes on from JBKPMO010000082.1 coordinate 11,498, forward strand.
AGTCGCCCAGATGCTCGTTGGCTTCTGGTTGATCATCGGAATCGCGGAACGAGCCGCGGTGTTTGTCGCGACTTCATGGATGCTGATTCTCATCGTTCTGGTCGCGAATGGAAATCCGTTGATGCTAACCGATCCCTACGGCGCGCTGGTGAAAGACTTTTGCCTCATCGCGTGCGCGATTACGGTGTGGATACTCGCACCGATCGCGGATCACGAGAATTGTAGAGGCGAGAACGAAATCTCGACCGGCTTTCATTGACGGCCCGCGACCTTTTGTCATTCTCGGGTTAGAAGTCCGAGCCGGGCGGCATTGCGCGCTGGAGGTGACGATTCTTCCAGTATTTAGCGGCCAGCGGGAAAGCCTCAATTGCCAGCCACATTGAAACAAAGTCGGGCAGGAGGGTGTAAGCAACTTGGTACTGACTGAAGCGGCCTACATCGAGTGAGTGTCCGATTGCTAGCGTCAACACGGTCCCGAAGTTGTAGCCGTACAAGAGTAGGAGAACCGGCGCGACCGTTCTGAAAACAGATAGATTTGGTATTCTCCACGCAAGCACTGTCAACAAGAGGGCCCATAAGCACCAGTAAAGGTGCGTTGTTGCCAGGAATTGCCGGATCCACCGCGTTAGCCTATAGGGTCCGATTTGCAGGGGGCTATCGGTGAGCTTTGCGGCCGAAGCCAGTAGTGATGCCCCTGGTGGGTATCGCGGCAGCTTCGATTGACTATGCAAACAAGCTGTGGTCTCCCGGTAACGTTGCGCCACACTGGACATGGCATCAGTTCGATAAGCGGGGCAGCTCCAAGGCGAATAGAAAACATCGAACTGACGCGCGATTTTTAAAGTCATACCCAACGGCTCCCCCCGCACGGTCCGCCAGTAGTAGTACCGACAAAACTCATTTGTTTGATCTTCGCTTCCTAGTCGGCGAGTCAGGTCCCGCAAAAACGGCGATTTACCAGCGCCTCCGAATCGTAAATAGTCCGCGTTGAACCCTAGAGCAGGCCAGTATTTAGCAGTATCTCCCCGGCTCTCGTGCAAGGCCTCGGTCAAAGACGTGTGGACGGCGGCCAAAAACTCCGGCGTATAAGGGGTGGTGGAATGCTGGGCGAGGTCATCCGCGATTTGTTTGTTAATGAGATCGGCGTGAATGCTAAAAAGCGATTGCACCAAATAGCTCGGATCCGCGGGATCTGTTTGGCGCAGGTTGAATTCGGGCCAAAGCAAAAACAATGCAGCGGCGACAACCGGCACCGCTACCAAAAGCATTTTGTCCCGGACCGGCCGCCCCCGCCGAAACAAAAAGATGATTACCGGAAGATTCGCCACCGGAAGAGCTCCCGTGAAGCTGGGCTTCAGCAGCGACGCCGCGACGGAGAGAAAAACCGAGGACCCCCCACTCAGCAGAAAACGGCCTGGCTCACGATCAAGAAGACGACCGCGGATAAAGCGCAAGTTGCAGTAGATCTGGAGAATTACTACGAACGCAAAGACCGCCTCTGGGCGAAGTGTTCGCTCGAACTGGACGGCAGCGGTGGAGAACAAGTAAACTCCGGCTAATTCGGCACCGGCCAGCTTGAACGCCCATGCTGGCAGACGTGGCGCCGGTAGCAGACGGCGCAGTTCCATCCAACACGCGAATAGCAGAGCGCCTGTGCCAAGCCCAAGAACACCTTGCGCCACCGTTATCCACCGAAAGCCACCAACTCGCAGCAGAAAGTATAGAAACCTAGGGTAGAGGAAACATTGTCCAGACCAATCTCGAAACGGCTCACCGAGCAGCCAATTTAGGCTCGGGCCGAGATACGCCCAGATGTCGGGGTCGGCGAAGGGTGTTAGCGGCAGACGAAGGCGTTCCCACGCGGCCCAGCCAAACACGAGTGTCAACCCAAGCACCGGGAGAGCATGCACCCAGCGGGAAAGCGTCAGTTTCGGCATTGCAACTGGTTACAGCAGAGGGAATGCGCAGCAAAGTTCGACCCATCGGTTCTCCAGATAGGTCTTATCGCCAGGAACAATGCTCGAGGAAGGAACAACAGAATTTTCGTTAGATAAGTTCCGAAGCGGCATTCGGGGTTGAGAGGATTTGCTGCTTGCGGACGGTGGGATCATTTCCAAGGTTCGGCCAATGTTTAAGCTAAGAGCGACGGATAAAAGCACAAAAGCGCGTGTGGGGGAGCTCAAAACTGCACGCGGCGCAATCGAAACTCCGGCGTTCATGCCGGTCGGGACCCAGGGAAGCGTGAAAGCTGTCAGCTCCAGAGAGCTTAGCGAACTCCGGGCGCAGATTGTTTTGGCGAATACCTATCACTTGTTTGTTAGGCCAAGGCTCGATGTACTTCGACACTTTGGTGGACTACACGCGTTCATGAACTGGAATGGGCCGATTCTGACCGACAGCGGCGGTTACCAGATTTTCTCGCTGGCGAAGTTGCGCAAGATCACCGAGAAGGGCGTGCATTTCCAAAATCACGTGGATGGGACACCGGCCTTCATTTCGCCGGAAATTGCGATGGAAATTCAAGCCGCGCTCGGCAGCGATATCGCGATGGTGTTGGATGAATGCACGCCCTGGCCGTGCGAGTATGACTACGCGGCACGAAGTACTGAATTGACGACGAGGTGGGCGCGGCGATGTAAGGAATGGCAAAAGGACAACGTACAACGCCCAACGCCCGACATCCAAGGCCCAACTGATGAAGCTGTGAAGGCAGGCGTGTCGCCTGCAAATCCAAAAACTGCCGCCGACACGGCCGCCACTACCGAAACAGAGCATCGCCAGTTGGTTTTCGGGATCGTACAAGGAGCAACTTTCCCGGACTTGCGGAAACAAAGTGCGGTGGCTGCGGTTGAAATCGGCTTCGACGGTTATGCCATAGGCGGAGTCAGCGTAGGCGAACCGGAAGAAGAAATGATACGAGCGGTGGAATCGAGCGCGCCATTTTTACCGGAGGACAAACCGCGCTATGCCATGGGACTGGGCACCCCACCGCAATTACTCGAGCTGATCGCGCGCGGTATGGACATGTTCGATTGCGTCTTGCCGACGCGTCTGGCACGAAATGGCACTGCCTTTACTGCCAGGGGCACCCTCAATTTGAAAAACGCTGAGTTCGCGCGCGACAAGGATCCGATCGAACCGGGCTGCGCCTGCCCGGCTTGTCGAGAGTACGCACGCGGTTACATCCGCCACCTGATCAAGGCCGAAGAAATTCTAGGATTGCGCCTTATCACCCTGCACAACCTGCATTTCTATCTCGAGCTGATGCGATGCGCAGGCATGGCGATCGAGAAAGGAACATTCAACGATTTCCGTGTCAATTTCATTACTAATTACAAAGCCGGTGACCTCGACCTCACGGTTGCATGATTCGAGCCGACAGCTTGATGTTTCACTGGATGTGGGCGGCGACATAGTGCTCGGACGGGATTTTGTTGATCACCCAGGGCAAGGGGCCACCAAAACTACTATAAAAGCTCGCTCCGGAGCCGATGCGTGAGGTGGCGACGAACGGAAGTACGCCAAACCCTGTTTCATCCACGGACACGGTCTTGTGTGCCAATACCTGGGCAAGATACGGATCGCTCAATGAGGAGAGCAGAACGTCCCCCCGGACCAACTCAGGATTTTGGCGATCGAAAGGCTTCGCCCCCCATTGCTCCATATAATATTGGAAGCCCCAGTGTCCGAGGAAACGAACGTTGCTCGCTTCGCCAGCATACCGCTGTTGATAAAGTCCGGTGGCAGCACGTGCGGACCTGGCCTGGCAATAATCGGCGGCTGCAATCGACATCGCCAGCATTGCTGCCACTAGGAGAAGGGAATATTTTAACCAGGCGGGCCTTTGATTGTGCTCGAAGCGTGAGACTGCCAGAATCCCCACCGCTGGTGTCATTGGCAGAAATGTCCTGGACGTGATCGACCAATTGAACCAGATGGCAAATGCCATGGTGCCGAATACCCATAGCATCAGCAATAACGCATCCGCGTTCTGGCGCCGCAGCGCGTTAGCGGTCGCGAGTTCGAGAATTCCGATTCCAACGGCGGCGAAAACACCGCCTTCGAGACAAACAACAGCTTCGCTCGCTTCCAGATAAATCCAGGAAACGATTAAATATTTAAACGCGATCGCAAAGAGGACGAAAAGTGTTACCGCGGCGAGAAGAATCCGCTTCCGGTGCAGTGACGTAAAGAATGCGGCCGGGACGAAACACCCACCCGCAAAGGCGAGACCAATCAGCAATTGGGCGACCTGCGAGGGTCTTGTAGCCGAAGATACCGACGATGAAACCCCCATCGCGGCGCCAAAGAGCGCATGGCCGTATTTCTGTTCCGTCGCCCATTCGTAACTCGAGATGACAGCAACCGGGATCAGGAGAAATAGGAGATAAATCGCGAATCGTCGCCCCCGGACGAGCGTATAAGCGGCCAGCAATGGGATGAGCGCAATTGCGAAGTATTTGGTGAGGAGGGCGACGGAAATGAGAACGCTCGCAATAAGAAAACGCCGCCATCGCATTCGTTCCAGGCCGGCCAGCCAAAATTCGAGTGCCCAAACCCAGAGTGCCAGCATCATGACGTCGCACATGATGGTTGTGCCGGAGACGAGAAAGATCGGCGTGAAGAGGGTGAGCAGAGCCGCGCTGAATGGATGCAGGCAAAAGCGGCGTGCGAGCGCAAACGTGCCGGTGACCGCCATGATTGCCCAAAATAGAAAAGCGAGGTGGAGGACAGGCTCGTTCCATCCGAAACAGCGTCCAACCGCGGCGATGTAATAGGAACAAAGCGGCGGGTTTTGCATCACTGCCGACATCGGCTGAGTAAACGACGACCAGTTTACCTCGAAGCCATAAGGATCCAACGGATGCCTGATGATTTGCTGAGCGATCCAGAGGAAAAGCGGATCGTCAACATAAAAGGCCTTATTAAGAAATGGCGCGAGCGTCGCGGTGGTGATGATCGCTAATAATATTTGCGGTTTCGAGTGATGTTGCACTATCTGGGGTCGATCCTTTCAAGCAGAGCGCCCGACGTAAAATGTTTCCGGCGAAAAGGAGAAGCCGGCTTTGAGTAGTTCCTTCATGAAAAAACGAAGTCGACCTTACAACGAAACGATGGAGGAGCCAGCGCTGCGAGCCCGTGGCCGATTGCGATGTTCATGCAGTCACGGAGGCGTCGCAGAGGTCCGCCCTCCAAGAAATGCTATTATGGCCACCTTTACCGGATGGCGCGGAAGCCCCTCGACAAGCTCTGGGCCTTGAGCTTGCTGAAAGTCTCGAGCTCAGTTGTAAAATCGAAACGGCGCGTCGCTCCAGCAACTAAAAAATTGCAGGTGACGAGAGCAGGCTTAAGCTCCGACTCCTTTGATGATACTGCTCATACTCCTTGCTCAAGCGCAGACAGGATCGCCCGGCGGGGCTACCAGTTCCGGAGGCGGATTCAATCTTTTTGTGCCGCTCATCTTTTTCCTGATCATTTTCTATTTTATTTTGATTCGCCCACAGAGTCAGCGGCAAAAACAGCAGCAACAATTAATCAATGCACTGAAAACCGGCGATCGTGTGGTCACCAACTCCGGCATTCACGGCCTGATTGCCAATGTGAAGGAATCGACCGTGATTGTGAAGGTTGCTGATAACGTGAAAATCGAGATGGAAAAATCGGCGATCGCGAGTGTGCTTAAGTCGGCCGAGTGAGATGAAAAACAACGTCATCCCGAGCGCAGTCGAGGAATCCCGTTATGAGAACTTAAAGATCGCGCAACGGGATTCCTCGACTCCGCTGCGCTACGCTCGGAATGACAAACGCGTATGAGTCCCGCCTTTACATTTTTTGCCGGGCTGCTGTTGCTCGTCTTTTTCGGTTGGTATTTCGCGACGGATTCCGGGCTGCGCAAGCACCTGATCGCCCTCTTGCTGGTGTCGATGCTGGTTGCATTCAGTATCGCTACGATCTGGCCGCCGGGAAAGAAGATTGCCCTTGGGCTCGACATCAAAGGCGGCACTTCGTTCCTGATCAAGCTCCAACAGGTCGACAAGGATAAGCCGATTACGCCCGGTTTGCTAGATCAGGCGGTCGAGGTCATCCGCAAACGCGTTGATTACTTCGGCGCGGGCGAACCAATCATCAGTCCCGTCGGTCAGGATCGAATTTTAGTCCAGATCCCGGGACTGGATACAGCGAAGATTCAGGAAGCACGGGGTCAGCTTTCGCGCGTAGCCAAGCTCGAGTTCCGCCTGGTCTATCCCGACAATGGCGAACGATTGGGCGCGATCGACAAGGGCACTGAAGTTGTGCCGCCAGAATACAAAATCGAGAACTACAAGCACGTCGCCGAGGAGAATGAAAAAGCGACAACCGAACGTCTGCTAGTAAAGAGGAAGGCAGATCTTGGCGGCGATCGGGTGAGTGAATCGCACGCCTTTTACGGCAACGAAGGGTGGACGGTACAGTTGAAATTCGATGGCGAGGGCGCAAAGAAATTCGGACAAATCACCGAGCAATACAAAGGCCACCGTTTTGCTATTGTTCTGGACGGAGTCATTCAATCCGCGCCCGTGATTCGCGATGCGATATACGGTGGTGATGCCGTCATCACCGGTCATTTCAGCGAAAAAGAAGCGCGCGGGCTGGCCAGCGTGCTTGAGAACCCGCTCCAAACCCCGGTCAGCATTGAGGAAGAACGAAGCGTCTCGCCGACACTCGGTGCTGACTCCATTCGCGCGAGCATTCTCGCTGGCTTGGTCGGGTTGGCGATCACGTTGGTGTGCGTGGCCCTTTACTACCGGATTCCCGGTCTTATCGCCTGCCTGGCGCTGCTGGTGAACATCGTGTTGCTCATGGGCGCGCTCACCATGTTCCATTTTGTGCTGACCTTGCCGGGCATTGCGGGAATTATTTTGACGATTGGTCTCGCAGTCGATGCCAGTGTTTTGGTCTATGAGCGATTGCGGGAAGAGCTTGCACTTGGGAAGTCGCTCAAGGTTGCGATCGAAGCCGCCTACGAAAAGGCGTTTAGTTCAATCTTTGACGCCAACGTCACTACCCTGATCACGGCGGTGATTTTGTTCTGGCGAGCGACTGGGCCGGTCAAAGGTTTTGCCATTTCGCTCACGCTCGGAATCCTGGCCTCACTTTTCACCGCGCTCATCGTCGGGCGCAACATCTTTGAAGCCCTCGTCGACAATAGCGGACTGAAAAAGGTCTCGATGCTGCACCTTATTTCAGCGCAGAACATCGACTTTCTCGGCAAAGGTTTCCTGGCTTGCATGTGCTCGCTCGCCTTGATCATTGCAGGGGCAACTTCGTTTTACGTTCGCGGGGACAAGAACTTCGGTGTCGACTTTCGCGGCGGTGATCTGATCACTTTAAGTTCGCCCCAAACTATCGATGTCGGGCAGGTGCGGGCCGCACTGGCACCGATCAATTTGGCGGACGCATCCATTCAGGAGTCCAACCAAGCCGGTAAAAATTACATCACGGTGCGCACGCCTTTGCACACCAGCGATCAGGTCGAAAAGCAGATCATGACCGTAATGCCACAGGGGCAGTTTAAGGTGGAAGGGGCGGAGCGGGTTGGAGCGCTGGTTGGCGGCGAGTTGGCACGCAGTTCTCTGATTGCGCTAGGACTCGGCATCTTCGGCATTTTGATTTTCGTCACTTTGCGTTTCGAGCTTTCGTTTGCGGTGGGTGCGATTGTCGCGCTGTTGCACGACGTTTTGATCACGGTGGGAATGTTCTCGCTGTTGCACCGCGAACTTACGCTCACCATGGTGGGCGCCGTCCTCACCATTGCCGGCTACTCCATTAACGATACGATCGTGGTCTATGACCGGATTCGTGAAGGTCTGGCCAGCGGGCGCAAAGGCTCGATCGAACAGATTATGAACGAAAGCATTAACCAGACGCTGAGCCGTACCATTCTTACCAGCACCGTCACGTTAATTCCGATTTTGTGCCTGTTCTTCTTTGGCGGGGCAGTGCTGCGGGATTTCTCGCTCGCGATTATCATTGGTGTCGCCGTCGGGACGTATTCCTCCATCTTTATCGCTTCGCCGATTGTGCTTTGGTGGACCCGAGCCCGGGGCGGGAGTAAGGTTACCCTGCAGCGCGAAATTACTACCAAGCGAACCGGACCGGCGACTGCGAGTTAGTCTCCTCAAGACGAGACGGGATTTACAGGATTATCCAGGATCACCAAGAGGCTGCTTCTTTTCGCACTTCGAGATCCTATGAAATCCTCTTAATCCTGGCATTTGGAGGCTTTTCTACCGGATTTGACGGGGTGTGGACGGCCGGAGTAAATTAGCGCCGCCCAGGCGTGAAATGGGCGAATTTTTCCGGAATCGAGGTGAATTGATGCCAGAAGTCATTGTTCGAAAAGGCGAACCAGTAGATCGCGCGCTCAAGCGGCTGAAAAGCAAGCTGGACGCGGAAGGCATCCTCGATGAAGTGCGACGCTTGCGAGCGTTTGAAACACCGTCGCAAAAGAGTCGACGCAAAGCCAAAGCTAACGCCAAGCGCGGCAGGACAAAGTTTCGTTTTAATCCCTGATGGGACGATAAATGAGACAAATTGTTAAAGCGGGAAACGGCTTCTCTGACTTAACGTTGTAACGCCTTTAACAATTTAACGGACCGCAGGCCTCATTCGCACTCGCAGACGATCCTGAAGCCGAGATCGTTGCAAGAGAAGTTTGGCAAGTTTGCGCTCCGCGCGGTTGTCCGCAAACTGGCGAACCGTGACTTCCAACTTCCGCCGCGATAAACCCGCTTTGCACCATTAGTCGGTCCACGGGGATCTATCTTCGGAGTCGACTTATATGACTCGAAAAAGTCGCCACACCATTCCCACACATTTCCCGCCATGTCCTCGATCCCAAACGGACTGGCACCACGGGGAAATGAACCAACCGGCGAACTTTCGGGATAGCCGTCGTCGAGTTGGGGATCGCTCCAGGCAAAAGAGGTGTTCTTGTCGGCGAAATTCGCGAGATCGCCGCGTTTATCGAAATTGCCCCACGGATATCTACGTCCGTCTGTCCCCTTTGCAGCGTATTCCCATTCCGCTTCCGTCGGCAGTCGATATTTCTTGCGCTCGCGCATGCTAAGCCACTGACAAAATTTCATCGCATCGAGGCTGCTTACGTAAACGACTGGGTGGCGATCGCCGGTGGCAGGCGCACGCTTACTCTTGTGAGAGCGATCGAAGGCCTCGTAGTGAGCATTGGTAATCGGAAATCGCGACATATAAAACCGGGTAATGGTAACACGAAAATGAGGTGTCTCGTTCGGCGGTGCACCGGGAAACGGATTGCCCATGATGAATTCTCCCGACGAAACGAGAAACATCTGCCCGCCGAGTGAATTGGTGTAGTTCGGGTAGCGCTTCCGCTCTTGCTCGGGTGATAATGCAAGCGCCGCTTGCATCCGAGACGGCTCTTCGACAACTTCGACTGTTGATTTGGCCTTCGTCGCGACATTGGGCGCAACCCTCGGCGCAACTTTGACACCACTATTCCCGGTCCGCGCTACCGGTGCCGGGCCTTTGGCCCTTCCTTTTGTAATCTCGGCAATCTGCTTCCGATCGATTTCTTCAAGATAGTCGTCCACCATGTCCTCGGCATCCCCCGGATCGAGCCCGGAGTTTTCCGCGATGTTGATCAAGGCATCGCGCTGATCGTCGGTCATCGAGTCGCTATCCAGGGCACTCAATTGCAAGACGCGGAGGAATTCTGATTTGGCGTCAGCAGGGGCGACTGCCACTACCGTTTCCGTTTTTATTTCTGGCTCAGGAATGATCCGCTTGACGCCGGTCTCCTTTATTTTTTCCTCAATAAACTGAAGGATTTTCTCTTCGGACAAACCGTGGTCCGCACCGAAACTTATCAGTGCCTTCTCCTCCTCCGGCCGAAGCCCGCCGTCCGCTATGGAGAAGGCGAAAAACTTATTAAATTCCGCGATCGCCGTTTGCTCCTTTTCCGCAGCCAGGACCGCATCAACGTTTTTGCGCCGCTCCGGATCGAGCAGTTCAATGCGCGCTTCAGTCAGGTATTTGGAGGACTCATCGAGGCCGGCACGGAGGAGTTGAGCAACGGGATTGCTCGGCTGATTTTTCAGCGGAAGCTTTTTCTGCCACCACCGCAACAGCTCACGGCAATGCTCTTCGATCAGCTCGTTGGTCGGATTCTGCTGAGAGTCAAGACAGAGACGCTCGTAGGGATTGGCAGATTTATACTTGCTCCAACCATCCCATTTGTGGGGATCGTCGGGAAGGGGGGTGGGAAATACAACTTCGCATTTCACCATCAGGCAACCCGCAGAGATCCCAGATTGGCCGCAGCTTGTGCGACTTCGTTTGGCGCCAGACCGGTGTTTCGTTCGATCGAAACCTTGGCGCGGTTACCACTAGCTTCGACCGAAACTTCCAGAACTTGGTTGGCATTATATTCGTAGGTCAGCTCGACCGGCGAACCCTTCGGCAAGAACGCCGGAAGCTCCACGTCACAAATTCCGAGCGGCGTGCATTCACCCGGCAGCGTGCTCTCGCCTTCCACCACCCGAACAACGGCGCGCTGCATGTTGGACATGGCGGTACCGAATGAATTGCGTGCGCGCGCGGGAATCGCGGTCATCTTGCGGATCATCGGGAAAACGTACTCCTCCAGGTGCACTTCATCCCACAATACCACGCCGAGTGTGTGGGATGTGATGTTGGTAACCTGAATCAGACCGCCTTCGCGGCCCACGAATTGGTCGCGCGTATCGGTCGGCAATACTTGCTCACCGGAAACTTTTTCTTCCTCAAGCAAAGACAGAATTGCCTGGATGGATGCCCCCTTGGCCACAGCTTCGTCTGGGTTTACGTCATCAATCACCGGGGCTTTGGTCAGTTGCGAGACGAGCGTCCGCACCATCGGCATACGAGTCATGCCTCCCACAAGCAAAATCTTGTCGATATCGTCCCAGGTCATGTTCGCTTCCTGCATCACCATTTCACAAATGGTTTTGCACTTCTCGACCAGGTGCTGGCTGCGGCGCTCGAATTCGTTGCGAGTGATCTCCAGCTTGACGCTCTTGCCGTTGTGATGATGCACAACCGCGCTTTGCATGCGGCTGGAAAGCTGGATTTTGGCTGACAATGCGCGCGTGTGCAGGTCTTGGTAACTTTGCAGGTCGAGCAGTGGGTTTTCGCCGTGCCGGCGGTCAAATTCCTCCGCCATGTGATTCACGATGATGTCGTCCCAGTCCTTGCCGCCCAGCCGGTGATCGCCATTGGTTGCAATCATGTTAATGTGCTGCCCCTGGATACGCATGATCGTGACGTCAAACGTTCCGCCGCCGAGGTCGAACACGAAAACGGTTTGGTCTTCGTTCAATTTGTCGAGACCGTAGGCCAGCGCCGCAGCCGTCGGCTCGTTGATAATTTGCAGAACATTGAAGCCGGCGAGCTGACCGGCAGTGATGGTAGCGGTTCGTTCCGCGTCGTTGAAGTAAGCCGGCACCGTAATGACTGCGTCGGTGATCGGCTGCTTGAGATATTTTTCAGTGTCCAGCTTGAGCTTCTTTAAAATGAGAGCGCTCAATTCCTCGGCCGAATAAACCTTTCCGCCGAATTCGCGATGAAATTGCTCCTTTGGCTTGCCCATCTCGCGCTTGATGAAATCCACGATCTTCTCGGGCTCGGCCACGGCATTATTTTTCGCGGTCGTACCCACGATCACATTTGAGCCATCGAACAGAATTACGGAGGGCGTGATGCGCTCGCTTTCGGCGTTTGGGATGATTTGAGGCTTACCGTAGGCGTCGATATGGGCTACAGCTGAGAAGGTTGTGCCGAGGTCAATACCGACTGCTTTGCGTTGGTTCATTTTTGGAGAAGACGTTTGGGCAGTTTCACCCGCGCCTGTTTGGTGCAACTTTCGTGCCGCGTCCCCGGCAGATTTGCCCGGGTCCACCCGAGGCACCAGCGGCGCCAATGAGATGGTGACGGGATTGAAATTCATTGGCAACGCAAGGCGATTACCTCTTCCGGCCGCAAAACATTGCCGCGCCAGATAAAACCGCGTTTGATCCGATTCACAATCCGTCCGTCGTCTTCCTTTCGCTTCGTCGCCTCATAAGTAACTACCCGGTGTATTGCCAAGTCGACGAATTCCTTGGGCTCCACCTCGGTCACTTCCAAGCGATGAAACACCTCGACCAAGCCGTGAATGGCGTTTGCCAGATTCTCCCGCCACCGCTTCAATCGCTCTGACTTCCGCTCTTCCGATGCCGTCTTAAGCTGGGTTGCGAGGGTAGTGAGGTCGTCGAAGACTCCGATGAGGTCGCGAACGAATGGCTTTTGCAGTGATTCGTAGAGAAAATTATCGCGATACTTCAATAGCTCTTCGTGCAGGGAGTCGAACAGGCGGTGGTTAACTGATTCGCTCGCGCGAATGGACTCGAGGCCTTCCTCGATTTTCTGAAATTGGTGCGCAGTCTCGGTCGCATGCGCCGGCAAGATAATCGACGCGATGTTTTCGACCCGGCGGGTCAATGCCGATTCCAGGCTTTGCACGCTCTCACTGACGAGGCGGAATTCGCGCAGGAGTGAGGCGACCTCGCTGCTGCTCTTTTGTTCCTGCGCCAGCGTTGCCGCTGCGCTCAGTTCCTGCATCGTGCTGGCAAAGTCATCCGGCATAAATCAGGCGCCGTAAAATTTCCGAATGGCCTCGACCAATCCCGCAAGATCGTGCCGCGTCGCTTCCACATCTACGGTTAAGCCGCGTGCGCGTGCCGTCGCCGACGTGATCGGTCCAATGCTGGCCACTTTCATTCCTGCTGGCCAAGGCAGCTTTAAATCGAGAAAATTTTCCACGGTTGATGAGCTGGTGAAGGTGATAAGGTCGGCCCCTCCGTTAGACAAACGATGGTGAGCGCCGGTTACGTCATGCGTTTCCGGAACTGTTCGGTAAGCAAATGCTTCGTCCACAATCGCGCCCATGCCGCTCAGCTGCTTGGGGAGCAAGTCCCGCGCCTTCTCCGCGCGAGCAATCAGAATCCTCAAGTTTTCAACGCCGCCGGCCTTCTCGAATTCTTTGACTACTTCTTCGGCCACGAATTCCGTGGGCTGGAGGTCGACATGCAGGTGAAACTCCTTCACCCGCTGGGCGGTTGCGGGTCCAATCGCTGCAATTTTCGCTCCGCCAATTTCCCGAGCGTCGTCGTAAAGTTTGAAGAACATTTCGAAGAAGGCGTCGACCCCATTCACGCTCGTGAAAACAATCCAGTCATAGGAATGTGCGTCCTGCACCAGTTCGGCGAATTCACGAAGATCGCTCGGCGGTTCAATTCGAATGGTCGGCAGCTCGATTACATCCGCCCCGAGCTCGCGCAACTGAGAGCTCAGTTTGCCAGCTTGCTTGCGCGCTCGCGTCACCACAATCCGCTTCCCAAAGAGCGGACGCTTCTCAAACCAGTTTAATTTTTTTCGCAGCTCGACAACATCGCCGAAAATCGCAACCGCAGGCGCTTCCAAGCCGGCCGCGCTTGCTCGCTCCGCGATGTTTTCAAGCGTGCCGACGATGGTTCGCTGCTGTCCGGACGTGCCGAGACGAATGAGAGCAACTGGCAGATTCTGGCGCGTGCCGTGCGCGAGCATTTCTCTCGTGATCGCAGCCAATTTATCCATGCCCATCAGCATCACCTGCGTGCCACCCAGTTTCGCCAGTGCCTCGAAGTTAAGCGCGCTTTCACTTTTCGCCGGGTCTTCGTGGCCGGTAAAAAATGTTACATGTGAATTGTGGGCGCGATGTGTGACGGGAATTCCGGCGTAAGCCGGCGCCGCAATCGCGGATGTAATGCCAGGCACAACTTCAAAGTCGATACCCGCCACCACCAACGCTTCGGCTTCTTCTCCACCCCGGCCAAACACAAAAGGATCACCGCCCTTGAGGCGAATGACAATTCTTCCGAGGCGCGCTTTCTCGACCAGCAAGGCGTTGATTTCATCCTGCGAAAATGTCTTTTCACCGGCGCGCTTACCGGCAAAAATGATTTCGGCGTCTGGGCGAGCCCACCCCAGCATCTCGGGATTGACGAGCGCGTCGTAAATGATGACGTCGGCCTGCTCCAGTAACTCCTTCCCGCGCCGAGTCGCCAAACCCAGGTCGCCTGGTCCCGCCCCGACTAGGAAACATTTCCCCTTCTTATTTATGCTCATACTCACTCTCGAGCTTCTCGAAAACATTCGCTGCTAATTTCTCCGGGTCACTACCCCGCCCCATCGCCATTTTAGGGGCCGCTCCTTCGCCGAAAACTTGCGTGCGCAATTCCAGCTCCCCATTCATAAACCGAGCGTGCACGCCTACGGGCAAATCGCAGTCCCCCTGCAACAATCGAAGGAATTCGCGCTCCGCCCGCAAACACAAGTGCGTGTCACGATCGTCAATAGACGACACAATCTGACGCACCGGAAAATCCGCTTCCCGCGTTTGCAGGGCGATGATGCCCTGGCCGCCTGCGGGTAGAAAGTTTTCAGTGGGCAGGATTTGCGCAAAAATCCTGTGACCCTCGAATTCAAATTCCGGAGGCGAGAACCCGAGTCGCTCGAGACCTGCCCGGGCGAGAATGATCGCGTCCCAGTCGCTTTCGATGAATTTTCGCAAGCGGGTCGGCACATTTCCTCGTAGCGGGACAATCCGCGCCTCGGGATTCATGGCGTGCGTCTGCCGTTGTCGCCGCACGCTTCCTGTCGCGACGGTCGTGATCGGCGGAGACGCGGCGCCTTTTCTCAACCACAAATCTTCGACACCGGCGCGTGGCAAAACGGCGGCTATGATCAGTGCGCCATCCATTTCGCTCGGGATATCTTTTGCGCTATGAATAGCGACATCGATCCGTTTTTCGATCAGAGCGCGTTCTAACTCAGCCGTAAAAATTCCTTTACGCCCTGCCTTTCTGCTACCGAGATTGAAAACGCCGCTCCGGCTCGGGCCTTCGTCGCCTCTGGTCCGAACAATTTCGATTTGGACTTCAATGGCCCATTTTTTGCGTAACACGCATTCTGCCATTCGCGCCTGCGCCAGAGCCAGATCACTTCCCCGGCTCCCGAGCACTATCCTTTGTAGGGGTGGCGCCTGATCCGACGCCGACAAATGTTCAACCGCCACAGCGCGTCGCTATGATTCCGACGTACGCAATGTTCCGCTCACGCCCGTCGGACAGTCGATTATTGGTTGAGTTCCCGTGTCGGCCAGGACCAGGTACTTTTGAAAATCCGCGACGTGCTCGTCAATGATAGCTTCCGCTGTTACCAGCTGTTGCCGGCGAAGCTCGAGCGATTCCCTCGCGATCTCTTGCAACGAATCAATGTCGTAAAGGTAAACGCCGTCTAATTCGTTGACTTCTGGAGCGACGTCGCGTGGCACTGCAATATCGATAATAAAAAGCGGACGATCGGCTCGATCGCGCAAAATCGGAAACAGCAATGGCGGAGTAAGCAGGTGCCTCTCCGCCGCGGTTGAGGAAATAAGAATATCGATCTCGCGACATTGCTCGAGCCAGGTTGCGAAAGGCACCGCAATTCCTTCCATCTGATTCGCCAGTTCTTCCGCGCGTGCCGACGTCCGATTGCTCACGCGCAAATCTGAAACGCCCCGGGAAGCGAGCGCACGCAACGTTTTCTCGCTGGTTTCTCCGGCCCCCAGTACCAAAACCTTACGACCTCGCAAATCGCCAAAAATTTTTCCCGCCAAATCCACCGCTACCGATCCCACCGACACTGGACCACGGGTGACCTGCGTCTTTGAACGCACCTGTTTCGCCACCCGAAAGGCACGCTGACAAAGCCTATGCAACAAGGGTCCGGCATTCCCGCTCGTGCGCGCATTTTCATACGCGCGCTTGGCTTGTCCGAGGATCTCGGTTTCACCCACAACCATTGAATCGAGCCCTGAGGCGACACGAAAGAGATGTCGGGCACACTCTGCGTTTTCCATTCGATAGAACGCGTCCAAATCCTCTTTTGAACTCGATCCGCCATCGATTCGCAGAGACTGCGCGAGATGTTCGCTCGCAATGCTTCGATCCGCCGCGGCGTAAATCTCTACCCGATTGCAGGTGGTCAGCAACAGCACCTCGTGGCAGCCCAGATCGCGCAGCAGTGCTTCCGTTCGAGCATGACCGACGAAACGTTCGCGCGCTTCAATCGGCGCAGTTCGATGATTCAGGCCAAAACAAAAAAGATTCATGCGCGATGACTGACAAATTCAATGCTCCACAAGAGCGACAGTGCGACCGCGAACGCAACCATGCAGAGGGTGGCGACACGCCGCGGTGCCACCCATCGTAAATACCGGCTCTGCAGAATCGCTCCGTACAAAACCCAAATCACGATCGCCAGCGCAATTTTCGTCCAGGGCAGCGGTTCGTTCACGAAAAATCCGCTGATCAACCCCGCGCTATAGAGAATAAACCCAAACCAAAGCAGGCGCGTCATCGCCGAAAACAGATTGGGCAACGGCGGGAGATGATAAAAAATCGAGCGCAACTGGTGAGTCTTCAGTTGTCGTTCCTGGACGAGATACATCGCGCCGGCGACGCAGGCGAGCGCGAACGCCCCGTAGGCGATAATCGAGATCGATGCGTGAAATTCCAACCACGGATTCGGAGACAACCTGAAAGCGCGCGGTGTGTCAATTGGCAGGACCAAAGCGGTAATTTGGAGAAGAAAAACAAGAGGCGCGGTAAACGCCCCCATCAGCGACAGCCGATAAGCCGTCCCGATGAGCATATAAATAAGGGCAATGGACCAAGCCAGGAAAACCAGCACTTCGAACAGATTCGTAATCGGACAACTGCCGAGAGCATGTCCGCGGATGGACAGAAAGGCAGTTTGCAAAACGAATCCGAGCGCGATGGATAGGAAAACCACGCGGCTCCGTCGGAACACGCGCGCCCGCAACGAAACAACGGTTCTGATGATTGCCGCGAAATAGCAAAGGGTGGCGTAAATCAGGAGCTGCCGGTCCATGGCGTTGGCAGAGTAAAAGTACCGCTCCAGCTTCGCAACCCAACTCCACCAGGCGTTGACCTTTATTGGTAAGGCGCTAGCATCGCCCCGGCAATGGCAGACGAAACCCTTTCCAAATTGCGCGCAGCGGTGCGCGATGTCCCGGATTTCCCTCAGCCCGGAATCATTTTCAAAGACATCACGCCAATCTTGAAAGACGGCGCATTGTTTCGTGCATCGATCGAAGTTTTTCTCCAGCAGTGCCGCGGGAAAAAAATCGACAAAATCGTGGGGATTGACGCGCGTGGCTTTCTCTTTGGTTCGGCCGTCTCATATGCGCTCGGGATCGGGTTCGTCCCGTTGCGCAAGAAAGGCCGCCTGCCATATCGGACGGAAAGCGCGCGATATTCGCTTGAGTACGGCGAAGCGGAAATGGAGTTGCACATCGACGCGATCGAGCGCGGAGAGAAAATTGTGTTGATCGATGATCTGCTCGCCACCGGTGGCACCAGCGCTTCCGCGGCGACGTTAATCAAGAAGGTCGGTGGCGATTTAATCGAGGCAATTTTCCTGATCGAGCTGGAGTTTTTACACGGGCGCAAGAAGCTCGAACCCACTCCCGTCAAGTCAT
The DNA here is from genome assembly GCA_046732175.1 of Verrucomicrobiota bacterium. Lineage (GTDB taxonomy): Bacteria > Verrucomicrobiota > Verrucomicrobiia > Chthoniobacterales > UBA10450 > AV69. The sequence goes on from JBKPMO010000082.1 coordinate 29,121, forward strand.
TCTTAAGATACTAAGTAGTATCCACTGGAAGCCGCACTGCAAGGAACGGCTGTCTCCAACGCCAGTCCGGCTCGGACCTGCCGACGTTTAAGGAGCGATTTCCAATCGCTTGATCTTAACCATTAAAAAGGCGACTTGTCAGTCCCCTTACGAAGGTCGGCAGTCTGGAGACAGCCGTCCCTTGGGGTCGCCTTCGGTCACCACCACTTCGACCTTGATAGCTTGCAGCTCAAGTTGGTCGTGGATCGCTTGCAACAGCGCCAGCGCTTCGTCACTCGGTAAGTGGCGGCAACGCAATTCGATTCGCGCCGAACTGCCCTTAAGTTCCGGATGCGCTTCCGTCATTTCGCCATCCAGAATAAATGACGCATAGGTGTTAAATTTCTCTTGCAATTCGTGCAGCTGCTCGTCCCCGCCCGTCCATGGGCGCGATTCGTTCATTACCAGCAGCAGACCGCCGCTTTTCTGGTCGACCGCGAATAGATCAATTATGGCGGGATTGGCAATACCCTCTTGCGTTTCTGTCATGCGATGTCACGGGATTGAACGCCATTGATTTCGCACGATAATCGCGCGTGGCAAAAAAAGCGAAAGCGGCGCGTTTAACTCTGCTCGGCCGGAGCGAAGCGCGCGTGCCCATGTCGCCCTCCGAAGCGACGCTGGAAACCTTTCCAAATCCCGCAAAACGAAATTATCGGATTCATTTTCAAACATCGGATTTTACTTCCCTCTGTCCGGTCACGGGCCAGGCCGACTTTGCCCGGATTCAGATCGATTACATCCCGGACAAACGGTGCGTCGAAAGCAAGTCGCTAAAATTTTATCTAGCATCATATCGCAATGAGCGCGCCTTCAACGAGGCAGTTACAAATCGTATCCTCGACGACTTCGTTCGCGCCTGCTCGCCCCGTGAAGCAAATATTACCGCCTCATTCTCCGCCCGCGGCGGCATTGCCCTGACAGTACGGGCTAGTTTTCCGGACGCTTCGAAGCCTGCGGCTGGGCTGAGTGATGGCTCGGACGTTCGTCGGTCGTGTCAGTGAAACGGGCGGTTATTTTGCTGAGCGGGGGAATCGACTCAGCGACGACTTTGGCGATTGCCAAAGAGGAAGGTTACGAACTTTTTGCTCTCTCTTTCCGCTACGGCCAACGGCACCAGATTGAAGTTATCTCTGCTCAGCGAATCGCGAAGTCGCTTCGTGTGAAAGAGCACCGGATAATCGAAATTGATTTGCGCGCGATTGGCGGCTCCGCCTTGACCGATGCGATCGATGTTCCGAAAAATCGCAGGGAAAACGAGATTTCTAGCGGAATTCCGAGGACCTATGTGCCAGCGCGGAATACCATCTTTCTGAGCTATGCTTTGGCCTGGGCTGAAGTGATCGACGCACAAGACATTTTCATCGGAGTTAATGCGCTCGATTACAGCGGCTATCCTGACTGCCGGCCGGAATTCATTCTTCAGTTCGAAAAGCTGGCGCGACTGGCGACGAAAACCGGAGTCGAAGGAAAGCATTATCGCATTCACGCACCGTTGATCGACCGGACCAAGGCGCAAATTATCGCCAAAGGAGCGAAGCTTGGCGTCCAATTCTCGTTAACTACAAGTTGTTATGATCCGGGCCCGGACGGTGGCGCCTGTGGCGAATGCGATTCGTGTTTGTTGCGGGCGAAGGGTTTCCGCGAAGCGGGAATTGCGGATCCAATACGGTACGTTCAGCGTTCAAGCAGGTAGGGGCGGTTCACCGAACCGCCCGCGGGTGATTGGGTCAATCGCCCCTACCTCTCGTGATCGGAATAGCGCGGTAGCGGCGCTAACTGAGCGTCGGAACCAAACAATTCGGCGGTCATAGACCGCCGCTACAATCAGTCGCGCAACCCCGGGAGATGAGCGTACCCGACAAATTGCGGACGAGTTTTGCCTTCCTCAATCTCGCCCTTGTCCGTGCGCGGCATTTTGAAATCAAACACGCTCACTCCAAATCGCTGTTGGCCTTGATAAGTGCGGCCATCACTCGCGCCGACCATTACGCGCGCCCCGGTTTTCTTTTCGCGTCCGAGGTAAATCATCGCGTGCGTAATCGGCGGATCGCGCTGAATCGCATAAGTGCCGGTCCAAAACAGCAGATCGCCCGGTTTCAAATTATCGAATTCGAATGAATCCTCCTTTTGACTCACTACCGGTTCGAATTTGCCCGCTCGCCTTAGCCAGATGTATTGCTCGCTGGAATCGCGTGGCACGTCGTCGATTCCATTTTGTTTGAGCACGAAATAAACGAAGCCCGAGCAGTCCATTCCGCCATTTACCGGATCGGCCGAGCCGTATTTGTAATCGAGATTGCGAGTGGTGAGTTCGAGGGCCGAAATGAGAAGCTGTCGTACTTTCGGCGGATATTTCTCGAAGCCACTGAGCGAATCTGGCAACAAGGTGGCATTCGGCGCGCCCCGCTTGGCATTTTCAGGACTTGCCGCCGCGTTTGGTGAAGGTGAAGGCGTAGCCGTTGCGGACGGGGTTTCGCTCGGCTCCGGCGTTGGCGAAGATTCCTTTTTCGGTTTCGCCGACGGAGTAGCGCTGGGCGATGGTGAGGCTGATTTCTTTTTCGTTGATGGACTACCCGAAGGTGATGGCGATTTTTTTCTCGTCGATTTCTTCTTCTTCTTGTGCGGCGTTGGTGTAGGCGTGGAGAAAACCTTTTTGATTTTCTCTCCGACGGTTTCTTCGGCGGCGTGCGCGGTAAGCGCTAGCGAGAAGACCAATACCGAAGCAATGAAGGCTCGGATCGACATTGAGGTAAACTAATGCAAATCATCATTTCGAGCGAAAGCGAGAAATCCAGCAATGTTAGCCTTAGGGTCTCGCAACGGGATCCATCGGTCCGAGTCGGACTGGCGTTTTCGCTACGCTCCGCTTGGGAGGACGGACGTCGCCACCGCAACTATGCCGCAAGTTCTTGCAGCACCGCTTTGTTAATTCGAATTCCAGCGTCGAGATTTTCCAGTGGGAAGTTCTCGTTCGGCGAGTGCGCCCGACAGTCGGGGAGTGCGAGTCCCAACAGCAATGTTTCCGCGCCGAGGATGTTACGAAAATCCGACACGATCGGTATGCTGCCGCCTTCGCGAATTAGCACCGGATCGCGCTCGAACGCTTTCTTTAGGGCGTGCTGGGCCGCAACTCCGTATTTCGAGTGCGGATCGGTCAGATACCAGGGCCCGGCATGACCAGCCGTCATGTCCAGTTTCACGCCGGGCGGACAACTCTTTTGCAAATGTTCCTGCGCCAGGGCGTTGATCTTGTCGCCATCCTGATTCGGAACAAGACGGAAGGTCAGCTTTGCCATGGCCTCGCGCCCGATCACCGTTTTGGTCCCCTGCCCCTGGTAGCCGCCCCCGAAGCCGTTGGTCTCCGCTGTCGGCCGTGCCCATATACGTTCCAGCGTCGAAAAACCCTTTTCGCCGAACAATTCCGGCACACCGGTCTCTTTCACGATTTCTTCATCCGCGTTCAATGGAATCTTGCGCCACATTTCCCGTTCCCAATTTTCCAGCGGCAATACATCGTCGTAAAAACCGGGAATAGCGACGTGCCCGTTGGCATCATGTAAAGTGGCGAGCAGTCGCGCCATCGCGGTGAGCGGATTCATGACGGCGCCGCCGTAAATTCCGGAATGCAGATCCATCTTCGGGCCGGTGACTTTCAATTCCAGCGCCGCGACACCGCGCAATCCGTAACTCATTGTTGGAATGCCAGGGGCAATCATTCCCGTATCGGAAACAACCACAACTTCAGGCTTCAGTGCATCGCGATTTTGCGAGAGGAAGTTTCCCAGGTTGGCGCTGCCGATCTCCTCTTCGCCTTCGATGACGAAATGTAAATTGACCGGAAGATCGCGGTTCGCCTCGAGTTGCTCCTGCGCGCCGAGGATGTGGGAAAGAATCTGGCCTTTATTATCCGTCGCGCCGCGAGCGAAGACGTAACCATTTTTCAAAACTGGTTCGAAAGGGGGTGAATCCCAAAGCCTGACGGGATCGGGCGGCTGCACATCATAATGGCCATAGATCAAGACGGTGCGACGACCGGGCTTGTGCTCGTTTTGAGCCCAAACCACCGGATGACCAGGCGTTGGGCAAAGTTTCGCGGACAACCCTATCTTGGTTAGTTTTTCCACCAGCCAATGTCCACACTCGGTGACTTTTTCGGCGTATTGATCGTCCGTCGAGACACTGGGAAAGCGGAGAAACTGATAAAAATCTTCGAGATGACTTGCACGCATATTTGGTGACGTTAGCGACGATGCCGCACTTGTCATCCCGAGCTCCGCGGAACATTGGCGCTTGTCGCGGCTTCGGCTCAGATGGAAGCCGATGCCACATATCGGTGCTAGCATAGCGACATGCTTGAATCATTTCGTTTCAGAGCTGTGTTCCTCCTCTTGGTTGCGCTCTCCGCTTCAGCGCTTGCCCAGATCGATCGTATAACTGGTAAGTCTTTTGCCACACGCTCGGAAGTTTTGGCCCGGCATGGAATGGTTTGCACGAGCGTGCCGGCGGCAACTCAGGTCGGGCTCGATATCTTGAAACGCGGCGGCAGCGCGGTTGACGCTGCGATCGCGGCCAACGCCACTCTCGGATTAATGGAACCGGTCTCGAACGGGATCGGCGGCGACCTTTTCGCCATCGTTTACAGCGCGAAAGAAAACAAACTCTATGGGATCAATGGCAGCGGCCGTTCCCCGTTAGGCCTTGACTATGATCAGATGAAAGCCGAGCTCGACAAATTAGGCCGCAAAACGATTCCACCGCACGGCATGCTTCCAATCAGTGTGCCCGGATGCGTTGACGCCTGGAGCGAGTTGCATAAGAAATTCGGCAAGTTCAAACTGAGTGACGATCTGGCGCCGGCTGCGAAATACGCCGACGAAGGTTTTCCCGTCACCGAGTTGATCGCCTTTTACTGGCACTTTGCGCCGGAAATTCACAAGGATTCGCCGGGCGCCTTTCTCGAAACGTATACAGTCGATGGCAAAAGTCGGACGCCAGCGAAAGGCGAAATTTTCAAAAACCCGGCACTGGCGAAGACGCTGCGTTTGATTGGAGAAAAAGGTCGCGACGTTTTCTACAAGGGAGAAATCGCGGACAGAATCGACAAGTTCATGCGGGAGAATGGCGGTTTTCTCCGCAAAACTGATTTCGAGAAGCATACGTCCACGTGGGTCGATCCCGTTTCGACAAACTACCGCGGCTACGATGTCTTCGAGCTGCCGCCGAACGGACAGGGCATCGCCGCGCTGCAAATCCTAAATATTCTCGAGGGATTCGACCTGAAAGCGATGGGCCGCAATTCCGCGGAAACATTGCACGCGATGATCGAAGCGAAGAAGCTTGCATGGGCGGATCGGGCAAAATTTTATGCCGATCCGGAGTTTGCGACGATTCCTTTAGCGCAATTGATCTCAAAGCAATATGCAGCAGAACGACGGAAGCTGATCGACTCGAATCATGCTGCAAAAAAGGTGGCGCCGGGATCTGTAGAGGCGGGCGTGTCGCGTACAAATCCCACTGTCAACGGACAAGATGTCCGTCGGCCCCACAGGCAAGATGCCCGTGCTACCGACGATGGCGACACTATTTACATGTGCACCGCGGATGATGAAGGCAACATGGTTTCACTCATTCAAAGCAATTACCGCGGGATGGGCAGCGGGGTTGTCGTGCCCGGTCTCGGTTTCATGTTTCAAGATCGCGGCGAACTGTTTTCAATGGAGCAGGGCCGCGCCAACGTTTACGCGCCAGGCAAGCGTCCATTTCACACCATCATTCCTGGTTTCGTGATGAAAGACGGCAAACCGTGGGAAGCATTTGGCGTGATGGGCGGCGGGATGCAACCACAGGGACATGTCCAAGTTCTGACTAACCAGATTGACTTTGATTTGAACGTGCAGGAAGCGGGAGATGCTTCGCGGTGGCAACACGAAGGCGATAACGAACCGACCGGGGAAAAAATGGAAAAAGGCGGTTACGTTGAAGTCGAGAGCGGGATTCCGTACGAAGTCGTCCGCGAGTTGGAAAAGCGCGGCCACGAAATGCGCTTCGACGTGGGCGGTTACGGCGGTTACCAGGCGATCAAAGTAGAGATGCACGATGGGCAGCGCGTTTACATCGGCGCAAGCGAGTCGCGAAAGGATGGCCAAGCTGCAGGCTACTGATTTAGCGAGCAAATCCGGCTGACTTAAACCAACGAAAAGCCTCGGCGTCTGGCATATCTCCTGCGCCCAGATGATCCGATGTCAGCAGGTCGCATCACCGAGCAATCCCATTCTGGCCCCGCACGAGGTTGGATTTCCACCATCAGATGGCTCGGCGGCATTCTGGCCACTGCAGCCATCTACTTTATTGCAGGCAGGTTAGCGCTCCTTCTGGCAATTCCGCCCGGCTACGCGACCGCGGTCTGGCCAGCGGCTGGTCTTGCTCTCGGCTGCCTTCTTTTGTTCGGCGACCGCGCCTGGCCGGGTGTTATCATTGGATCGTTTCTGGTAAATTTTTGGACTTCGCTCGATACCGCAACCTTCGGCACGATCGTAAAATCCGTCGCGATGCCGCTGTCTATCGGTGGCGGCGCCGCGCTGCAAGCTTATGCAGGTGCGTTCTTGGTCCGCTGGTTTGTAGGGATGCCAACTGCCTTGGCCACCCGGAAAGAAGTTATCCGCTTTTCCCTGATCTCGACCGCAACTTGTGTCATTGCCGCTACGATCGGGGTAACGGCCCTTTGGATCGCCCGCGTTATTCATTCGGCTGATTATTTAACGAACTGGGTCAACTGGTATGTCGGGGACGCGATCGGGACCCTGATCTTTGCCCCGTTGGTTTTGATCTGGACTCACGGGGCCGGCGACTGGCGCCGCAAACTTTCGATCACGATACCGATGACTTTCACTCTTGCGGTGGTGTTGGCGTTGTTTTTCGAGACCAATCGATCAGAACAAGGGTGGTTTAGGATGGAATTCGACCAGCGCGTCGAAAGCTTGACCCAAAAATTACAAAGCGATTTTGACAGCTATCTCGATGTGCTCACGTCGGTGCAGAATTTCTTCGCCGGGTCAGCTTCTGTTAGCCGGGACAGTTTTCATTCGTTCGTCGCGAGAGACATCGCCAATCATCCCGGTATCCAGTCGGTATCATGGGATGCACGCGTGCCGAAGGCGAAGGTGCCGGCTTTCATTGAGACGGCCCACCGCGACGGACTGACCAGTTTTCAGCTAACGGAGCGCGATGCACAGCTAAAACCGATTCCGGCCGCTCCCCGTGATGAGTACATCGTGATCCGTTACGTCGAACCCGTGTTTGGAAATGAGAGAGCGTTAGGATTTAATATCGCCTCGGATCCAATCCGACGCGAAGCCTTCGAATGGTCGAGAGACAAAGGCGAAGCTCGTGCGACCAGACTCATTTCCGAAAATGGAACGGTGCCGGCGTTTGTCGTTTACATGCCGATCTACACAAACGGTCTCTCTCACGATACGGTAGAAGAGCGACAGCATCGGTTGGAAGGATATGTCGCTTCTGTTTTTCGAATCGGCGATGTCATCGCCCAATCGCTTCGCGGGGTCAACCAAGAAGGCCTGCAATTGCGATTGCTCGATGCCAGCGCCACCTCGACGCAGGAGACGGTCTTTCAGAATTCGACCGACCGCGCAAAGCCGGCGGCGTTGCAAAGGAAAACCAGTTTGGAGATGGCCGGCCGCAAGTTATCGTTAGAATGTTCGCTCTCGTCTGAATATTTGCTCGCCCACCGCTCGTGGCAATCGTGGAGCGTTCTCGCCGTTGGTTTGCTTTTCACCGGGTTACTCGGCGCATTCCTACTCGGCGTGACCGGGCATCGCCAACGGGATGAAGTCCTGGTGGCGGAACGAACCCAGGAGCTCGTTGCGGCTAACGCAATGCTACATCGCGAGATCGCTGAACGCAGCGTTGCCGAGAGCGGCTTGCGCATTTCGGAAGCGAAACTTCGCTCGGTCACCCACTCCATCGGGGACGCGATTGTCTCGGCGGATGACAGTGGCAATATCGTTTTTTGGAATCCCAGCGCCGCCGCAATTTTCGGCTACACCGAAACTGCGGCGCTCGGCAAACCGCTCACTACCATTATCCCGCAACGGTATCATACCTTGCTGCGCGACACGATAGCCCGCCTGAAAGCGGCCGGAGAGACGCGTGGTGTCGGCAAGACGGTGCAACTCGAGGGTCTTAGAAAGGACGGCGCGGAATTTCCGATTGAGTTGACACTTTCGAGCTGGAAAACCAACCAGGGACAATTTTACACCGGAATTCTGCGAGACATCACACGGCGCAAACAAGCCGAGGATGCGCTCAAGTTCAGCGAATCGCGGCTGAGCGAAGCACAACGCGTTGCTCATGTCGGAAGCTGGGAATGGGACGTCGCCACACGCCAGGTCTTTTGGTCGGAAGAACAATATCGGTTGTTTGGATTTGGGCCGGACGAATTCCTACCCAGTTACGAGCGTTTCATGGCGTCCGTTCATCAGGAGGATCGCAAGGGAGCGCGCAAGTGGCTGACGGAACTGGCCACCGGCAAGGAAACCACCGGCATAGAAGTGCGCATTATTTTGCCGAGTGGCGAAACCCGACTTTTGCATACGCTTGGCCGAACAGTGCTCGATAGTACTGGCAAAATCGTCCGGATTGTTGGGACTTCCCAGGACATCACCGAGCGCAGCAAAGCCGATCAAAAATTCAAGGCTCTGCTGGAATCCGCCCCTGATGCAATCATCATCGTAAAATGTGACGGATCGATCATGTTGGTGAATTCGCAGGCCGAGAAAATCTTCGGCTATCAGCGCGAGGAATTGCTCGGGAAAGACATCGAGATCTTGGTTCCGGAACGCCTCCGGGGCAAGCATCCGGGGCATCGAACTGACTTTTTCAAGAATCCGCGTGCCCGGGCGATGGGGGCCGGGCTTGATCTGGCCGGAAAGCGCAAGGATGGAAAAGAATTTCCGCTGGAGATTCGCCTCAGCCCACTCGAGACCGACGAGGGAACCCTCGCGATGGCGGCGATTCGTGATACGACCGATCGCAAGCGAGTCGAGCGCGAGTTAAACGAGGCCAAAGAAGAGGCGGAACGGGCGAACAGAGCGAAAAGCGAGTTTCTCTCGCGCATGAGCCACGAGTTGCGCACCCCGCTAAATGCAATTCTGGGTTTTGGCCAGCTCATCGAAAGGCAAAGCCCGGCCGGGCCAATGCGAACTCGTGCCGGTCACATCACAGGTGCCGGCCGCCATCTTCTCAATTTGATCAACGAAATCCTCGACATCAGCCGGATCGAGGCGGGGGCGATGCAGCTTTCTCTCGAACCGGTCTGTCTCGCCGATGTGCTGGGTGAAGCACTCGATCTCATCCGACCGCTGGCAGCGGAACGCGGCATCGAATTCATTATGCCGGGTCGCGTTGATCCGCCGGTCTATGTCCAGGCGGATCTTCAGCGATTCAAGCAGGTTCTGCTCAATTTGTTCTCGAACGCCGTCAAATACAGTCCGAAAAACGGTAAGGTTACAATCTCCTACCGATCTTCTGGCGAAGGCACCTTGCGGATCGTTGTCGCCGACATGGGTTCAGGTATCGCTAATGAAAAATTGTCTCGGCTATTTACGCCCTTCGACCGATTGGGCGCGGAGCAATCATCGGTCGAGGGAACCGGCCTTGGCCTTGCTCTCTCTGCACGCATCATGCACGCGATGGGAGGCGGGATCGGGGCGAGTAGCCAGATCGGACGCGGCAGCACTTTTTGGGTCGATCTTCCCCGCGCTGAACCACCCTCGGTTAAAGTGCCTGAAACCGAAAACGACGAACCGGTGCCGAAGCTGAACAGTGCTCAAGGCAAGCGCACCATCCTTTACATCGAGGACAATCTTTCCAATCTGAACCTGGTTCAAGAAATTCTACGCCAGCAACCGCAAGTTGAACTTCTCAGCGCAATGCAGGGCCGGCTCGGGCTGGATTTGGCGCGCAAACATTCACCCGACCTCATCCTGCTGGACGTACACCTGCCGGACCTGGACGGATGGGATGTTTTTTCGCAATTACAGGCTGAGGAAACTACACGAAAGATTCCAGTGATCGTTCTAAGTGCCGACGCGACCGCGCGCCAGATTCAACAATTCATGACAGCGGGCGCGCGTGATTACCTGACCAAACCGCTAGACGTCGCCAGATTTTCTCGAGTCATCGAAGAATCGGCCTGGCCATCGACCGACTCCAAGACGCTGATCCAAAAACCGAATAAAAATCCTTTGGCGACCGTGATCAATTGACTGTTGGAACCGAGCCAAAAAAAGCGAACCAGATTAAGAAAGGAACTGCCTCATCAAATATGAATACGAACCAATGGCAAAGCGACCTCGCTCCCTACGTCAAAATGAGAATCCTCATCGTGGACGACGAACCGGCTAATGTCGCCCTTTTGGAGGATATGTTAGGTGACCAAGGTTACATTAATGTTAAATCAACGACTGATTCCCGCCGTGTCTCCGAACTTTGCGGCGAGTTCGATCCAGATCTGATCCTGCTCGATCTGTGCATGCCACATGTCGATGGGTTCGCTGTTCTCGAATCCCTGCGTGCCGAGCGGAGCGTGGTCTACCTGCCGATCATCGTCCTTACTGCAGATGTCAACGAGGAAAGCAAACGCAGGTCTTTGCATTGCGGGGCGACCGATTTTCTGCACAAGCCGTTTGATTACATCGAAGTGCTCCTGCGGATTCGGAATTTGCTCGAGACCCGCCGCATTCATCAGTTGCTCGATAACCGGCGCGCCGCCTTTGAAGAGGCCGTCCATGCACGGACCTCAGAATTGCACGAGGTGCAAACAGCGTTTGTCGAATGTGCCAAACGGTTTCGTCGTGATTTGGAGAATGCTCAGGGTAGGGCCAACCTTTGAATGTCTGTCATTCTGAACGAGGTCGAGGACCTATAGCCAATCTTCGCTGCAAACGAATGAGAGTACCTCGACTCCTTTCGATATTTTAAACGAATGTCCGCGCGTCCGTTTTCGTTGCTCTCGCTCGCGCACGTCAACGATTGCGCTAAAGAAGTTGTGGCATTGCCGTTGAACTGATTATCTTGTCTCCTCAAGATCGCATCCCTATGTGGAGCAGAGAAGAAGCGCTTACCGATCCTGCTATACGCGAACCCTTAGTTTTCCTCTCGGAATTTCGGTTTTCTCTGCGCGACATTCCGGTCGAAATCGCAGTGCGCCTCTATCGTCCGGTTCATTCGAGCAAGATAGTCGTGCGGCGAAGCCACGACATATCCGTCAGCGGGCTGAACCCGCAACAAGCTGCTGAGTGCGGCGATGACTCAAAGGAAGGTGAAGTTCTTCATACAGCGGTCGACGAACTTCTTTGCGTTTACAATGCAGCCCGCGCTCAGGGCTTGAAACCCGACGCGTCGTGGCTGAAACCAAATCCCAACTTTTGTTAGAGCTTGCCTGGCTCCCGAGCGGCTTACGCTTGTTTCCCTCGGCATGATCGCGCACCATTCGCGACATGGTTGACGAAGCGGCAACAATAACTGAGCAGGCGAGGCACACCGATGAGCAACTCGTCCGCGGCATCGGCATTCCATCGCTGACCGCGAATATCGTTAGCTCGACAATCGGTGCGGGAATTTTTGTAATCCCCGCCACAGTAGCGCAGGGGCTGGGATCCGCGGCGCCACTCGCATTTGTATGCTGCGCGATCGCGATGGTTCTGTTCGTCACTTGTTTTGCAATCGCGGGAAGTCGCGTGTCCTTGACCGGCGGATTATATGCGTATGTCGAAGTCGCGTTTGGTAAATACATCGGGTTTCTCGCCGGCGTCCTCTATTTTCTGACTGCGCTGGGCGCGGTCGCGGGCGTTGTCAATGTGCTGGCAAACTCGATCGCTCTTGTTGTCCCGTTTCTTGGCGGGCCAGTCATCCGCATCGTGGTCATGTTTGCCGTTTATGGCCTGCTGGTGTTCATCAATATCCGCGGGGTGCGCGAAGGCGCGGGAGCGGTCACGGCAATCACGGTCGCTAAACTTCTCCCGGTTTTGTTGTTCATCGGCGCAGGAATCTTCTTTATTCATCCGGCCCATCTCGCATTTACCGCCTGGCCCGGAAGCAAGCCGTTAGGCGATGCCGTCATTTTGTTGATCTTCGCTTTCGTCGGGATCGAAGTGGCATTGATTCCGAGCGGCGAAGTGAAAAACCCGGCGCGCACTGTCCCGCGTTCGGCTTATCTCGCGCTCGTCATTACCACGACCATTTATATTCTCATCCAGCTTGTGGCACAGGGCACCCTCGGCGCCGACCTTGCCACTCACAAAGACGCACCGCTTGCCGAAGCGGCCACGACATTTCTTGGCCAAGTCGGCCGCACCATTCTCCTCGCGGGTGCGACCATCTCGGCGTTCGGGTTTGTCACCAGCGACATCCTCAGTTCGCCGAGAATGATCTTCGCCTTCGGCCGGGATCGCTCTTTGCCGGCATGGTTCGCCCACGTGCATCCGCGTTATCGCACGCCGGATGTCGCCATTATCACTTACGCCGCGCTCGCCTTTGCTTTGTCGGTTACCGGCACGTTCGAACAACTGGCCGTTCTTTCTAACGTTGCTGTCCTTCTGATGTATCTTCTCTGCTGCGCCGCCTGTTGGTTTTTGGTCCAACGCGACGTCCGAGCCGACGGTCTGCCTTTTAACTTTCCCGGCATGAAAATCGTACCTGCGCTCGCCATCATCACTATCATCTGGATCCTGGCGCACGCCACGGCGCGCGAATTTATTATCACGGCAATCGTTTTGGTGGTGGCGACCGCCTTTTATCTGATCGGTTCAACATTTCGGCTGGCGGAGACCTCGGACCGCTAAATGTTGTGGTCGGGCGGGCCGCCTACCAGCCGAATTGTGTAGATTCGGCTTGTTTCTCCCCCAGCTACGCTATATCCTCCATAACCGGCAACGGCCATCAATGCATCTTCAATCGCTCGAGCTCTTCGGCTTTAAGTCGTTCGCCGATAAAACAATCTTTAATTTCCACGAAGGCGTCACCGCCATCGTCGGTCCCAATGGCTGCGGCAAATCCAACGTCTGCGACGCTGTCCGCTGGGTCTTGGGCGAGCAATCCGCCAAGTCAATGCGCGGCGGTGAGATGGCTGATGTCATTTTCAATGGAGCGGAATCGCGCAAGCCGCTCGGGTTCGCCGAAGTCTCGCTCAATTTCACCGAGTGCTCTCAGGAACTCGGGGTCGATTGGCACGACGTGCGGGTAACCAGGCGCATTTATCGCGACGGCAACTCCGAATATTTCCTGAACAAGACCTTGTGTCGCCTAAAGGATATCCACGGTTTGTTCGCCGATACCGGCGTTGGCCGCGCCGCCTATTCCATCATGGAGCAGGGCAAGATCGACCTGATCCTGAGTTCGCGACCCGAAGATCGCCGTAGTGTTTTCGAGGAAGCGGCCGGGATCACGAAATACAAGACGCAAAAAAAGGAAGCGCTGCGCAAACTTGAAGCGACCGAAGCGAATCTGTTGCGCATCGGCGACATCATCAAAGAAGTGAAGCGTCAGATCGGTTCGCTGCAACGGCAGGCCGGCAAGGCGCGGCGGTATCAAGCATTGCACGCAGATTTACAGGTGCTCGACACCCATTTCTCATATCGAAAATTGCAGGGCCTCGAGGCTGAACTGAACGACTGCTCGGCCGAGATTGCGCGCATCTCAGAAACCGAACGGTCGAACCGCAACGAGATCAATGAGCGCGAAGCGAACCTTGCCGAGGCGCGCCGCGAACTCGACGCAGCCGATGAAACCATCGCGGACGGGCGCAGCAAGTTACAGCAATTGGAAAACGAGATCGCGTCGTATCGGCACCGGATCGAGTTCAATGAAAAACATGGTGTGGAGTTGCGCCAATGGATCGAACGAAGCCGGCTGGAGATTGAATCGGCAGAATCGAAATTGCGGGACCAGAATGCAGAAATCGAGTCTGCCAATGCCCTGGTAGAGGAAACCGCGCGACTGCTGGAACAAAAGAAGGAAGAGCTGACGCAACTGACCGAAAAGGCCGCCAGACACCGCGAAATTTTCCGCGCCTCCGATCAACAGCTCCGCGACACGCAAATGAGTTTGTCAAAGGACGAGCTCCGACTGTCCACGATTACAGAAGATTTGCGTGATTTGCGCGAGCGCCGCGATACAACTAAGCGCGACTCCGAAACGGGTCGTACCAGGATTAAGGCAGCTGCGGCCAATCACAAACAATTGAACGCGCAGGTTGCAAAGGCGCGCGCCACAACCGAAGCCGAACGACAAGCAGTGGAGCAACTTCTCGCGCGGGTGCGTTCGCAGGAAGACGCCTTACGTGAAAACCGAAGCGCGCTGGCCGATCTCGACAAAAAACTAGCGATGATTGATCGCACCATTGCCGAAAACGAATCGCGTCACGAGGTCCTGCGCCAACTCAACGAAGAAGGCGAAGGCCTGGCGCAGGGCTCGCAGGCTCTATTAAAGAACACGGAATTTGAATTTGGCGGCGCGCTCGCGGCACAGCTCAATGTCTCACATGAGCTGGTTCCTGCGATCGAAGCTGCATTGGGACGAAACTTGCATGCCCTTATTTTGCGAGACGCCGGCCGGGCGGCCGAAATCATTTCGCATCTGAACCAAAATCAGTTGGGCCAGGCGGCTCTTGTTCTTCAGGGAATTGAACATCGTGATCGCCCGACCAAAGATTTGCCGCCGACGGCAATGGACTGGGCTACGAACAAGGTGCAGGCACCGGAGACCCTCGCCCCTCTTGTGCGACGTTTGCTCGATCGCGTCGCGCTATTCAAAAATCTCGAGGACGCCCTGATCGCGATCAGGAAAGATCCAGAAATCGCAGCTGCAACCCTGGGTGGCGAGTTCATCTCGCCTCACGGAGTTCTTTTTGGAGGCAGCGGAAACGTTCGGGCGGACTCCTTGCTGGAGCGCAAGGCGCGGATCGAAGCAATTGCAACCGAGCTAACGAAATTAAAACGAGAGCAGACGAGTGTTGAGGAACAGCGCGTCTCGCTCGAGTCTCAAATTACCGCGGCTACCGTCGTTCTGGAAAAAGCAGTCGTCTCGCATCAGGAGGCTCATTTTGCCCAAACCGCCTCAGCTTCCAAAATTTCCGAGTTGGAGCGCGAAGAGTATTCGGCCGAGCGAGAACTAGAGTCACTTAAATCCGATTGCTCGGCCCTGGAACGCCAAGTCGCCGCGGCCGACGACCAGATTCGGAATCTCGAGGAACAGACTGCGCACCTTGAAAAAAGAATCACCGAGGCTCGAAGCGACATCTCGCTCGTGGAAACGCAGCGAAACAAAGCATTGCAGGAAGAGGAAGGTGCGACCGCCCGATTGGCCGAGCTGCGAATCGCCGCCGCAACCCATGAGCAAAAACATCAAAATTTGCTGGCGCAGCGCGCGCCTATGCTGGCCCGTCAAACTGAACTAACGGAACTGATCTCGACGCGACGCGCGGACATTGAGAATTATGAAGCTCGTCTGGTCACGCAGGCCGCGGAAGATGAGTCTGCCCGGAACGCGATCGAACAACAAACCCGCGAATGCGGGCGGCGCGAAGCTGAGATTGGGAAACTGGTAAGGGAACGCACCAGCCAGTTGGAAAACATTAAGTCCGATGAAGCCGAGCTCCGCAGCGCCCGCGACCATCTCAGCGGACTACAGGAGAAACGCGGGACGCATTCGGTGCGGCAAACGCAGTTGCAGCTTCAGATCGAGCATTTGGCTGAACACGTGATGGAGCGTTATCGGTTTGATCTCCGCGCCTTCCAGCCGGACGAACCAGCCCACGAAAAAGTTCTGCACGCGCAATTCAAACGCCTCGCAAAGGATTTTCCAGCCGCGGTCGTTGCCCGCGGCCCCGACGAAGAGGCAGCAGAGCCGCGGCCAGCGACCGCGGCTACAGCAACATCCGATATCGAGAATCTCATCGCTGATCTAACGCGTCAGCTGGAAAACATGGGGCCGGTTAATCTCGAGGCCGTCCAGGAATACGACGAATTGGAAGAGCGTTATCGTTTTCTCGAAGCGCAGAACAACGACCTGACCAATTCGCGGCGCGAACTGCTCGACGTGATCGCGCGAATCAATGCGACCACAAAAGAACTTTTCGGGGAGACGTTCTCGCAAGTCCGAGCGAATTTCCGGGAGATGTTTGCCGAGCTTTTCGGCGGGGGCCGTGCCGATCTGCAGCTAATGGACGAGAATGATGCTCTCAACTGTGGCATCGAAATCATCGCCAAACCCCCAGGCAAACAATTGCAAAGCATCTCGCTATTGAGCGGCGGCGAACGGACCATGACCGCGGTCGCCCTTTTGTTCGCTATTTACATGGTGCGACCGAGTCCGTTTTGTGTCCTCGACGAAATGGATGCGCCGCTCGATGAATCCAACATCAACCGGTTTATCAAGGTGCTGGAACGCTTCGTCTCACAGAGTCAGTTTATCATCATCACTCACAACAAACGCACCATCGCCAAAGCCGATATTCTTTACGGCGTAACAATGGAGGAGCACGGAGTGAGCAAACTGGTCGGAATGAAGCTAACCCCGCCGACCCGTGCCTCGACCAATGGCGCGACCGCGGAAGCCGAGGAAACAAGCCAGCGCCATTTCTCGATGGCAGAAGAAGATTCTCGAATTACCTCAGTTGCGGCGCGTTGATTCTGGGTAGCGCAAGCGTCTCGCGTGTTACGCCAGTCCGGCGCGGACCGATTGCGTCTCGCAATCGCGGACCTTCTGGGAGGGCAGGCTGCCAGCCTGCACTTTTGGGCAGCTTGCCGAAAAGCCTTTACGGAAACGAGTTCGTCTACTTTAATATGCGTCGCCGGCAACTGCCGGCGACGGCAGGCTAGCAGCCTGCCCTCCCCAGAATCGCTGTTTGTTCAAGCCGGACCGGGCACGAAAATTTTTTGCGCACCGGCGCTTATGTTGGCTACAATCGTTCGATGCTGCAGACGGCGCGACCCAAGAAGAAAAAAGCCCCAACCGAAGCGCCAGTTCACGAGAAATACCTCGAGGCATTTCGCTGGATGCTTTTGGCCCGAACGTTTGAGGAAAAACTCGCCAGCATGTATCGCGGCGGCCGCATTACCGGCGGCGTTTACGTTGGCAAAGGCCAGGAAGCCGTCAGCGTGGCTTGCGGGATATTTTTGCAAAAAGGGGACGTCTTTGCTCCGCTCATCCGCGATCAGGCTGGACGCTCCGCCTTCGGGGAACCGCTGGTCGATGTCGCACGCACATATCTTGGGACGCGCACCGGACCGATGCGAGGCCGCGATGGCAACATTCACCGCGGCAAACCGCGAGACGGACAGCTGGCCATGATCAGCCATCTCGGCGCCATGATTTCCGTGCTCGTCGGATCGCTCATGGCGAAGCGCGGTCGGGGCGAGAAAAATTTCGTTGGGCTAACGACAATTGGCGAAGGCGGTATGCAAACCGGCGCCAGTCATGAAGGCCTCAACATTGCCGCAGTCGAACATGTCCCGTTGGTCGTGGTCGCGACCAATAATCATTACGCCTATTCTACGCCAAACGAGCGCGAGTTCGCCTGCGCGAGCCTGGTCGATCGCGCCCGCGGTTACGGCTTCGAAGGCTACGAATTGGACGGAACCGATCTTGGGCAATGTCTCGACGTCATCGGCACGGCGGTGAAACGCGCTCGTGCCGGCCGGCCGCCGCAGCTCGTCGTCGCATCCGTCTTGCGTTTGGCCGGTCACGGCGAACACGACGATTTCAGTTATGTTCCGAAGGAAATGTACGGCGAGCCGTTCGCCTACGATTGCGTGCAACGCACGGAAGAACTTATCAAAGAGCGGAAGTTGAGCGATTTGGCGACGCTGAAAAGTTGGCGCGAAGAGGCCGTCCGCCAAGTGGACGAAGCTTTCGCCATGGCTCAAAAAGAACCGGTGCCGAAGGGTGAAGAAGAAGATTGGTGCGCGCTATCACAACGCGAATTACTTGATCACCCACAAGGTGATGAATGACGCAGGCCGACTGATGAAAACAGCAACGCTCGCAACTGAAAATTCGTTGCTCGCCTGCCACGCCGTAGCTGAGCGGAGGCGGGTCATTCGTCATTTACCCCAATGAGCATCACTTATCTCGAGGCCATCCGGGAAGCACAAGCGAAACTCCTACGGGACGACAAACGCGTTTTCATCTACGGGCAGGACGTGGGCGGGACCTTCGGCGGCGCATTCAAGGCGACCAAAGGATTGGCCAAAGAATTTCCCGGACGCGTCCTGAATACGCCGATCAGCGAGGACGCCATGGTGGGAACGGCCATTGGCGCCGCGCTCGAGGGCATGCGGCCGATTGTGGAAATGCAGTTTGCCGATTTCTCCAGCATTGCGCTCAACCAGATCCTCAATAACGCCGGAACGCATTACTGGCGCACCAATGTATCGGTCCCCATCACGATTAGGTTGCCGAGTGGCGGCACCAAAGGCAGCGGCCCATTTCATTCCCAATCAATGGAATCGCTGTATGCGCATTACCCCGGCCTGGTCGTGATGACACCAGCCACCGTGGAAGACGCTTACACCATGCTGATCGATGCGGTGGCGATCGACGACCCGGTCGTTTACTGCGAACACAAGTATCTTTATTACCATCTCAAAGCCGACGATCTTCCCAGTGAAGGAATGCCGATCGGGCAAGCGCGGATCGCACGGGCCGGGGGCGATCTAACAATTGTTAGCTACAGCGCAATGTTACAGGAATCTTTGATTGCGGCTGAGGAGATTACAAAGGAAGGATTTGAGATCGAAGTGATCGATCTGCGTACCGTCAAACCACTCGATACCGCCACTGTCCTTGCGTCAGTCGCCAGAACCGGCCGGCTCCTGGCAGTCGGCGAATCTTTCCCCTGGGGGGGCGCCACCGCGGAAGTGATCGCGCGCGTGACCACCGAAGGCTTTCATCTGCTTGATGCCGCGCCGGCGCGGATCAACGCCAAAGATACTCCCATTCCGTATCATCCAAACCTCTGGTCAACCCATCGGCCCAATAGCAAAGTGATCGCCGCGAAAGCGCGTCAGCTGCTTCGAGAATAATTTATGCCGCAAGTTCCAATCATTATGCCACAGCTCGGTGAATCGATCGCCGAGGCCACGATTGTCTCGATCAACGTGAAGCCCGGAGAAAAGGTCGTTGCCGACCAAGAGATCATGGAGGTCGAAACCAACAAAGCGGTCATGGGCGTGACCACGCCGTGCGCGGGGGAGATTGCAAAGATCGACGCGCAGGTGAAGGAGACGTATCCGATCGGCGCGGTGCTCGGTTATATTGAGGCGAGCGAAGAGGACGCGGCGCGGTTCGCAAACCAGGCGCCACCCGAGCCGCAAGGCGAAGTGGCCGCGGAAATTCCCGGTCGGGATGAGGACGCGAAAAGCGGAAACGGCGCACATTTCCAGATCGACGAAAGCGCCGTTCGCACTTCGCGGATCAGCACACAAGGCGCGGCACCAAGTGGTGGTCTGCCCGTTCCCGCAGCCGCCAAGGGGGCCGGATTTTTGTCCCCACGGGTGCGCGCGCGGATGGCGGAGTTGCAATTAACGAACGCTGATCTTGCCGGGATCGCGGGAACCGGCAGTGGCAAT
This sequence comes from Verrucomicrobiota bacterium, assembly GCA_046732175.1. Taxonomy (GTDB): domain Bacteria; phylum Verrucomicrobiota; class Verrucomicrobiia; order Chthoniobacterales; family UBA10450; genus AV69. The sequence goes on from JBKPMO010000082.1 coordinate 48,809, forward strand.
CGCGTCACCATCAAAGATCTCGAAAATTATTTGCGCCAGATTGAATCGCAGTCAGCTAGCGATGCTTCCGCCATCCGAGCAGGCGTCGCAGATGCGATGCGACGGAGTTGGTCGCGACCATTGGCGACGATCGGGTCGTCGGTCAATCTCGATCAGGTTCTGGCGGATCGTAAGCAGCGGGACCCGAAACCCGGTCCCGCGCTATATGCATTGCGCGCGCTCGCGCTAGCGCTTGTCGAGAATCCAGCGGCTGCCGCAAAGCTCGTCGGGTCGCGTGTCCTGCAATCGAACAGTATTGACATTGGCCTAGCAATTGAAGCGCAGGATGGAATCATCGTCCCGATCCTTCGTGAAGCGGACAAGACTTCGCTGGCAGACCTGGCCACGAAGTATGACGAACTAGTCGCGCTCGGCCGTCAGCGACGGATTTCGCCGGAAATGCAGGCTGGCGGCATCGCCGCGGTTTCGAATTTCGGAACATTTGGGGTGGAATGGGGCACGCCTATTCCCCTCCCCGATCAAACCATGATTCTTGGCCTCGGCGTCGGCAAAAAAACGCCACGCTGGGACGACTCGAAATCCGAATTCGTTCCCATTACCGAAGCGCAAATTACCTTGAGCTTCGATCACCGCAGCCTCGACGGCGGCGGTGCCGGCCGATTGCTCAAGCGCGTGATCGAGCTACTGGAAGCGCCCCAGTCGCTTTGATCTCCTCTAGTAACAATAACACCTCTCTCGCGCGACGCGCCATGTGATTTGCGCACGTCGGCGAAGGCGGCGACAGTTAGGAAAGAAAATTATGTACGAGAACACTGAATTCAGCACAAGTCGCGACGTTGAGGCGATTCAAATACCGGCGGGTACAAAGATCACAATTCCCGCGGGGACGCCTGGCGTGATTACGCAATCGCTTGGCGGCAGTTACACCATCGCGACGAATTTTGGACTGTCGCGTGTAGCGGAAAAGGATGGCGACGCACTCGGATTAGAAAAGACCGCAGCGCAGCCGGCGCGATCGACCAACGGCGCGCAAGACGGCGAAGTTTCGGAGGAAGATGTCTGGAACCAGTTGCGCCAATGTTATGATCCGGAAATTCCGGTGAACATTGTTGATCTCGGATTAGTTTATGATTGCAAGCTGACGAAAAAGGAAGATGGCGGCACCCGCGTCGACGTGAAGATGACATTGACGGCGCCGGGCTGTGGCATGGGACCCGCCATCGCGCACGATGCCCAGAGCAAAATCCTCACGATTGACGGCGTCGATGAAGCCGACGTTCAGCTCGTCTGGGATCCGCCATGGAATCAAAACATGATCAGCGACGCCGGCCGGATGAAGCTGGGCATGATGTAAATTGCCGCAAGTGGCGATCGTGGCTACACCGTGAAGGAGCGAGAGCGTTACAAGCTCTGACCGACCCAGAAAGTAACCGCGCACGAGTTGAACTTAATAGGACCATCGTCGTGCCCTCGCGCATAGCCCCTGAAGTTATTTGAATCAATTGACACCGCTTCTGGCGATCCTATAATCCACCTCCCGCACCTTTAAAAACCGCACAATTTTTCTCATGCCCTCAACTGAAATTATTTTGACTGACAATGTCCCCGGCCTCGGGGCGGAGGCGGACATCGTAAAGGTGCGTCGCGGGTATGCCAGAAATTATCTGCTGCCGCGGGGCAAAGCGCACGAAGTGACGCCGGCAAGTCTGCGTCAGTTGGAGAATTTGAAAAAGAAGCGAGCCGAACGCGAAGCGCGCGAGCTGAATGAAGCCGAAGAACTGGCACGACGGATCAACAAACTGCGCGTGACCTTTAAACTTGAAACCGGCGAGACCGGCAAGGCTTTCGGCTCGATCACGGCGCAGGATATCGTGACGCGATTGAAGAATGAAATCGGAGAGGAGATCGATCGGCATAAAATTCATCTCGAACATCCGATCAAGACCACGGGCGAGCAGGAGGTGACGATCAAGTTGCATCACGACGTGACGATGAATTTCAAATTTGAAGTGAAATCTGCGCATGAGGAGCCACCCAAACCGGGAACAACCGAACCGGTAGAACCGGCTCCGAAACGAGGATTATTCCGAAAACGTAAATAAATGGCGAGCTCTCAGGGAACGAGTCCTGAGCAGCCTCGTAAGACAGCGGGAAATGGCGCTGGCCGAGGCTCGGCGCAGCAGAGTGGCGGAAGAGTTTTTCAGAACTCGCCAACAGGTTCCACACAGGATATTCACCGCACCCCGCCTCACAGCGTCGAAGCCGAGCAAGGTGTGCTGGGTTCGATGTTGATCGCCCCACAGGAGGCGATCCCCGAGTGCGTCGAGAAAATCAAAGAGGAATACTTTTACGTCCCGGCACACCAAACGGTGTTCTCGGTCCTGGTGGAACAATGGAACAGCGGTCAGGCCATCGACCTCATCACCCTCACCCAGACATTGCGCGACAAGAACGTGCTCGAGACGATCGGCGGCGCGTCATTTGTCACGAGCCTGTTTACGTTCGTCCCCACGGCCGCGAATCTTGATTACTATCTCGAGATCGTTCGCGACAAATATGTTCTGCGCCAGATCATCCTCACTTGCACCGAAGGCGTGCGGCGGGCTTACGAGGAACAGGGGGAGGTTGGTCCCCTGCTCGACGAGGTAGAGCACAACATTTTCCGAGTCGGCGACGACCGGTTCAAAGGTCAACTCCTCACCATGAAGGAACAGGTGATGGATGCGCTCGCATCGATCGAGAAGCTGTGGGAGCGTCGCGGCGGCATCACCGGGTTATCGACGGGCTTTGTCGAAATGGATCGCCTGACCAGTGGATTGCATCCAGCCGAGATGATCGTCATTGCCGGCCGACCGAGCATGGGCAAGACCGCCTTCGCGATGAACGTGGCAGAACATGTCGCAGTGAATCAAAAAAAGCCGGTCGCTGTGTTCAGTCTGGAAATGAGCAGCCAGCAGCTCGTGCAACGGATGCTTTGCTCGCGTGCACGCGTCAATTTGCAGCGTGTGCGCGATGGTTTCCTTGGCGAACGCGATTTTCCGAGTCTGACCGCAGCAGCGTCGAAACTTGCGGAAGCGAAGATTTTTATCGATGACAGCCCGTCGCTGGAAATTTTGGAACTGCGGGCCAAGGCGCGCCGCCTCAAATCACAGCAGGACATCCAGTTAGTATTGATTGACTACTTGCAGCTGGTGCGATCACCCAGCAAACGAGCGAAGGAAAACCGGCAGCTTGAGATTTCGGAAATTTCCGCGGGCTTAAAAGCGCTGGCAAAAGAACTGAACATTCCAGTCATTGTCGTTGCCCAATTGAATCGACAACCGGAACAACGAACAGGCGGAAAGCCGCGGTTGAGCGATTTGCGCGAATCAGGTTCCATCGAGCAGGACGCAGACTTGGTCGGTTTGCTGGTACGTCCAGAAATTTACGAAGAAGACGAGGAAGCGCGCGCAGAAAAAGAGGGCGAGGCCGAATTGATCATCGCCAAACAACGTAACGGACCGGTCGGAGAAATTCCCCTTACCTTCCTCAAAGAATTCACCCGCTTCGAAGATCGCGCACGGAACGTGCGCGAGCCGGAGGAGGCGTTTTAGGAATGTCTCTGGGGAGCGCAGGCTGCTAGCCTGCACCTTGCGCAAAAGCGCAACCGCTCGGGTAGCGCGCGCGTCTCGCGTGTTGGTTTTCGCGTCTCGCGAAAACGATCTTTCAGTAACCTGTCGCTCCTCGCCAAGTTTGGGAAATAGAAAAAGTCCGCGATTGCGAAACGCCATCGCCAACACGCGAGAACGCGTGCGCTACCCGGAATATTGTCGCGACACCGGACGTACTGATAACAGCTTGTGTTTCGCGAATCAGACGAGCGATCGCGCCGCCTCAATCACATGTTGCGCATCGATGCCCAATTCCTTCATTACTTCCGCTCCGGGCGCGCTCAGGCCGAAGCGATGCAAGCCGATCACTTTCCCATCGAGGCCGACGTATTGATACCAAATTTCTGGGATACCGGCCTCGATGGCGACGCGTTTGCGAACATTCTTGGGCAAAACCTCCTCGCGATATTCCTCCGATTCGCGATTAAAGCGTTCCATGCACGGGACTGAGACGACGCGCGTTCCAGCTCCCAGCTCTTTGGCGGCGGCGAGTGCGTGCTGCAATTCGCTCCCACACGAAAGAATAATCAATTCCAGCGGCCCGCTCTCGCGTTTTGCGATGTAAGCGCCATGCCGCACGCCCTCTCGCCGCGCCTGAACATCGACATCGTTCAAAATCGGAACGACCTGTCGAGTCAGCGCAAGGAGCGTCGGGCCATCAGTTCGTTCCATCGCCGCAACAAACGCTCCGGCTGTCTCCTCTGGATCGGCCGGGCGAATTACATCTATGTTCGGCATCACGCGTACGGAGCTAATCGTCTCGACCGGTTGATGAGTCGGGCCGTCTTCGCCCACTCCGATCGAGTCGTGCGTGAAAATGTAGGTATTGGGCAGTTTCGCCAGTGCTGCCAACCGAATCGAGGCGCGGCAATAATCAGTGAAAACGGTAAAGGTTGCACCGGAAGCGCGAAACAACCCGTGATAAGAAATTCCGTTCAGAATCGCGCACATGCCGTGTTCGCGAATTCCGAACCGGATGTTGCGGCCTTTGGGATTGTCGCGTGTGAAGTCCTCGCCGTCTTTGATGTAATTCAAGGTCGAGCCGTGAAGATCGGCGCTGCCACTCATCAGCAGCGGCATCGCCTGCGCGATCGGCTGCAAGGCTTCACTACCCGCTTTGCGAGTCGCCAGCTTCGCGTCCTTGGGAAATTCCGGAATCTTCGATAGAAGATCTTCCGGAACGTTGCGCTCGATCCCATTGTCGAGCATTTTCGCTAGCTCGGGATTTTTGCTGCGCCACTCGTTGTAAATTTTTTCCCACCGCTCGTAATCAGCGAGTAACTTCTTCTTGTGCTCGGCAAAGTAGGCGTAGGTTTCCTTGGAAACGAAATAATGTTCGTCGGGCAGACCGAGTCCTTTGCGGCCAGCATCGACAAATTTCGCACCGGCCTCGCCATGCGCCTTGTAAGTGCCAGCAACTTCGGGGACTCCCTTTCCAATCAAGCTGTGCGAAATGATGAACTTCGGCCGGCCATTGTTGTTTTCTTTCGCATTGTTGAGGGCGTCGAGAAACGCCTGCATGTCTTCCTCGTTGATTTCTTGAACGTCGAAGCCGTAAGCCTTAAAACGCGCACCCGTCTCTTCACTCTGGGTTGCGGTTGCCGGCGCGTCGAGCGTCACTGCGTTGCTATCGTAAATAAGAATCAAATTATCGAGACCGAAGTGTCCCGCGAAAGCACCTGCCTCTGAAGCCACGCCTTCTTGCATGCAACCATCACCGGCAAGGCAGATTACATGCTGATCGAAAATCCGGTGCTCGGCACTATTGAAACGCGCCGCCGCCATTTTGCACGCGACCGCGATGCCGACAGCGTTACCGACACCTTGGCCAAGTGGACCGGTCGTGCATTCGACGCCCGGCGTGTCTCCAAATTCCGGATGGCCCGGCGTCCTGGAATGCAATTGCCGAAAACGTTTGATCTCCGACATTGGCAAGTCGTAGCCGCTCATGTGTAGCCACGCGTAAAGAAACATCGATCCGTGACCGGCCGAGAGCACGAAATAATCGCGCCCGATCCAGCGCGGTTTTTCGGGATTATGTTTGAGCGCGTAACCATAAAGGACCGCACCGATTTCCGCGCATCCGAGCGGCAAACCAAGGTGACCTGATTGCGACGCCTGCACCGCATCCATGGCCAGGCCGCGTGCTTCTGTCGCCGCGCGCGAGAGAGCGTCAAAATTTAATTCCATAGCTCCATATAATCGCAGGCCGAGCGCCGACAAAACGTTTTTGGCACCTTGCATTCGCGACCAAATCACCGGTCATTGCGGCAGGTGAATCGGTCCGCATTGCTCCACATCGTCGAGCGGCTCGAGAGTTTGCTCGGGAAATTGCCCGCGGCAATCCAAAAACCGGTGCTGCACGAGCTGACACCGCTGAAGCAACTTTTTTTGCAACAACGCCCACCGCGTTTGCTCCTCGCCGGTTCGGGGCGCTGGCCAATGCCGCAGGTCGTGAATCTACTTTTTAATGGCGATGCCGTTGAGCCATCGCGCCAGATGGTTTTCGAGATTTTTCGGTGGCAGGATCTTGAAATCAAAGATCGCGGCACCGTTTCTGTGCTCGATGCCCGCGGCGCCGATGATGATGCGGAAAAAACTATTCGCGGAGAGCTCGAGCGGGCTTCAGCCGACGCGATAATCATTTTGAGCGACGGGTCCGAAGGCCGGACCAAGGTAAAGAGAAGTGCGGAAAACGGCAGCGAATGCGTCCACTGGAACGACGCGACGCGCAAAGATGCCGGAATCGTCGCGATCCATGTGGAACCGACTCCGGGCGCGGGTCACAACGGCGAGCCGGTCAAGATGGATTGGTCGGAAAAAATTCAGCCGCAATTGCACGGCCGTGTCTGGGGGGGCTTCGAGTTTTCCGGCGAACCCGGTCACGGCGTGGCTGACCGCGCAGCGGCGCATCAATTCGTTTCCGTCCTCGCGAAAAAGCTACCGAATGAATGCCGGGTCGAAATTGTACGAATTTCGGGTGACCGGGAAGCGCAGCGTGAAATTGCAAACATTCTCATCAAATCAACCGCGGCCATTTGCACCGCGATCGGTGCACAACCGATTCCGCTGGCCGATTTACCCATTCTTACGACCCTGCAACTGGTGATGGTTTCCGGAATTATGTATCTGAGTGGCCGCGAACGAAGTCTGCGCGCCGCTACCGAATTTGTGGGGGCGATTGGCGCAAATGTCGGCGCGGGAATGCTGTTGCGCGAAGGCGCGCGGGCGCTTCTGAAATTCTTCCCTGGCTGGGGAAATGTAGTCTGCGGAATGGTCGCAGGCGCCGGGACCTTCGCGATCGGACATGCAGCGTCTGCCTATTTCCTGGAGGGCGTCACGCTGGGCGAAGCGCGTCGCACCTACTTAAAGGGGCGGAAGCGTCGAAAGTCCGCGACGCTGCAGCTGAAATGACAAAGCAAAGTCCGGCTTGGCCTACCAGCACCTCCGCTTCAATTCCGCGGTGTGAATAACTTGTGTACAAATCGGTGGTCCTCCTCGCATTTTGTTCACAGCTTTTTGTGAACAGTCGGTCCGTTTCCCAGCCGTTCTAGGCAGGCTCCATGAATCTGTCGCAAATTCGAACAGCCCTCACTCAGGCTCGCGTACGTCCGACAAAAAGACTCGGGCAAAATTTTTTGCACGATCAAAACCTCGCGCGCTGGATCGTCCAGCAAGCTCAGGTCAGCGCTGAAGATTTTGTTTTGGAAATTGGACCGGGCCTTGGCGCACTCAGCGGTGAGATCGTGCGGCGCGGCGCGCGTTTGCTCGCATTGGAAAAAGATGCGCGGCTCGTGGATTTCCTACGCAAAAAATTTTCGGATTCGAAATGCGAAATTCGGCATTGCGACGCGCTTGATTTCGACACTCGAGTTCTCTTTGCAGAGCGCAATGTGAAAGTGATTGGAAATCTTCCGTACTACGTTTCGAGTCAGTTACTATTGCACTTCGTTGATTTTCCAAGTCGGATCTCATTGGGATTGTTTATGTTACAAGATGAAATGGCACGGCGACTCTCCGCGAAACCGCGAACTGCTGATTACGGCGCGCTCACCTTGCGACTGCAACTTCACCACCACGTCGAGTATCTCCGAAAAATTCCGCGGACGGTTTTTGTTCCGCAACCCGAGGTCGTCTCGGCGATTGTTCGTTTCACGCCACGCGACGAAAGGCAAATCGGAATTTCGGATTACAAGTTCTTTCGTGAGACTGTGAAGCGCGGATTTTCGCAACGGCGAAAACAACTGCGGAACTTACTCGCGGCGGACATCAGCAGCTGGGAAGAGGTCGCCACGGAAATTCGTGCTCCGTTAACAGCGCGCGCCGAAGAGCTCTCGCGGAAGCAATGGATCGCGCTGACCAACCTGATCGCGCCGCATGATGGAAAGCCGGCAGCGCAAGGGGTTGCTGAGCGGTTTCCGATTGTGGATGAAAATGATCGAAAAATCGGCACCGCTAGCCGCCAAGAAGTCCATGAGAATAACTTCCGCCATCGCGCCATCCACATCCTGATTTTTAACGAGACCGGGGAGTTGCTTCTACAAAAGCGTTCCCCTTGGAAAGACCGCCATCCCCTGCTCTGGGATTCGAGCGCAGCCGGTCACGTGGAAGCTAACGAACTGTACGATGAAACCGCGGCCCGCGAGCTAGATGAGGAACTAGGCGTCACCGCACAGCTCCGACTGATCGGCAAGCTTCCGGCGTCGGAAAAGACCGGGCAGGAATTCATAACCGTCTATTGCGGGAAGCACGAAGGGCCATTTCGCTATCCGCCGGAGGAAATTGGCGCGGTCGAGTTCTTCCCGGTCGATATCGTGGAGCGATGGGTGGCAAACAAGCCGGAAGATTTTGCCCCGGGGTTTCTGGAATCCTGGTGTTTGTTTGCGGCCAAATCGAACGGCTAAAATGGAAAGGCGCGCTTCCGCGCGTCCAGGACACGCAGGAGCGTGTCCCTCCGAAACTTTGGCAGTGCCACACGAGGCTCTCGATTCGACGCGACATAGGCGACACTATTTCAAACCAACAAAATTCGGTCCTGGCAAATTCCAGCTTTGCCATTTCGCCGCATAATCCGCCTTCGTTAGCAGCGCGTAGCAGGGATGTTTAGGCGCACGCAACCAGCTCACAAGCCGTACCAGATCCGGTTCGGCCATCGTCGTGCAACCAGTCGTCGGCCGATTCACTCCACGACGAATGTGAAAGAAGATTGCGCTGCCGTCGCCGGGGACTGGCGGATCGGAATTGTGCCGGATTTCGACCAGCCAGCGATAAGCGAAATCGCCGCCTCGCATTTTTTCGTGACTGTAATTATCCGGGGGATTCCGCGGGTCGATCACGATATGCCGATTGTAATTAGGCGAACGCGGATCATCGCTCCAAACATCGGCTTCGCTCACCTGATGAAATGGATAGTCTGCTCCCGGTGGCAGTGCGGCATCATAGGTAAAAACTTCGCCGATTCTGAAAATACCTGCGGGCGCTCGACCATCCCGCTCATGTTTTCGCAGGCCAGGTTCATCCTGACCAGCGATCCCACTTCCCCAAGCCAATCCATTTTTTCCGAACAGGACCGGCACCGGCGCGGCATGAGCGCGCCATTTGTCACCGATCTTATCCAGGAGATACAAACGCCCATGCACGGCATTCCAATCGGGCGCAAGAGCGACAACGAGTTGGGCACAATCATTCGGGAGCGCGGCGGCATAAGCGTTGCTCGCGATTGAAAATGCGATTAACGAGATGAGAAATCGTTTGTAATTCACCTTAAACTGAACCCAACCGCGCCCAAGCTGCACGCGTTTCTTCAATGAGACAAAAATTAATCATTTGCGCGACGCTTGTTGTTCTGGTTTTCCTTGCCCATGCGCCGGCGCTGCGGGCCACGTTTGTCTGGGATGATACCGCTCTGGTATTCCGCGATCCGCTCATCCGCAGCTGGCGACTCATTCCGGAAGGATTTCGACATTTTCTCTTCGTCGATGCGACGCCTTCAAATTTTTATCGACCGCTCCAGCGGCTGACTTACACGCTGGAATATTGGACGTTCGCCTTCCGCCCCGGCCCGTATCACTTCGTCAACATTTTACTGCATGCCGCCGCTGCGATCGTGTTCTTCGTTTTCGCGCTCACGCTCCTCAGGTGTTACGGAATCACTGAGCGACGAAGTGCGATAGTTGCGACTGTTGCGTCACTGGCGTGGGCGCTCCATCCGGTCCATTCCGGAGTTGTCGATTACGTTGCCGGCCGCGCCGATGCACTGGCCGCTCTGTTCGGATTCGCAGGCTTATATTGCCTGGTCCGGGCGCTCAGTCTTGAGCGAGGCGTGCCGTGGAAATTTTATACCTTGAGCGGCGTAGCATTACTTGGCAGCGCACTCAGTAAGGAGAGCGGTCTGCTTTTCGGCGGTCTCGCTATCATGTTGATCCTTCTGACAAAAAAGTGGAGAGCGCTTCCGGCAATTGGAATTGTCCTTGTTCTTGTGGTCACCATCTACGCAACACTGCGCAGTCAGGTGCCTCCGGTCGAAGTGCCGCAGCTTTCACCGCCGGCACCGGCGCTAGTCCGTCCTATCATTGCCGCGCGGGCGCTCGCGGAATACGCCGGAGTTGTGATCGCGCCAATGAACCTGCACATGGAGCGCGATGTTGAGAACCATCCGTGGGGATATAACCCTGCCAGTCTGACCGCCGGGGCCTGGCGTGAACTACAAACGCTCGGCGGCATTATCGTTCTCGGTATGCTACTGTGGTGGACGTGGCGTTCCCGGAAGCGTGAGCCGGCAATCTTCACCCTTCTAATCTTCGCAGGTGTCTCGTACTTGCCGGTCTGCGGTTTTTTTTCCTTGAACGCAAACATTGCCGAGCATTGGATCTACGTCCCGTTAACTTTCCTGCTTCTGGCCATCGCCCTGCAAGTGACGCCAATCATCGAAAGAAATCGCGCTGCTTTTTCCTGGACGATGGCAATTGCTTCTTTCTGGATAGTTTTTCTCGGCGTGCGCACATTTATTCGCGCGCAAGATTGGCGCGACCCGCGAACATTTTTTAGCCGCACGATTGCGGCCGGCGGCGATTCCGCGCGCATGCTGATTAACCTCGGTGGGCTCGAGTTATCGGAAGGTCACCTCGAAAAAGCCGAAACGTTGTTTCAGCGCGCCCTGGCAAAAAATCCCGAGCAACCCTTTGCCTTGCTCAATCTCGCTGCCGTCGCTTTGAAACGAAACGACCTCAAGACGGCGCGAAGTTTTCTCGGGCGCGCGCAGAAAAATCCGGTGAGCCTGGCCCAGGCGGAAGAAATGCTGGCGATGGTGGAACAAAGGGAGAAAGGCCAGATCAATCTGTCGCGCTTGCGACTTGCTACGCGAACCGACCCGCCATCATGGGCCATTATGCGCCGTTATCTCGCCGGCTTGGCGGTGAGCGGGCAGTTGCCGAAAGCCGTGGCAGAACTGCAAGTCCTGTTCCAAACGGAATGGTATCGCGCGGAATCCTGGCAACTGCTCAGCGAATATCTAACGCGCCTTGGACAGGTGGAACAAGCCGCCAAGGCAATGGAAGAGGCGCGCGCGTTCGATGTTCATCTGAAGGATCGCTGATCCGTATTTAGATCTGTCGCCCTACAACCGACTGATGGCGGACTGCCGATACTCTAAACGGGGGATGCCTCTTCCCGGTCGCCCATTTTTTCGGGATTAAACTATTATGAAAACATTTACACTATTAGTGGCAACGCTGCTGGGTTTGACGCTCGCCACTGCTTATGGACAACAAGCCCAGAGTTCAACTACGACAACGACCTATTTGCAGACGAGCAAGATCGTCGGCATGAAAGTTAAAGACTCCGGCGGTCAGGAAGTTGGGGTAGTAAAGGATGTCGTTCTCGACCGTAACACTGGCTGCATGGCTTACACCGTTTTATCTACCGGCGGCACCGGCACACGCGTGGCAGAAGGTACAAAAACGGTGGCAGTGCCATGGACAGTTTACACCGCAACATCGGATCCCAGTGTGATGACGGTGCGAGTCGACCGCGACCGAGTTTACAACGCGCCGGTTTTCGATTACGCGCGCATTGATGAATATTCGAGGAGCGGATATATTAACAATATCTATTCCTACTACGGCGTAGCGCCTGCAGTAGGCGTGGGTGTTGGAGTCAGTGGGAGCACAACCACCGGCACCTACGGGACGCAAACGGCCGGTCAAACAGCTACAAGTGCTTCACCAGGTGTCGCTACTTCACCCGCGGCGGCGGCAACAGCATCGCCGAGTGCAACGGTTTCTGCTTCGCCGAGCGCGACTGCGAAAGGCAGGCCGACAGCCACCGCTACAGGCTCACATCGAGGACACGCCAGCCCGTCGGCAACGGAAGGCGAGAGTACCGGCGAGCGGAAAACGCACGAACATGGTGAAAGCACGGCTTCTCCTGGCTCGAGCAGTTCGCGTGAAAGTGCCACGTCAGACGAAGGCACGAAGGAGCACAAAGCCGGCCGACACCACAAAACGACTGAGGAAGAAACGCCCAGCGAAACGGGAAGCTCAAAACGGAGTGAACGGAGTAAGGAGAAGTCTGAAGCTGAACCGACTGCTACCCCGTAATCTAACGTCGCTTATCTGCAGCGGAAAGCGCGGGAAGGATACCTTCCTGCGTTTTCATTACTCTTGAATGGCAGTCATCCCCTATTTCCACCCAGTTCGATCTTTTCGGTATCCGACGGCAGATATTTTGCGCCCCAAAACCACAAACAACCCGCCATAACCATCAGGACCGCGACTCCCCAGAGCGCGACGTTCATGTTCCAACGATCACGCACCACGCCAATTAACGGCGGAGACGTGGCATCACCCAGGAGATGAATGATGAAAATGTTTAAGGCAAATGCACTTGCTCGTACTGCGGGCGGCGTCACGTTAGCGAGCGCGGTGTTAGACGGGCCGGTATTAAAGAAAAGAAAGAAGACCGCGATGAAGATCATCAACCAAGCCCATGGGAAACGGACATAGATTAGACCGATAGTCGCGGGAACCGAAAGGAGCATTCCCGCTCCCGAAACCAGAAAGTAAGAGCCGGCAAAGCGTTCCCGCAGTTTGTCGCCAGCCCAACCGCCACAAAGCGTTGCAAGCAAGCCGGCAGCCGCGGTAATAGCGCCAAAAGTTACGTCAATGCTTCCTAACAAATTCTGGCTCGGCGGAAACTCGGCGCGCCGATCGAGAAAAATGTAGTCGGGCATCCATGCGGAAAATCCGCCAATTGCAAACGTCATCACTGTCATCGCAGCGGTGTTAAGGACATAAGATCGAATGTGAAAAAGACCGCGATAATCCCTGAGCGGCGGTGGGCCTTTTGCCTCGGAAGTTGCCCGCGGTTCGCGCATGAAAAAACAGAACGCTGCCAACAACAATCCCGGCGGCACAACCAGATAAAAGGCCCAACGCCAATTGAGAAGATCGGCAATTTTTCCTCCATACGCATACCCCAGGGCGCTGCCGACCGGAATCGCGACGTAAAACCACGCCAGCACCCGCCCTCTTGTTTTAAGCGGATAAAGATCGGCAATGATGGTGGGTGCCGACGGTCCGTAACCCGCTTCGCCGATCCCAACGAACAATCTGGTGCAAAGCAAAATTCCAAACGACGTGGCCAGGCCTGACCAGCCACTGGCCAGACTCCAGAGTGCGACGCTCGTTCCGATCAAAATCCAACGCGAAAAACGATCGGCCAGCCAGCCGAAAATCGGCGCGGTAAACATGTAACTGATCAGGAATGCCGTCGTCCAAAGACCAGCCTTACCATTTTGATTAGGATCACCTGCCAGAAATTCGCGCTTAAGCGTCGGCAAGACCGACGCCAGAACGTAGCGATCGATGTAATTAAAAAGGTTGATAGCGAGCAGAAGCGTCAGAGCACGGGTGGCGGTAGATTTTCGTTCGCTCGTCATATCGCGATTGCAGAGTTAGATGGAGCAATTGTAAACGTAAAACGAATGTTAGGAGATTCTGCTTCGGAGCGCGCGTTCTATTTGTTTGGCTGCGGCCTCTCCCGACTGCTTTATCGGGTAAAGGGAATCGGACTGCAAAATCTGCCGCCGGGCGGATTCCTGCTCGTGCCCAATCACATCACCTGGGTGGATGCGATCATCCTGCAGCTCGCTTGTCCCCGACCGGTTCGATTCGTTATCGACGAGGAGTTTTACCGAAAACTGGTGCTGAAGCCGCCATTGCGAATGGTCCGCGCCATTCCGATCGACCGGCGCAAACCGCGTGAAGCAATTCGACGCGCCACCGAGCAAATCGAAGCCGGCCAGATCGTTTGCATTTTCCCGGAAGGACAACTTTCTCGCACGGGCACACTGACACGGTTGCAACGAGGATACGAAATGATCGCGCGCCACGCCGGGTGCCCGGTGGTACCGGTTTTTCTCGATCAACTCTGGGGATCGATCTTTTCATTTCGCGGTGGAAAGTTTTTCCGAAAATGGCCGAAACATTTTCCGTATCGCGCCACCGTCGCCTTTGGTAACCCGGTTCCGGCAGCGGAAGCGAAGATCGCACGCGTACATGAAGATTTGCTAAAGCTCGGCGCCGATTCCTTCGAGCAACGGCCGGAGCTGCGCCAACATCTCGCACGTCGCGCTCTCCGAGGCCTCAAGCGCTCCCCTTTTTCCACGCTGGTGATCGATGGAATGGACGGTAGCAAACTAAGTCGCGGCAAGCTGCTCGGAGTTTCCATCGCGTTCGGCCAATACCTGCGAAAAAATTTTCATGAAAAACGAATCGCCATCGTGTTACCCGCCAGCAAAGGCGCGGTCGTCGCCAATCTCGCTGTTGCGTTGGCCAACAAAATTCCGGTTGATCTGAATTTCACCGCTCCGGCGGAGGCGATTGGCAGTACGATCGAGCGCGCTGAAATTCAAACTGCGATTAGCGGAAAAGAATTCCACGAGCGGTTGTCCAATTTCCCGTGGCCGCCGAATATCGTTTTTCTTGACGAGCTGCTGCCGAAATTAAAGAGGCAAATTTTGTTTTGGTGGATTGCAGGAGTTGTTACACCCCACTTCTTGTTAGCTCGCTGGCTCGATTTGCCGCAACTAGGCGGACATGAAGAAGCAGTTCTGCTTTTTACCAGTGGTAGTTCCGGCGAACCCAAGGGGGTCGTTCTTTCCCATCACAACGTTATCGGCAACGTCGCGCAATTTACCGTCATGCTGGATGCTGGCCCGGAAGACAATCTTCTCGCCTCGCTCCCCTTTTTTCACAGTTTTGGCTGCACCGTGACGCTCTGGTATCCGCTAATCGAAGGCACTCCCATTGTTACGTACCCGAACCCGCTCGAGGCGGCAAAGAATGCTGCGCTGGTCGAGAAGTATCGCATTACAGTAGTGCTGGCGACGCCGACTTTCTTGCGCGCGTATTTGCGAAAAGCCGAGCAACAACAATTGCGTTCGACACGGCTGGTCATCGTTGGCGCGGAGAAGATGCCGCTGGACCTTTCGGAGAAATTTTTCGAGCGCTTCGGGAAACGCGTGATGGAAGGCTATGGGCTGACGGAAACTTCGCCGGTTGTTTCCGTAAATCTTCCAAATCCGATTCGGGAGGGCCCGGACGTCAAGGAGCAGCAGCTCTATCGCCTCGGTTCGGTCGGGAAAATGGCCGCTGGAATTGCTGCGGAGATTCGGAATCCCGAGACGAACAAGAAGTTGTCCATTTACGACAGCGGGATGCTTTGGTTACGCGGCCCCAATATTTTTGAGGGTTACTTGAAGGATCCGAAGCGGACGGCCGAAGTCTTGCATGATCGATGGCTAAAGACGGGAGATATCGGGCGTTTGGATGAAGACGGCTTTCTTTACATCGAAGGGCGGCTTTCGCGTTTCTCCAAGATCGGCGGCGAAATGGTGCCACACGAAGTTGTTGAGCAAAAAATAATCGCCGCGCTTGGTTTGGAAGGAAGCGAGCGTCGCATCGCCATCTGCGGAGTACCGGATGAAGCAAAAGGCGAAGCGCTGTTACTTCTGACCGCGGAGCCAATCGAAATGGATAAATTGCGCGCTGGCTTAAATGAAGCCGGCGTCCCGAATCTTTGGATACCGAAACGATCGGTTGTGGTGGAAAGCATTCCGGTTCTCGCTTCCGGTAAGCTCGATATCCGACGCTGTCAGGAGCTGGCGCAGAATTTCTAGGGCAACCGCCTCGGGTGCCGGATCGAGACACGGCAGGCGGAGCGCCGCCCTACAAATTGACCGCCGGCCGTTTTAGTTACGGCGCTCATAGAGCGCCGCTACAAGCTCAATCCAGCTAATCCATCGCCTCTAGAATCTGGCGGAAACGGCAATCATAAACTGAAAACGCGGGCAACGATTTGTCATTGGTCGTTACCAATGGATCCCACCCGGCCGGCCAATTGGCCTGCTGGGTAGTTCATGAAGCGACGCTTCGCTTATTCGCCGCGCGTTATCGCGCCCACCATTCGCGCGTCGCTCGGATGGCGACCGATTCGGAGAAAATCGAGGCTCGGCCCGAGCGCGTTGAAGCCGGCCTCGGCCAGAGCCTTGTGACCCTGGATCGAAGGATGCCAGCCGTCGGCAGAGTTAAGCAATTCGAGTCGGCTAAAATCCACTTTGTTTAACGCATCCGAGTACTTCAATCGAACATTGCTCGAGCCTTTCAATTGCTGGTTCAACTGACGGACCATCAGCCGCATTTCATTATTCATCATCGAACCGAGCCGAATCATGTTTGAGTGATACTGAGGCTTCACCGATTCGAAAGAGCGGTAGCCGCTCTCCACGTAGGGATAAAGTTTCGGATTTTTGGCGTGAAGTGCCAAGGCCGCGCGATTGCCTTTGGAAAACGACTCAAGGTTAACCAGGCCAAAGATCACGATTGCGACGCGGTGATTGTCGACCTTGGCGCGGTCGATCAGGGCTTGGAGTGATTCGGTGTAGTTCTTGCGAAAACGTGTCGCCATCTCCCGCAAATGATTTTCCGGATGCTCGCGCTCGCGCGCCGAAAGTCCTTCCACCCAATCGATGTTGTTGTGTCCGATCCAAATCATGATCAGATCGGGAAAGCGCTGCCGGCCGAGGATACGGCGCGTTTGTCCGGAAAGATTGCGGGTCCGGACAATTCTTCGACGCAGGCCCTCCGGCTCCCGACTCGGCGCAACCAACGCTCCAGATCCGCTATATTCGGTCGCCACTAGCGGTGTGAGCAGGTGCAGCCGTTCGTAAACGCTGAAGATGCTCGATGGGAATGGATCAGTATCCAGGAACCAGTTCTTGCGCCGTTCGGTTCGCGCTCGCCAGAACACGCTGATTGGCGCCGAGAAATAAAAATTTTGACTAAGACTATCGCCCATCATCGCGACGTGCGGCAATCGGCGTACCAGCTCGCTCCGGCCAATTCGCCGGCTTCGGTACTCCAAATAATCTTCGTAAAACGGCGAGGGCGGCTTCGAAACGCGTTCAAGATAATCTTGGCTCGTGACCGAGGACGATTTGGTCGCAACGCGATCGAAAAGAAAGATGAGATGAACGATGTCCGCGGCGATTTCTTCCCCGATCTTGAGGTGGAGCGGCGTTGGCCTGTCGGCCAGCTCTTCCGTGGCGTTAGCCGAAAAGGCAAGCAAAAACGGAACGATTGCGGCGAGAAATAGAAACCGTGTTCTGGACAACATCTCAGAACTGCGCGAGTGAGCGATATCCCGATTTCACGATAAGGCCGGCAATTTGCCTCGGCGGTTTAGCTCGGGCAAACTCAATTATGGATCGCCGGCTACTTTAGCCAGTCCAGCTCTTCGAGGATCTGGCGAAACTGGCGATCATCTACTGAAAGTGCTGGCAACCATTCGCCGATTGGTTCGCGTTTCCACCACGCAGGGTCACCCGGCGGGGCGAAGCGGTAGCGGTAGAGCCTGGCACGAATGTAGTGCGGCGGACTAACGGGAAATGGATTATTTGCGATGAGGGAAAGAGTTCCCGGGTCGTTGTGCAAAAGTTTCCAGACGAAATGCAGCGTCCATGGATAGTCCGCCGGTGAAGCCATGGCAGCGAACCAGATTTGCCAGTCGATCCGCGGTTGATACGGAGCGATGAAAGGCGGGCGCCGCTTGGGATCACCTGGCTTGGCTTTGAATTCGTATTCCTTCCATAGTGTATCGCCGGTAATGATGGTGTCCTCTGTTCCTTCAAAAATAATCTCGTCGCGTTCTTTACCGACCGCGCCGAAGGCCCCGTAGGTATTCACCAGGCTGAGCCGATCAAATGAGGTGTTCATCATTTGACGTTCGGAAATCAGATTCATCACTGGCGCGATGCTCAAGTACGCGACCAGCACTGACAATGCGATTGCAATAGCGTTATTGATTCGTGATGGCTCGGATTCCCGGGCGGCGCGTTCTGCACGATTCACGATCGCCCGCGGCAAAATGTCTCGAAGTAACGTGTCATCAAAGCAGGCGAGAAACGGAATGATAGTTACATAATTCAAGAACGATAGGTTCCCGCTGATGATCAGGATAATCTGAAAACTCACCAGCAAAGCACCGGCAATGCGTCGTGCGCGTCGTGGTCCAAAGGAAAACCACGGAACGATTAACTCGATGAAATGATTCCAGGCGGTTCCGAATTTATGGAACCAATGCGGTGCGAAATGCAAATAGCGGCTAACGGGACTTGGGATCGGCTGCGTCTCGTAGTGGTAATAAAGGCAGGTGAGATCGCGCCAGCAGGAGTCGCCGCGTAGTTTGATCAGGCCGGCGCCGATCATGATGCGAAATCCGAGCCAGCGAAACAACCAGATCACCAGAATTGGTGGCCGGCATTTTGGAAATGGCCGGACATCGAGCAATGGACAAAGGAAAATCGCGAGAAAACCGGTCTCGAGCAGTTGCGTTTCCCAACCGTAGCCGTACCAGATTTGGCCGACGTGAATGATGGATATGTACATGGCCCACAGAATTGCGAGGAGAATTGCATTGGCGTAGCCGCCAAGGACAACCAACGAGAGACCGAAGCCAATCAAGGCGAAGGTTGTCAGACCCTGATCGGAAATGCCGAACCAAAAGAGAGATGGTAACTGCATCGCGGCGGCAGAACGCGAGCCGAAATGCTCTTGAACTCTCTCAAAGTAATGACTCGCCGGAGTTAATCCGTGTTCGCCAACCAACGGAACGAGTTGCTGTGCGGCAACAAGAAAGGCTATGACGTAGACAAAACCTAGTAGGCGTAGAATGACGAATCTGGTGAGCCAGTAAGAATTGCCGCCATGGAAAAGCACTCGGAAGAATTCCTGGTTCGTCATGGCAAAAGCATGGTCGCCCAGCGACAAACGTCCAATGCTCAACGCTCAACGCCCAACGCTCGACAAAGATTACTGAAGGCCGATGCGTTCGAGGATGGCGGTAAAACGCGGATCCGAGCGGAGGGGATCCCATCTCGGGTCAACCTTTAGGCGACACAGTCGGAAATCACGATTCTCACAAGCTTTCTCCAGCCAGGCGAAGGCTTCATCCTTTTCCCCCAATGCGGAATAGAGCATCGCGATATGCTCGGCCGGTACATAGCGTTGACCGCTTCGAGACTTCAATTCCATCAGAATAGCCTGCGCTTTTACGGAATCGCCCGCCCTTGCCCACGTATAACCTGTCATCGCGATCGCTTCGGCGTTTCCGTTCGACAATTCGGTAGCTTTTTTGAATTCCGCCAAGGCTTCGGGATACATTCGCTTTTCGACAAGGACCGTCCCTAACATGAAATTGGCGATCCAAAAATTCGGATCTAGCTCAAGTGTCTCCTTCAATCTTGCGATCGCTTCGTCATAACGTCTTGCCGAAATAAGATACTGTGCGTTAAGCGTGCTGATGATTGAAGACAGCGGATCTAGCTCATGGGCCCGTGCCGCCTCAGCGAGGGCTTCCTGATGCCGTCCCACATGCGAGAGCACCTGAGCGTACGCCAGATGGGCAAACCCCAGGTTCGGATTCAGTTCGATAGCGCGCCTGGCTTCCTTTTCCGAGCCGGCCCAATCCCAATCAAGCCAACCGCGAATGAAGGCGAGGGTGACATGCGGTTCCGCGAGCGATTCATCAAGTTCTGACGCCTTTATGGCAGCGGCTTTCGACTTTGGAAGGATCTCTCTCGGCGGGACGTCGCTGGCGGGAGCAAGAGATCGATAAGCGTCGGCTAAACCGAAATAGGCCAACGCATAAGTCGGATCCAAGTCGATCGCCTTGTTAAAAAATTCGATGCTTTTGGTGATCTCGGGCGGCGTGAGTTTATTCCAATGATACCGGCCGGTAAGGTAGAGTTGATAGGCTTCGACATTATCGGTGTAATGCCTAACCAAACGTTTGTTTTCCTCGCCGTTGAGCCGGAGAGCCAGCGCGTCCGCAACTTTTTGCGCGATGGTGTCCTGGACAGCGAAAACATCCGTAAATTTATCCTCAAAGGTCCCGGCCCAAAGGGAGGAACCGTCTGCGACTTTGATCAAACGGGCAGTCACCCGGATTCTGTCGCCCGCTTTCTGGACATTACCTTCGAGCACTGAACTGACCTGGAGTTCACGCCCGGCCGCAACGGAGTCCTGCTCGAGTCCAGCAAATCTGCGCACGGAATTCAGCGACGAAACGACAAGTTCGCGGCTGTTACTCAACTTAGCGATCAAGGTATCGGCCATTCCGAGCTCGAGGACCTGATCGCGATTTTCCGGCAGTAACGGCTTGAAGGGAAGAATGGCAATTCGTTTCTCGATCGCCACGCCCGGAGCAGTTGTCGGCTTCCGCGTCGTATTGTGAGAGAAAAGCCAGACACCCAGCGCCAGTAGCAGCACTGCGCCGGCCAGGAGTGCGCCGGTCAAGCTTTTCGATTTAGGAATGACCGCGATCTTCTTTTCTTTCTTTAGCCTCTCCGGAACCGCGGGATTACCTGCCTCGCCGTTGTGGAAATTGACGATGTCGATCCTGGTCCCGTGCTTGATTTCACATGGACCAAGCTCATGCAGGTGGGGCCGCCATCTGCCATATTGCGCAAGGTCCTCGGCGCTTCTTTTTGAAAGGAGAATGTGTCCAGCATCGCCGCAATCCATCACGCGTTGAGCGATGTTTATTCCTGTTCCAGCGAGATTGGATCGCTCGTTTACATCAACTACTTCATCGACTGGTCCGCTGTTAATACCCATTCGTACCGGGAGGGCCGGGTATTCCTTTAATCCTTCAGCGATTTCGATGGCGCAGCGAAGGGGCGCATCTGGCGTGGTGAAAAATGCCAACGCCATTCCGTCTCCCGTTGGCAGACGAGTTAACTTCCTCGCTGCTTCCGCTGTTTTGACCTGACCGGTATTCCTCACGACCTGATTCAACTGGCGGAGCATCTCGCTCTGTTCGTTGATCAGCGATTTTGAGAAACCAACGATGTCCATGAAGAGGACGTGCGCGATCTCAAGTCTGAAATCGGGTTGGGTTTCGGGCATGTGATCTCAGGTCCTCTATTAGTCGAAGAAGGTCTTGCGCTCAATGATCGGGGTGCGGAGGTAAACACCGACCGCCGAATTCAACGTCCAACGCCCAACGCTCAACACCCAACGCCCAATGTCAGAAGACACGTGATGACGACGTCAGTTCTACATCCTACCTATCGATGGGTTGAGAATGTCTGGTAATTCGGCTAAGGAAATTTGCCGCCAGGGTAGCTCAGTGGTAGAGCAGGGGACTCATAAGCCCTTGGTCGGGAGTTCAACTCTCCCCCCTGGCAATTTGATTGCGAATTGTCGACCAGTTGCCTTGGACGTTGGACGTTCAGCGTTGGGCGTTGAAGTCTTCGGTCTTCGACGTTTCGCCGTGCGTTCGAATTAGTGCTTCGCTAAGTACGGCGCCAAATCCTTCTTCGTGCCGCGCACCGCAGCCATGAAAAGAATGCCGTTGTTCACCTGCACCGCACCAGTCCATCCCTCCTGTTCGATGTAACGCCAGCCCTCGAATTCTTCCGGCTTTGCCGTCTTCGAGTCCCGGGGGGCCGGAAATAAGAACAATTGCATTCGTTTTTCCGCCAGGCCGATTTGGGCGACCTGTCCGGCTTCGTCGTCATCGAATTTGCGGACCCCAATCGTGAGCTGCTGGGAAAATGCCCGCGGCACATCGTAATGCTCGAGCCGGTATTTCATGAAAAACAAATCGCTCAGTGTTCCCGCCTCTGCCTGCATCGGCTCGAAATCAGAGGGCCGTGTCATTGCCGCGACATTTAGCAATTTCTTCGCAATCGCAGTCCCAGGAAAAGCATGCATCTGCTCATCGAATTTCATCCATGCGACTACCGCGATCACGGCCAGCGCGATTCCAATCGCCAGAATCGCAGGATGGAACGCGGTTTTTTTCCAACTGCGTTTTGCTCCCTCAGCCATTTTTTCATTGGCAAACCAATGCCTGATCTCCGGCGACACCGGTGTCGCCTGCACTAATTTGGCGATCGCCCGATCAAACGACTGCTGGGCAGCAAAATCGCCGGTCCGCTTTGCTCGCGAAACAGCAGTGCGCATGCGGCGATCGGGCGCGCGCGTGTTTTCGATAGGCGCGCAATCCACCAGTGCGCGCAGGCCGCGTGATAATCGGCTCATTCCGATGCTTCCACCGGCACGGTTGCGTTGAGCCAGGCTTGAAATTCGCGACGACCGGACGCGATCGCGCGCGACAAGTCGTGCAATTTCAGACCTAGCATCGACATCATTTCGCGGTAGTTGAATTCATCGAGATAATAGAGAGCTAGAATGCTGCGCTGCGGCTCGGGTGCGGCGCAAATCCAAATCGCCAGTTGTTCCGGCTCGAGCCGTTCGATTTGTTCGGCCGCGAGTGGCGAGATTTCACATGCTTCGTTTGTCCCCTCCTCCGGTTGCACGTCGTGCGCAACGACATCGACACAACGCCAGCGCGCTTCACGAAAAAACCAGTAGCGATCTGGAGGCGCTTCACCATTGGCGGCCAGAAACGCCGCTTCCCGCACGGTGTCTTGGAAAATATCCTGCGCTTTTGTTGCCTGGCCGGTCATGAGGAAGCAAAAGCGATAGAGCTGCGGTAAGGTCGCCACCCTAAACGGGAAGCAGAGAATTTCAGGGGCGCAAGCGCAGGCAATGAGGAATGATCGAACCGACAAGGATTTCTTGCGACAGCTTTAGCGTCTTTTGGTGCCCACCGCGCCGGAGCCCAGCGGAGGCGGGTGTTTCGCCGATGTCTGTTTTTGCTTTGCTGATGTCTCGCGTAAACGGCGGGCGACTTCCTCGGCGTTGCTGCGGCTGTTGAATGCTGAAATACGAAAAAAGCCTTCGCCCTTCGAGCCGAAACCGCTGCCCGGCGTGATGACGACATTCAGTTCCCGCAACATCCAGTCGAAGGTTTGCCAGCTCGTTTTGCCGGGCGGCGTTTCCACCCAAATATATGGCGCATTTGTGCCCCCATGTACTCCCAGACCGGCGCTGGTCGCGGCCTCGCGCAGGATCCGCGCGTTTTCCATGTAATGCTCGATCAATCGGCGGACCTGTTCGCGGCCTTCAGCGGAATACAAAGCCTCGGCGGCGCGTTGTACCGTATAACTCACGCCGTTTGATTTCGTGCTCCATCGCCTGTGCCACAGTGAATGAAGCGGCGATTTTTTTCCGGATTCGGCCTGTGCCAACAAACTTTTTGGTAAAACGGTGAATCCACATCGAACACCGGTGAAGCCGCCGGTCTTGGAAAAACTGCGGAACTCGATGGCGCATTCGCGTGCGCCATCGATTTCAAAAATCGAGTGCGGAATCGCTGAATCACTGATGTAGCCTTCGTAGGCGGCGTCGAATAACAACAGCGCATTGTGTTCGCGCGCATAATCGACCCAACTCGTTAGTTGCGCGCGGGATGCCACAGCGCCGGTCGGATTATTCGGAAAACAAAGATAAATGACATCCGCATGCTCGCGCGGAGGTTCCGGCACAAAATTATTCTCAACCGTGCAGGGCAAATAGAGAATGCCTTCGTAGCTGCCATCCGTGCGAACCGGGCCGGTGTGGCCCGCCATCACATTGGTATCGACGTAAACCGGATAAACCGGATCGGTGATGGCGATTTTGTTTTGCTCGCCGAGAATATCGAGGATGTGACCGCAGTCACACTTTGAGCCGTCGGACAGAAAAATTTCGTTGTCGGTGATGTCGACGCCTCGGTCGCGATAATCGAATTCGACGATTTTGCTGCGAAGAAATTCGTAGCCCTGCTCGGGCCCGTACCCGCGGAAGGTTTCGCGATGTCCCAGCTCTTCGGCTGCGGCTTTCATCGCGTCGATCGCCGCCCGCGGCAAGGGCTCGGTCACGTCGCCGATGCCGCAACGAATCAGTCGTTTCGCGGCATCGGGATTTTGCTCCGAGAACTCGCGAACGCGGCGCGCGATTTCCGGAAACAAATAACCGGCCTGCAGTTTGAGATAGTTTTCGTTAAGGTATGCCATGTCTGTAGCGGCGGTCTGCGACCGCCGACTTTAAAAGAAACAGCGGTCACAGACCGCCGCTACAGAAAACAGGTCAGTAATTTTTTGCGACTTCGTCCCAGTTCACGACGTTCCACCACGCCTTGATGTAGTCGGGCCGACGATTCTGATAGTTCAGATAATAAGCGTGTTCCCAAACATCGAGGCCGAGCACGGGCGTATTACCGTCCATCAATGGTGAATCCTGATTTGGTGTAGACGTAATTTCGAGTTTGCCTCCTTTTTTGATCAGCCATGCCCAGCCGCTACCAAAACGACCGACACCGGCAGCCGAAAATTTTTCCTTAAACTGATCAAAGCTGCCGAAGGTTGATTTGACGTCATCGGCCAGTTTCCCTTTGGGTTCGCCGCCTTTGCGCGGACCCATGATCTTCCAGAAGAAAGAGTGATTGGCGTGGCCCCCGCCGTTGTTGCGAACGGCGGTGCGAATGTTCTCCGGAACGGCATTTAAATCACGGATCAAATCTTCGACCGATTTTTTCGCGAGCTCGGGTTGATCCTTAAGCGCGTTGTTTACGTTGGTGATATAAGCTTGATGATGTTTGGTATGATGAATTTCCATCGTGCGCGCGTCGATGTGAGGTTCGAGCGCGTCGTATGCGTAGGGTAGTTTCGGTAATTCGTAAGCCATAATCTCGACGTTAGACCGCGAGCGACTGCGGTCAATCAGATGCATGCCGAGTGTTGCCGACTCGGTCATCCCGAGCAATGTCGAGGGATCCCCGTGGAAGTTACCTTAAAGGTTCCGCGGCGGGATCCCTCGACTCCGCTCGGAATGACCGGCAAATGGAATCAGTTACAGCGGAAGAAGCTGGGCGGATGACCGACACCGCGCTTGTAATTTACGTAGGTGGCGAGGGCGAGGAGCGGGAAATTTTGGCGGTACATGTCGTACTTCAAGTAGAACACGCCGGGGAAACCGGTGCCGGTGATTTGCGGTTCGCGCCATGAACCATCAGGTTGCTGGGTCGAGAGCAGATAACGCAACCCGCGCTGCACGCTCGGTCGATTGAGATCGCCACAAGCGCAAATCCCCATAATTGCCCAGCTCGTCTGTGAAGCTGTGCTGTCGCCTTTTCCTTTCGCCGAAGGATCTTCGTAAGTAGCGCAAGTTTCGCCCCAGCCGCCGTCGTCGTTCTGACAACTCTCGAGCCAATCGCGACCGCGCAGAATCCAATCCTGGGTCATGTCCTGCCCGATGGCGCGGAGCCCGCGCAATACCTGCCACGTCCCGTAAATGTAGTTAACGCCCCAGCGCCCATACCAGGAGCCGTCATCTTCCTGCGTCCTGAGTAAATAGCGCAGCGCCTCCTTCACGCTGAGATCGAAGCGATCGAAACCGATGTAACCAAAAAGCTCGAGTGTGCGCGCGGTCAGGTCGCTGCACGTGGGATCGAGAATCGCGTTGTGATCGGCGAATGGCATGTTTTCCAGCCAGCCATCGATCACATCTTTGTCGAATGCTCCCCAGCCGCCGTCGCGACATTGGAAACTCAACTGCCAGGCGAGAGCGCGTTCAAATACCTCTTCGTACTGCTTCTCGTCTTCCGGCTGAACCACCCGCAACGCCATCAGCACCATCGCGGTATCATCGGTGTCGGGATAGTAAACGTTATTGTACTCGAAGGCCCAGCCACTCGCTTCGGGGTGGGAATTGTTCTTCGTCCAATCTCCTCGGATACGAACCTCCTTGCTCGACAACCAGGCGGCGGCCTTTTGCAACGCGGCGTGTTCGGGCGGCAGCCCACTTTCCGCCAACGCGATGACGTTGATCGCAGTGTCCCAAACCGGCGAAAGACACGGTTGAATTCGAAAATCTTCCGGATCGTCGACGAATAATCCTTCGAAATCCTTCTTCGCTTTAATGAGAGCCGGATGGCTGTTCGGGTAACCGAGGGCGTGCAAAGCAATCAACGAATTAAGCATTGCCGGATAAACCGCCGCCAGACCATCGCTCCCCTCTCCGATCCGCTCGATCATCCACCGTTCCGCTTCCTCTAGCGCGATCCGACGCAACGGTTTCCACGGAATTCGATGCAGCATCTTGAGCGCATCGTCGGCGCGCAGGAACAAATTTCTCCAGGTAAATACCCGCTCATCGCGCGGCAGACGGAAATCCTTGTGCTCAGTCCCGAGCGGATACAATTCGTGGAGTTGTTTTTCGCCGGATAACTCGCGCATGGGCTTGAAATGATTGATGATGGCGAGGGGCACGAGCATGGCCCGACTCCAGGATGACATCTTGTAGATGTGAAACGGCGCCCACTCCGGCAGGAGGACCATTTCCACCGGAATGGTGGGCAGATATTTCCATGGGAACTGGCCCATGAGCGCGAGATAAAGTTTGCTGAACGTGTTGACGCGCGGGATACCGCCCATGCGCAAAATATTGGCGCGAGCTTCGCGCATAAATGGCAGATCGGCTGAATACCCGGCGAGCTTGAGCGCAAAATAAGCTTTCACCGAAGCGTTAATTTCGCTCGGGCCGCCATAATAGATGTTCCAGCCTCCATCGGGCAACTGGCGACGCAAAATATGTTCAGTGCAGCGGTCTTGAATCTCGCGGTCGATTTCCCCGAGCCAGTGCAAGTACAACACGTAATCCGAGCAAAGAGTGCTATCGACAAACAGCTCGCCACACCAATGACCGTCCGGTTTTTGTTGGCGCAAAAGATTTTCCTGGGCTCGCGCCATCGCCGAATTGATCTGCGAGTCGTTAGCCAGGTAGGCGACGCCGGATTCCGGCCGTGCACTTGGCAAGGAAATCAGGTTGGGCGAATTCGTCGCCATGATAACAGTCAGGAAACCTTCGCTTGGATGTTAGCCGGAGCCTTACCGGTGAGATGACCGTTGCCAGAACTGACGCCATTGTAGGCGGCGATTTCGTTGCCGCGGCCACGGCTCCTCGGCCTTGGCCCGAAATTAAACCTTAGCGTTTTCCAAGTGTCTCCGCCTTTTGCCTGGAGACCGAGGCTGGCGGTTGGTTCATACCCGCAGTGGGTCATGCAATTCTCGCAGCGCGGATCGCGCGCCACTCCATCGACCACGCCGTATTTGTCCCAATCCACTTTCCCCAACATCTCGGCGTAGCTTTTGTAGTGTCCGGTGCCATTGGTGCCCACCGCGTCGGTCATGAAATAACACGGCGCTTTCCAGCCCATCAAGTTCCGGGTCGGGATGGCCCAGGCCGAGCAGGTCAGATCGCGATGACCGGCGAGAAATTCAAAGTAAACCGGCGTGCCGAAAAACGTGTAGCGATTCATCCATTCTTCCATGCGGGCGAATTTCTCGACCGTCGCTTTGCGGGTAAGGAAGAAATTCTCCGGCTGCAGATTAAGCCGCTTCACCATGTCTTTCTTGGCCGCGTCATAATCGTATCCCGGGGTGATGGTATGGCCGTCAACTCCGAAATCGGCCAGAAAATCGAGCATCTGCTCGACTTCATCCATGTCAGTCTCTTTGTAGACAGTAGTATTGGTCGCAACCTGATATCCCAGGTATTTCGCCATTTTAATGGCAAGAATGCATTCCTTGAAGACACCTTCGCGCTCGACGATCAAGTCGTGCGTTCGCTCGAGCCCGTCGAGGTGCACGTTCCAGTACATCCATTTGCTCGGGCCGATCACGTGATCGCGAATTGCGGATTGTGGATTGCGGATTGCAGCGGCTTCCTTTTCGGAAACTAAACCATCGCGGATCAAATCGTCGATCTTACTCTCAAGCTCACTCCGCAATCCACGAACGCCAGTCCGGCTCGGACCTGCACTCCGCAATTCCTTTGTCAGCCATTCACGCATTTTTTTGCGCATGAACATGGCGTTCGTGCAGACGTAAACGATCCGGCCCTGCTCGAGCAAACCGTTCACGAGTGCTTCGATGTGGGGGTAAATCAGTGGTTCGCCGCCACAGATCGAGACCATCGGAGCATTACATTCCTGGGCTGCCCCCAGGCAATCCTCCAGCGGCATCATGTCCTTGAGGGAGGTGGAATATTCGCGGATTCGCCCGCAACCGGTGCAAGTGAGGTTACAAGTGTGCAACGGCTCAAGCTGCAAGACGGTAGCGAACTTCTTCGTACCACGAATCTTATGGCCGACGATGTACGCAGCGATCTTGGTGGTGAGCGCCAAAGGGAACCTCATAGAAGCCGCACGGTAACGGCATCATCCCAAGTGTCAACCCGGGTGCTTTTTACATCAATTTAGTAATCCCGGCGCGACGAGGAGGGAGCTCCGAGGCGCCCCAGGGGTCGATTCCCTTTCCCATTTGAGCAGTAGCCTTCGCACAAGATTCAGAAATTGTGATATAGAAGGTAGCGGTAGCCTACCGTCATACTTGGCAGAATCCACTCCGGCACCGCGACGAGAACCGTTGCACTCAGCAGCACGTGCGATATCGCGGACGCAAACAAATTCGGTGCGCGTTCATAGACAAAGCTCCAGATCAGTCCGCCAAGGGAAGTTAAAATCATCAACGGAACGTTCGGAGCGTGAACGAGGGCGAACAGGCCAGCAATCATTATGATGGTTTGATTAGCAGGGAGAAATTGGCGCAGCCGCCGGTAACTAAAACCCAGCATCGCATAGTGTTGCAGAAGCGCCCAAACAGGTAGCAGGCTGATCTTGGCCCAAAATCGATCCGGCAGATGAAAGGAATGCGTTATATAGCCTACCAATATCAACGGGGCGATTGCCAGTAACGTCGGTCCCGCAAGCAGAAGAAGCGCTCGATCAAAATAGCGGCGGCCGAATCCCAGCGTTTGAGCCGTTTCACCACGGCAACGATGCGAATGCAGCATCAGCGCGAATGCGAGCAACGGCGGGCCACCGAGCAGCCATGGGGAGACCGCGAAAGGCGCGAGCGCCCATTCTACTAATAAAATGGAAAGAACGATTGAAATTACTTCGGCAACATTGGCCGCTTGCCATGACAAGGTATTAGAGGAGCGACTATTCAGAGACGCACTCATCTGACTGGGCTCAGCGTGAAAGTTTGTGAACGGCGTGTAATTGGAACCAAACTCAGCGTTCGACCCGGCGTGGTTTGGACGGCATAAACCTGAACTGAGTGCGTTCCAGCTGGCAGACGTTGAAATGAAAACTCGAACGGATACTCGCCAGGTCGACGTGGCGCACTTATTGCATGTTCAGCGTTCTGCGCGGTCATGAATGCCGTCAGGCGGCCGTCGATCACAAGCTCGAGTTGAATCGGATCGTATGGCGCTAACGGATTGGCCACCCAACCGCGTACGCTCACCGCGTCTGCTTGCGTAATCTCTCCGCGTATCGTCGGATTGAAATACTTAAATCCAGCTATACCCAGAACGAGGCAAAGAATCAGTATTTCCAGCAACGATTTGAGCAACAAAGCTCGAACGAGACGAGCCACAGTTTCCGGAGCTGGTTCTACTTCGTCCACTAATGCACCGGTCATGATAGTGAGACTGGCTAGTGCATCTGCCAGCCGCGGCGGATCAAACTGACTGCGATCGCGGCCAACAAGAGCGCGATGATTTTGGAGACGCCGCGCAAACCTTGTTTGCCCATCCAACGGCTGAAACGGTCGGCGTTGCAGAGCGCGACAGCAACAATGGCGAGGTTCACCAGCAGCGAGACAAGGGTGAACACAATCCCAACGGTGTCGATCAGAATGAGAAGAGCGGTCAGCAATGCCGGCCCTGCGATTAGCGGCATTCCCAGCGGCACGATCCCAAATTCGTCCCCGCCACCGCGATCGTGCGGCCCGAATGTGACTAATTCACGCGTCGCCAGAATCAGAAGAATGAGACCGCCCGCGATTTGAAAATCGGCCACCGTGATTCCGAGGGCCGAAAAAATGATTTTGCCGAGAAAAATAAACCCGATGGCAATGCCGAGCCCGGTAAGGATTCCGAGAAAGGCCTGATGCTTGCGTTGCTGCGACGAAGCACTGGTACCAAGGCCCATAAAAAGCGCGACCAAGCCGATTGGGTCAATCGCGACAAAGACTGGAATGAAGGCGACAAAAAATTTTTCAGCGAGATCGCGCATTTGGCGTTACCGTCGCGCTTCTACACAATTCCATCGGCCGATTCAACGTCTATGAGCTTCCGTTACTATCTGCCGTTTATTTTGGGGACGGCACTTGTCGCGCACGCTGCGGACCTAAAATCGATCGACAGCTATCGCGATGCGGCAGCGAAGGCGAACGCGCAACTCACTATTCCAGACTGGGAGCAAACGCCTGCTGCAATTGAAGCTGCCGCCAAGAATGCAATCAAAAAGGGAAACGCAGCGCTCGATGCCATCGGCAATCTCGACCCGAAAAAAGTGACATTTCAAAATACCGTCGTCGCCCTCGACACCCTTGGTTACGAAGCCAACGACGTGGCAAACAAGGCTACTATTATTAAGGAAGCGCATACGGACCCGAAGATGCGCGCTGCCGCGGAGAACACGGTCAAGACACTGAACGATTGGTTTGTGGGCATCGATTATCGGGAAGACGTTTACAAATCGATCAAGGCCTTCGCCGACACTCACCCGCAGCTGGAGGGCGAAGACAAGAAATTGCTCGACGAGACCATGCGCGATTATCGTCGCGCAGGGTTGGCCCTGCCTCCGGCGAAGCGCAAAGAAGTTGAGCAACTGCGTAAACAACTGGCCAAGCTGGGCACGGAATTTGAAACGAACATTGCTAACGCAAAACAGCCGGTTGTTTTCAGGAAAGCTGAGCTAGATGGAATGCCGGCCGATTTTTTCACCAAGCCCGGAATCAAGACAGGCGACGATGCCTACACCGTGCTCGCGAATGTGACCTGGCAATTCATCGCGGTCGAAGAAAACGCCAAGAGTGAAGCGATCCGAGAGAAACTCTACATCGCTCATGATTCGCTCGCGAAAGAAAAGAACATGCCGTTGTTGAATCAGATGCTCACGTTGCGCAACAAGATCGCGCTTCGGCTCGGCTATAAATCGTGGGACGATTTTCAAACCGAACCGCGCATGGCTAAGAATGGCGCGGCCGCACAGAAGTACATCGATGATCTTGTCGCCGGGATCGAGCCCAAGTTCGCGGCCGAACTAGCCGAACTTCAAAAAATGAAGCAGCTCGATGTTCAGCCGCGGGACGGCGCTGCTTTTGCCGCTCCCAGAATCAACACTTGGGACTGGCGCTACTATCAGAACCAACTCAAGAAACAGAAATTCGCAGTCGATACCGAAGCGCTTCGGAATTTTTTCCCGTTGCAGAAAGTGTTGGATGGAATGTTCGCCATTTATCAGAGGATTTTTGGGCTGAAATTCGAGCAAATCGCTGCTCCTTATAAATGGATCGACAATCTGCAGCTCTGGGCGGTGAGCGACGCCGCGACGGGCGAACCCCTAGGTTTGTTCTACCTCGACATGTTCCCGCGCGACGGCAAGTTCAATCACTTCGCCGAGTTCGAAATTATCGGCGGTAAACTCCTGCCGGATGGAAAATATCAGCGGCCAACGGCGACATTGCTTTGCAATTTTCCGCCTGCCACTTCCGACAAACCGTCACTGTTGAGCCACAACGAGGTCGAAATCCTTTTTCACGAGTTCGGTCACGTCCTGCATACGATTACGACACACGCGAAATACGCCCGTTTCGCCGGCGCGCATGTGCCCACCGACTTCGTCGAAGCTCCCTCACAAATGCTGCAAAACTGGGTCTGGGATAAGAGCGTGCTCGATTCTTTCGCGGCGGATTACCGTGATCCGTCGAAAAAGATTCCAGCGGAGACAATCCAGAAAATGAAAGACGCCAAGCTCGCGACCGCGGGCATGTTTTATCGTCGCCAATTTGCCTTCGCCTCGCTTGATCTGGCAATGCACGGACCGCATCCGGAGAACGCGCCCTATGATTGCGTTGCGATCTCAAACCCGATTTTAGAAAAGGTGTTTCTCCCGATCGACCCGAGCACAACTTTCGTCACCTACTTCGGACATCTTAATGGTTACGATGCCGGCTACTACGGTTATGCCTGGGCCGACGCCATTGCCGCCGACATGGCAACGGTCTTTGAAAGCGCGCCTGAAGGTTATTACAACAAGCAGGCAGGAATGCGATTGCGAAATGAAATTTACGCAATGGGCGATTCTCGCGATGTCAACGAATCGATTGAGAAGTTTCTCGGACGCAAACAATCGGTGCAGCCATTTTTGAAAAAGATCGGGATCGGCGACGGTAACGCACCGGCTGCGCCAGGTGTCGAAAGCAAATAACTCAGCACGCCATTGGCCTGAGTTGTAGCGGTCTCTGACCGTCGGACTCATGTAGTAGCGACGGTCGGAGACCGCCGCTATAAACGATTGTGCCCGAGCGTCTGCGCCGGCTTAGTCCGGTTTTTCAACGCACACCGATCTATTTCGTCGCGTGTTGCACCGCGAGACGACAGCGATTTCTGGCTAGAAAAGAAGTGCACCAGGCCTTCGTTAAGTTTGCGCACGTGGGCGAAACGTTCGGAGCGTTTACCGGCCGATACGTAATCATGCCGGACCATCTTCATCTTTTTGTTTCTTTTGACGAAGAACGAATCAATCTCTCGCGCTGGATGAAGGCACTCAAGGGATCGCTGTCAGGATGGTTCCGAAATAGGCACTTCGATCCGCCATTTTGGCAAAAGGGATTTTTCGACCATGTTTTGCGCAGCACCGAGTCCTACGAAGAGAAGTGGCAGTACGTGCGCGACAATTCGGTACATGCTCGTCTTGTTCCCACCTGGGAGGCATGGCCATACGCAGGTGAAATATTCGACCTGGAATTCCGTTCTGAGTTGTAGCGGCGGGCTCCGAACGTCGAATTCGTGTGGTTGCGACGGTCACAGAGCGCCGCTACAGAAATGAGCGACCATCTCCCACTTATGAAAACGATCTCTTTTCTCGTTGGATCAATCTTTCTGATTGCAATTACTTTCGCCGCCGAGGATTCCGAAACAGAGCGACTGAAGCCTGCGCTTGATGCCATCACAGCCGATGGATTGCTTGCCCATATCAAAATGCTTGCCTCCGATGAATTCGAGGGGCGCGCTCCCGGTTCAAAAGGCGAAGAGCTTTCAATCAAATACATTGCCGACCAGTTCAAGGCGATCGGGTTAATACCGGGAAATCCCGACGGCACTTATTTTCAGGAAGTTCCGCTGGCGGGGATCAAAAGCACGCCCACTGCCTCGTTTGTTGTGGGCGGGCAAACAACGACGCTGAATTATCCCGACGATTATGTCGCTTCCTCAGCGCGGTTGCAGGACCAAATTAAAGTCGACGATTCCGACATCGTCTTTGTCGGCTACGGAATCGTCGCTCCGGAATATGGCTGGAATGATTACAAAGACGTGGATGTGCGCGGCAAAACGTTCCTGATGTTAATCAACGATCCTCCCATTCCAGATGCAAAAGACCCGAGCAAACTGGACGACAAGATGTTTGGGGGCCGCGCCATGACCTACTACGGACGCTGGACCTACAAATACGAAATCGCTGCAAAAAAAGGAGCGGCCGCCGCAGTGATTATTCACGAGACGGGGCCAGCTGCCTATCCCTACTCGGTCGTGCTTACTAGCTGGTCGAAGGAAAATTTCGAGCTCGATGCGCCGGACAAGAACGCAGGCGCTGTTTCCGTGCGCTCGTGGATCACGCTTGATGTTGCGAAAAAATTGCTAGCTGATTCCGGACACGATTTCGAGGCGCTGAAAAAATCCGCCATCAACAAAGACTTTCGGCCAGTTGCATTGAAGGCAAAGGCCAACTTTGATATCAAACAGCAGGTTCGCACATTCAAATCGCACAACGTCATCGCCAAACTCGAAGGCAGCGATTCCAAGTTGAAAGATGAATATGTGATTTTTAGCGCACATTGGGATCACCTCGGAAAACATCCCGAGTTGTCCGGCGATCAGATTTTTAACGGCGCGGTCGATAACGCATCCGGTGTGGCGGCGGTCATCTCGCTGGGGCGCGCCTTTACGAAGGTGAATCCATCGCCCAAGCGCTCGCTCCTTTTCATGGCTACCACCGCAGAGGAAGCGGGCTTGCTCGGCGCCAAATATTACGCGCTCCATCCGCTCTACCCACTGACGAAAACACTGGCTGACATCAACATTGATAGCATGAACGTGTGGGGAAAGACGCGCGACGTGGAAGATACGAGTTTCGGCATGTCGACGTTGGACGATGCACTGGCAAAACGGGCGCAAGCACAGGGCCGCATCGCCATTCCGAATCCGCGCGCGGAGAAGGGCAACATTTATCGCGCAGATAATTTTGAATTCGCCAAAGTTGGAGTACCGGCACTTTACATCGGGAATAAGGAGCATTTGCTGTCGCGCGCGGCCGATGCGCCGTTACGTGCTGACGAATTTGACCTGCACGATTACCACCAGGTTTCCGACGAGGTGAAACCGGACTGGGATTTATCCGGTGCTGTGCAAGACGTGCAACTAATCTTTCAGGTCGGTTACGAAGTCTCAAACGGCGATAAATATCCGGAGTGGAAACCAGGAAATGAATTCAAACGGCAACGCGACGCCATGATTAAGAAG
The DNA here is from genome assembly GCA_046732175.1 of Verrucomicrobiota bacterium. Classification (GTDB taxonomy): domain Bacteria; phylum Verrucomicrobiota; class Verrucomicrobiia; order Chthoniobacterales; family UBA10450; genus AV69. Next base: position 83,502 of record JBKPMO010000082.1, read on the forward strand.
TAGTTCGGATCTTCCGATGCGAACGCAAGTGATTCCTGAGGCAGCAATCTCTTGAATGCTTCCATCCCGATCCTCAGCGCAGTGATTGGCGCCGTTGTGTTGTTGTTTGGTCGTAAACTTTTCTGGCTTTGCGTGGCGGCGATTGGGTTTGCCGCAGGCGTAACTCTCGCGTCGCACATCGTGAGTGAACCAACCCCATTGCTGCAACTAAGCTTCGCAATCTTACTCGGGTTCATCGGCGCGTTACTCGCACTTTTTCTGCAAAAATTGGCGATTGGCCTGGTCGGTTTTATCGCTGGCGGCCGGTTCGCTATCGGCCTGGTAGCCACGTTCGTTGCGCAGTATGCCTCGCATTATTGGGTAATTTTTATTATCGGCGGGTTGATCGGAACAATCCTGCTTTTGATGTTGTTTGATTGGGCACTGATCTTTGTCTCGTCACTGATTGGGGCACATCTGATCACGAGCGCGATCTCGTTGCCGCCCACCGGCGAGATTTTGTTGTTCAGTGCGCTCGTGCTTTTCGGAGTGCTTGTTCAAGCGGCCTCAATACGAAGAAGGAGTTTGACGCCACGATAGACAATTCGGCCAGGGTCTTACAGGCTTTGCGTCGCGCGAACGATCAATTGTAGGGGGAGACGCTTCGCCTACTGGACCTGCTCTTTAAAAGCGAGCGACAAGTACTATCGCTGATTTTCTCCTTGAGTCGGCGACCGGCACCGGATGTCGTTAAGAGAATGAGAGGCAGCGGCGTTTGTTTCATTCTCGTTCTGTGCACGCTTGTCTCGTGCGAGCGCAAATCTTCGATTGTTCGCGCCCCTGAACCTTCTCCCCTTCCCGCCGCGCCAACGCCAGCCACGTCGGGCACGCCAGCGCCAGCCGAATCGAGTGCAACAACTTCGCCACAGCGGTCACAGACTCCGACAAGCGTTTTCGTTGAGGTGGCACAACCAATTCGCGCCGCCGTCGTTATTGTTTCAGTCTTCGATGAAACAGGACGTTTGAGTGCAAACGGTTACGGCTTCTTCGTTTCCGATGACGGAAAATTCATTGGTGATCGCAGCGTCATCGAAGGCGGAGTTAATGCCGTGGCAAAAGTCGCAGACGGGGCAATTTACAATGTCTCGGGCGCCCTCACCCAAGCTGCGCCACAAAATTTGGTTCTTTTGAAAGCGGACGCGAGCCATCCGTTACCGTTTCTTGTACCGAGTGCGAGCGCGCTGCCTGATACGGGCGACGAGGTTGCAATCGTTCTCAGTCCGATTGAACGGACAAACGCGGTCCTGTTGGAGGAAAAGATCAGCGGCCGCTTTACCGACGAAGCGGGAGAATGGTTTGATGTTACGCCGGCGTTATCGAAAACGATCGCGGGCGCACCCGTTATCAACCAGCGCGGCGAGCTCATCGCCGTTGTGACATTTCGGGCCGGAAGTAATTCGTGCGCAATCAGACCGGCCGCCGCGGCGGCAGCGCTTCTATCACAGGTTTCATCGAACATGACGGCGAGCTGGCAAAATCTGATGGCTGCATCGCGTACGACGCCGTCATTATCGCCAACGCCGGCGCGAACGGCGACACCATCGAAAATCCCACTGAAAGGATCAAAACTAGTTTACGCGCCCGCACCACGCTATCCATCGGACGCAAGAGAGCTGCGGGGCGCTGGGCAGGCGTCAGGCAGCTTCCGCATTTCCTTCGACGCCAATGGGCAAGCCCTTGCGGTTCAAACAATTCGCTCGACCGGCAACTCCGCCCTTGATCAAGCAGCCGTCTCCGCGCTTCACCAGTGGCGCTCCGAAGCCGGACACGAGTGGAGTCTCGTCGTGCCGATTACGTTCAAGCCATAAGGTTGGAGCGCTGTCATCTCGAGGGAAGCGAGCGACCTCATCCACGCGGATAGTGCTACGCAGAGAACGCTTCTGACTGAGAGCGGCGACTGCCAAGTCGCCGTGGTTTGATTTCGGTTAACTTGGGCGACTTGGCAGTCGCCCCTCCCAGTTAGGTGCTCTCCTTGATGCCAATGTGGCGGCTCAATGCCGAAAATGACGGACCCCGGTAAGAATCATCGCCATCTCGCGCTCATCGGCGGCAGCGATAACTTCTTCGTCACGCACCGAACCGCCCGGCTGAATCGCACAGCTGGCACCGGCATCGGCCGCGGCAAGAAGCCCATCCGGAAATGGGAAAAATGCGTCACTGGCCAGTGCGCTGCCCTTGAGGGAAAGCCCCGCTTCCTGCGCTTTCCAGATTGCAATCCGCGAAGAATCGACGCGCGACATTTGTCCGGCGCCAATGGCCAGAGTGCGGTCCGGCCCGGCGTAAACGATGGCATTTGATTTCACATGCTTGACTACACGCCAACCAAATCGCAATGCGTTCAGTTCACTCTCCGTTGGCTGACGTTTTGAGACGACGCGTTCGGTTTCTTCAGCGCCAACGTCCGCGTCCTGCACCAGTAAACCGCCGCAGACGGAACGAATATCCTTTTTCGGCAAGAGTTCGGGGGCCGGATCAAGCAGCCGAATCAGCCGCAGATTCTTTTTCTTCTGCAAAATTGTGCGCGCCTCTCCGGAAAACTCCGGCGCAATAATGACTTCACTGAAAATTTCGCTGATCGCTTTGGCCAACGATTCGTCGATTTCGCGGTTGCAGACGATAATCCCGCCAAAGGGTGCCTGTTTGTCTGTGGCGAACGCTTTCTCCCACGCCTCGCGCAGATCGGGATCACTCCCGACACCACAGGGATTGGTGTGTTTCAAGATTGCAACCGTCGCTTCACCAAAGTCGCTGATCAGGCTGGTGGCCGCGCTGATGTCGAGAATGTTGTTAAATGACAACTCCTTCCCGTGCAGTTTTTCAAAATGCTTGTCGAAGTCGCCGTAAAGCGCGGCTTTTTGATGCGGATTCTCGCCGTAACGCAGATGAGTAACGAGTGGCATCGTCAGTGAAAACGACGCATCAGTCGCTTGTTCCTGGTTCAGAAATGTACCGATCGCGCGATCGTAGGCGGAAGTTTTGATAAATGCTTTGATCGCGAGACGCTCCCGAAGTTTCAGCGTCGTCTCACCATCATTGTCGCGCATAGTTTCGAGCACGAGATCGTAATCGGCTGGATCGACAACAACGGTAACGCTCTCGTAATTTTTGGCGGCACTACGGATCATCGAGGGACCGCCGATGTCGATATTCTCGATGGCTTCGGCCAACGTCACATCCGGTTTGGCGATCGTTTGCTCGAACGGATAAAGATTAACGACCACGAGATCGATCGGCTCGAACCCCTGGTCGCGCGCCTCCTTTTCATGTTTCGGATTGCCCCGCTTGTAAAGCAAGCCGCCGTGCACGCGCGGGTGCAAAGTTTTCACCCGCCCTTCCAAAACCTCGGGGAAAGCCGTGAAACTGGATATCTCGCGGACAGGGATCTTTTTCTTACGCAATAGTTCAGCCGTTCCACCGGTAGAAATAATGTCGACGCCCTGTTTTTCGAGGGCGCGCGCGAAGTCGGCAATGCCAGTCTTATCGGAAACGGAAATGAGGGCGCGGATGATTTTCATTCAATCTTTATTGTCAATCCGAGCGTAGTCGAGGAATCCCGCCACGAAAGCTTTAAGGTAACATCACGGGATCCTTCGACTTCGCTCAGGATGACGATAGATAGCAACGCGTCAGCGATCGAGAATGACGTTCTTCGCTGCCGGATAGAGCACGGGACAGCAACCGATCGTTTCGCAGAAAGCTTTGCTGAAATGACTTAGACTGGAGTAGCCAACTTCGATCGCTGCTTCGGTGACGTTATATCTGCCGCTTCGCAAAAGCTCGGCGGCGCGTTCCATTCGAATATTGCGGAGATATTGCGGAATAGTAAGCCCGACTTCGCGCGAAAAAATCCGGCTTAAATAAAACGGACTGCATCCAACTTCCTGGCCGAGCATCTCCAACGTCGGCGGGTTCGCCAAATCGCGAGCGAGTAATTCCTTGGTCCGCTCCACCCGATCGCGCGCGACCCGTTTCTGGCGCATGCAAAAAAATTCCGGGTCCTTCGGTTCGAAAAGGAAATGCGCCATCAATTCGAGCGCTTTGCTTTGGTACCACAAAATCTGGGCAGCTTTTGCGACTGGCGGCTCGCTCAACGAAGCCACGACCTTGCGCTGCTCTGACGTCATCGGACGCGTGGTAGAAACATGGACGCCATTCTCAAAAATCGACTCGCGCATGGCGGAATCGAGATCGCTCACATTTTCGGCGAGCTGTTTTTGCAAATGCGCCCGCGAAAACTCCAGGGTGACGAATTGATGATGATCGTTTGCTTCGCGGGTCGCGCTAAGCGGGTCATCGGTCATGGCGTAATAACCAGACGTCCCCGGCACAAAATCACTGCGTGCGCTCGACGTTCGCACTTCGCCACGACCGTTCAGATTTAAACAGAACTCGATGCTTTGCGGGTGAAAACTGCGGCCCCAGTCCAGTGATCGTGGTGTTTGAAAATCGTGCCACTCTACGCTGACTCCGAGTTTGTTGAAATCGCCGTAGAGTTGTCGCCAGCCTTGCGGGACATGCCGCCAGGCGCCCTTTTCAGCGATCGCCGGATCCACAGAAATCATGGCTGCTAATTACGAGTGACGCGCACCCGAATGCAAGGAAGGTTTGATTTCTTCGAAAGCCGGCCGGTCCCACTTTGCCAGGGTGGAGGCTGCGTCATAAGTGCTCTGCGCAAATTCGAGGATTGCCTCGTCGGGCGACTCGGCCCGGCGCACTTCGTCATAAGGGAGGACGAACTCGCGCAGCTGCGGATGAAAAAATGCGCCGGCCGGTTTCACCTTTGCCTCCCCGAAACCATCAGGCGAAGGATACGCATAGGAGTAAAACAGCGCCGTGGGAACCTGATCGTTGCCGGGCCAGAATCCGAGGCTGCTCACCTCCTGCGAATAGGCCTCACGTGTGATTGCGTCCGGTAAATGGGGAATGCCGCCGGGATGGGGTGGGGCCCGCCTGCCGGAAAAGCGTGTCACCGCCAGGTCAAAGCTCCCCCAGAAGAAATGCACCGGACTGCATTTGCCGCAGAAACGGGAACGAAATTCCTTGAAAACACGATCGGCCTGCAGAAGTACGCGCCAGAAGCGGTTGGCATATTCCAGATCATAAGCGGCGTGTTTCTCATCATGATCGAATGGGATCGCTTCCAGCGTTTCGTTCGGCTTCATTCCAATCTGTACTTCAATCCCGAGTTCTCGCAGGTTGTCCATTACCTCACGATAAAAACTCGCGACACTCTGCGGTTGCAGAGTGATCACACGCTCATCGCCCTCTGCCGTGATAATCCGTAATTCGTGTCGGGTAAAATCAAACTCGATTTCAAAGGCGCGCGAACCATAGGGAATGAGAGACGTGGTCAACCCGCGCACCGTGACATACAAAGTGACACCCCACGAATGGTTGATCCACGGCCCGAGAGCCAGCCTGATCTTACCAATGATTTGTGTCCACAACTGCAATGTCGCGCATGTCTCCCGCCACTCCGAATAATCGAGCGCTGGCCAGATTTGTTCGAGTGAATTCTCTGCCATGGTCAGTCGTTGCCGCGGATGAAGTCGGCAAAATTGTGGCGCACCCGTTTGAAGGTTTCGCTGGCCTGTTCGCGTGCCCGATAAAACATGTGCCGGACACTGCGCATGATCGGATTGTCGCCGCTCCGCTCTTCGTACTCAACATCTCCCTCACGATGATCTTCGATCACCGCGTCCATCGGCGCACCGGCAAACATTCCTTCAGTCCGCGTAACCGTTCCTTTGTTCGCACCGATGTAAATCGTGCCTACCGGACGATGATTTTGATTTTGTAACGTGACAATCCAGGTGCCATCGCCGCGTTCGTTCGTGCGCAGAGTGTAATTAACGTAGGCGAAAGGAACGTGCGAAGAGTCGGCGGTGCGGCTTGCCACCTCATAAGCGCCGCTCGAGTCCAAATTCAACCGCGCGGGATTGATGGTGGCGCCTTGCGTTGTTCCCACGATGTTGCGATCGGCCATTCGATTGGAAGTGACACGCCCGTCTCTCACCTCGACTTCGCGAATCCCGTGCGCGTTTTGATCATCAATCAAAATTCGCCAGGTCGATGGTTGGGGATTGCCACCAAGCCCGGCGACCGAAACCACGCGATTAACGTAGCCGCGATTCAGCTGATTGCCGACGATACGAAGAGCATCGTAGGCCGTGGGATTGGTTTGCGCGAAAACAGTGGAGGCAGAGAGCAGAAAGAGCGCAGCGAAACTTTTCAACATGCGGAAATTGAAGCGCGGTTTGTAATTGTGTCCAATCGGGTATGCGCGTTTTTGTGAGTGGAGCGAAGCGTTGCGCCTATCCATCTCGGACCTCAATGTTAAAGTATCGCGGCGAAGCCGCTTTACTTTAGGCACTTGCGCGGCATGAATTATTCTGTCTCCGAAACTTGAAGCGATGATAACCCTCGACAGCATAACTGCGGTCGACATGAAAAAACGCAGGCTCGAGTTTTCCAGTCATCCTGGAAATCTCTGTCTCATGCGCAGTTTCGTGAGAAAATTTTTGGATAACCTGCCAATCTCTGAGCGCGATCGCACCCTGATGGTGCTGGGTGTGGATGAAGCGTGCACCAATATTATCCGGCACGCCTACGAACTGCGCGACGACCAGCTCATCGCACTTTCTCTGGAGCAACGGCAGGATTGTGTGCGAATGCGGCTTCGTGATTATGGAATGCAACCACCCGCGGAAGCACTGCGGCGCCGACGCGATAAAGTTGTTCGGCCGGGCGGGCTCGGCTTGATGATGATCCGCAACGCCTTTGATCAAGTTGACTACATTTTGCGCCAACGCGGGACTGAACTGGTTTTGACGAAGAGGATCCTCGTTGAAGGGTTAAACAGTTGAAACGTTGAAGCGGCAGGATTCGTTACTGACGCCGACGCTCGATCGCCTCAACGCTTCATTGCTTTAAGGCACCGAAATCGCATCGTGCGTAATCTTTCGTTCGATGTTATCAGATTTGCTCTAGATCGACGATGAAACCGCCAGAACCGGATCCCGCTCTCGAAATCTCGCTGCGACCACCGATGTTCAGCGAGTTCACCGGGCAGGCGAAGGTCTGCGAACGATTGGAGCTTTTAGTGGCGGCGGCGAAAAAGCGGGTTGACGTCCTTCAACACATCCTCTTGAGCGGGCCGCCGGGTCTCGGCAAAACGACCCTTGCCAACATTATTGCTCACGAGATGGACGTGAACGTTAAGAACACCAGTGGGCCAGTGATCGAAAAAGCAGGCGAACTGGCCGGGCTACTGACCAGTTTGGAAAAAGGCGACGTGCTTTTCATCGACGAGATTCACCGGCTCCAGCCCACGATCGAAGAATATCTCTATCCTGCGATGGAAGATTACCGGCTGGACATCATCATCGATCAGGGTCCGCAGGCCCGGAGTCTGCGACTGCAATTGCCGAAGTTTACGTTGATTGGAGCAACGACGCGCGCAGGAATGGTGAGCGCGCCGTTGCGTTCGCGTTTCGGAATGACGGCGCGACTGGATTATTACAGCGCGGAGGAAATGCAGAAAATCGTCCGGCGCAGTGCGCGATTATTGAACGTCGAAATCGATGACAATGGAGCAAAGGAGATCGCCTCGCGGGCGCGTGGAACGCCTCGCACTGCCAATAACCTGCTCTGGTGGGTCCGCGATTATGTTCAGGTGAAGGCGGAGGGAAAGATAACGGGAGAACTGGCAGATCGCGCCCTGGCCATGCTCGAGATCGACCGCGACGGATTCGATGAGTGGGACAAACGGATCGTCGAGACCTTGATTCATAAATTTAATGGCGGGCCGGTCGGCTTAAACTCGTTAGCGGTGGCTGTCGGCGAGGAAGCAGGCACACTCGAAGAAGTGAACGAGCCGTACTTGATCATGCAGGGTTATATCAAGCGTACGCCCCAGGGACGGGTGGCGTTGCCGAATGCCTATCGCAAGCTCGGATTGAAATCGCCGAGTCGCGCGCAGGGGGAGTTGCTGTGAATTGTTTCACCACAAAGGGCACTGAGCAAAAATGGATTAGAAAATCTGTACCTCTGTGAACTCTGTGGTGTAATTGTGCTGACGATGCAGACTGATTTGTTCGGTAGCGCGACAAAAATTCTCACCGTCGCAGAATTGACGCGTGCGATCCGGGGGACGCTGGAGACGAGGTTCGGTGCGGTCTGGGTGCAGGGCGAGATCTCGAATTACAAGCAGCACCCTTCGGGACACCAATATTTCACTCTTAAAGATTCACGCGCTCAGATTGCATGCGTCATTTTTCGAAACGCGCCGCTCTCCATCCGCCAGCCCTTGGCTGATGGCGCGCAGGTACAGGTTTACGGCAACGTTAGTGTCTTTGAGGCGAGAGGGCAGTACCAGCTCAGCGTCGAGATTGTGCAACCGCGGGGTCTTGGGTTGTTGCAGGCAAAATTCGAGGCGCTCAAACGCAAGTTGGAAGCCGAAGGGTTGTTCGATGCCGCGCGCAAGAAACCCCTCCCACAATTCCCAAAACGGATCGGAATTGTCACCTCCCCCACCGGCGCCGCGATTCGAGACATTCTCAACATTTTGCGGCGGCGCGCCCGCGGAATCGAAATTTTGATCAATCCGGTTCGGGTGCAAGGCGTCGGCGCGGCCGCGGAAATTGCATCGGCCATTAATGAACTCTCGAATCAAAGCACGATCTGGCCACCACTCGATTTAATTGTAATCGCTCGCGGCGGCGGGAGCATTGAGGATTTGTGGGAGTTTAACGAGGAAATTGTTGCGCGCGCGATCGCGGCGGCGCTCGTTCCAATTGTCTCCGCGGTCGGGCACGAAGTGGATTTTACCATTGCTGATTTCGTGGCGGACCTGCGCGCGCCCACTCCGAGTGCGGCGGCAGAATTGATTGTGCCAGCGGCAGTAGAACTCGACCGCCGTGTGAATGAATTGACGATTTGCTTGCAGCGTTGTTGGCGAACCTTCATTGTGCGTGAGCAAACGCGGCTGCGTCTGTTTTCCGAACGGACCGTCGGACGTGAATTGCTGACGCGAATTCAGGAAGGCAAACAAACCCTGGATTGGAGGCGCGCGAATCTGCAACGAAATGTGATGGGATTTCTCGGAATCTGGCGAAACCGTTTAGCGGAAAATACGGCCGCACTGCGGCGATACGACCCGTCGCGCGAGATTGTTTTGCGGCGGAGCCGATTTGCCGAGTTCGCGCGGCGGCTGGCGACGTGTCCGCCGCAGTTAGTCAACACAATGCGAAGACGCTTTGAGCGCGCGGAGAAAATTCTCGCTGTAGTCGGTCCCGACGCAACGTTGCGGCGGGGCTACAGCATGACAATGGATGCGAGCGGCGACCTGGTTCGCTCAGTCAGCCAAGTAAAGCGCGGCGACCGATTGCGTACGAGCGTGACGGACGGGACGATTAAATCAGACGTTGTTTAGGCGACCGATCGACGTTTTCCCCGGCAATCGTGATAAGGCGGCGCGTTTATTCCTTTCACCTTTTGTCATGTCGAGCGAAGTCTAGACACCTCTTCTTTTTCTAAGGACAAATAGTTAGAGATTTCTCGACTTCACTCGGAACGACAGAATGAAGCGGAAAAAAATTCGCCGTGCGCGAACGCACGGCGAATTCAAATCTGACTTCCTGCAGCTCGATTGCTGTTACGGCCAGGCTAGCCTGTTTGCAGCAACCTCCGCGCTGACGGCACCATCTGCATCGCCTACCTTTTTGCCTACCGTTCCCTGAAAATTCGCTTCTTGCCCTGCAGGACATGGGCCTGCGTTGTTCTTTCGCAGAATGCTAGCATCGCCACCTCTACGCTGGACGATAAAACCTTTGTCTCCAAACGGGGCTGTGGTAACGCCCTGAAGGGTAGTGTTATATGTGTAGTTGTTCGTTTCGAGAAAGATTACGTTCGCTGAATTAGAGTCTTGTACCGTGAAGAATTTGAAAGCCGGAATAGCTCCACCAAGTTGAATGACCGGAGGGGGGCCGGGAGCTGTCACCGTCACGGTTGCGGTGGTACCGGGGGCGTTTAGCAATTTTTGGAGATCACCTGGCTTCAAGTAGTCATTTGCGATGAGCCGATTGCAGTACTGCGTGACAGTTGTGATAGTCGCGTCATCGCCTGGCCAGACAAGAGTTGGATCAGAGTTAGCTGCGCCATCGAGCGCCATTTGCTGGGCGGCAAGATAAATCTGCCGGCCATTGTTTAGCGTGCCGGTCATCTGGCCTTTGGTGAGTGCGCTGGTAAGAGCGGGCACTGCGAAGGCAGCGAGAACGGCGATGATCGAAATCACAACGAGCATTTCGATCAACGTGAATGCGGAGTGGGAACGTGTTTTCATTTAAATTTAGTTATTATGGTTTGGGTTGAACCCCCAAATTACCAAATAACGCGATCAGGACGCAAGACTTTCTTTTTTGAAGGCAACGGTGGTTAGCGGGGGCAGATTCACATATAAGGAATGCGCCCGACCCGCCCAAGGTTCGTCCGTCGCGTAAATCCCGCCAAGGTTGCCCACATTGCTGCCCCCATAAGTTTCGCCATCGGTATTTATAATTTCACGGTAATAACCGGCATCAGGGGCGCCGATATGGTAGCCGTAACGGACTACCGGAGTTGCGTTAACGACAAAAATAATGATTTCGCCCTCGCGTGATTTCCGCATCCAAGCGACAACGCTGTTTTCCGCGTCGTGAAAATCGATCCATTCGAATCCTTCGTAGGCGTCGTCCAGGTCCCACAAGGCCGGCTCACTCTTATATAGGTAGTTCAAATGCTGCACCAAGCGGCGTAATCCATCGTGCAGCGGGGATTGCAACAGTCCCCAGTCCAGCGACGCGTCGTGATTCCATTCGCGCCATTGCCCGAGCTCGCCGCCCATGAAGACCAGCTTCTTCCCCGGGTGCCCGTACATCCATGCGTAAAACATCCGCAGATTGGCGAATTTCTGCCAGACATCGCCCGGCATCTTGGAAAGCAACGAGCGTTTACCATGCACAACTTCGTCGTGACTGAGCACCAAAACGAAGTGTTCCTGAAAAGCGTAGAGCAACGAAAAGGTGATGTTGCCCTGATGAAACCGGCGAAAAACCGGATCGAGCTGCATGTATTCGAGAAAGTCGTGCATCCAGCCCATGTTCCATTTGAAACCGAAACCAAGCCCGCCGAGATAAGTTGGACGGGAAACACCGGGCCAGGCGGTTGATTCCTCGGCGATAGTCATGATGCCGGGAAAGCGTTCGTAGCAGACTTCGTTGAACCGTTTCAGAAAATAAACGGCATCGAGATTTTCGCGACCGCCGAAAACATTCGGGATCCATTGCCCTTGCTTTCGCGAATAATCTAAATACAGCATCGAGGCGACCGCATCGACTCGCAGCCCGTCGATGTGATATTTGTCGAGCCAGAAGAGCGCGTTCGCGATGAGGAAATTCCGGACTTCGTTGCGCCCGAAATTAAAAATAAGTGTCCCCCAATCCACGTGCTCGCCCTGACGCGGGTCCATGTGTTCATAGAGGTCGGTGCCGTCGAATTCCGCCAGGCCATGGACATCTTTCGGGAAATGCGCCGGCACCCAATCCATGATCACACCAATGCCGGCTTGATGACAGCGGTCGATAAAATGGCGAAACTCGTCCGGTTTCCCAAAGCGACTGGTCGGCGCGAAATAATTTGTGACCTGATATCCCCACGAACCCTCGAACGGATGCTCTGCCATCGGCATCAGTTCGATATGGGTGTAGCCCATCTCAAGGACATACGGCAGAAGAGTGTCGGCTAACTCCAGGTAACTGAGGAAACGATTCCCCTCCTCTGCCTTTCGCCGCCACGACCCGAGGTGCACTTCATAAATGCTGAGCGGACTTCGCGGCAAATCCTTCGACCGTCGTGCCTCCATCCACGCGCCGTCGGCCCATTGATAACGAGTCAAATCGTAAACCATCGAGGCCGTTTCCTTGCCGTGCTGGCTGAAAAAGGCGAACGGATCGCCCTTCAAAAAAATCGCACCCTGGCCGGTGCGGATTTCAAATTTGTAGTGCGCGTTTTCGCCGATGCTAGGAATGAACAATTCCCACACCCCGCTGCCGATCAGCTTGCGCATGGGGTGAACCCGTCCGTCCCAACCGTTGAAATCGCCAACCACGCTGACGCGTTGTGCATTCGGGGCCCAGACCGCAAAGTAAACGCCCAGGTCTTCACCGACCTTCCGAACATGCGCGCCGAATTTTTCATAGAGCCGCCAGTGTTGCCCTTCGCCGAAGAGGTGCAGATCGACTTCGCCCATAATCACGCCGTAGGAATACGGATCGCGCGTAATCTGTTCACTACCGTCCCAGCGTTTGATCTTGACGGTGTAAGGAACGTCGCGCGCAGATTTCTCCAGCGTGGCTTGGAAAAGACCTTCGCCTTGAATTTTCTCGGCCGGAATGACAGCGCCATTGTTATCGAGCTTGATCGAAACCTCGCGCGCATCGGGACGAAA
>JBKPMO010000083.1:0-15160 GCA_046732175.1 Verrucomicrobiota bacterium
AGGGCGCGTAGAAATTCAGTTCGTCCAAATGCTCGGCGCAACTGCGTTGCAGCGTTTGCGCCCAAGCCGTCAAATTTCCTTCTCGATTCGCCAGCGCGCAGGAAATCTTCGCTGATTGTTCCACTGCGCGTTGCAACAACGTTGCGGCCGCGCGCAGATCGGACGGCGTCTGTGCCAGCTCGGCATCGAGTTGCGATATAAGTGGGTTCTCGCCGGTCAGTCGTTTCACGAGCGCGAGAGTGTCGCGGAGGCCGGCGAAGATTTGCGGATCGAGAATTTTTTCCTCGGCCAGCCCGCGCAATCCGCAGGATAGCGTGAGCAAATGCCCGGCGAGATTGCCGCTATCGACACTGGAGACGTAGAGCGGGATCAGCGGTCGCAGGGTGCGCGTCTCATACCAGTTGTAGAAATGGCCGCGATGCCGTTCCAGCCGATGCAGGGTGTCGATGGTCGCCTGCGTCCGCTCGAGCAACCGGCCTAATGAGAGATAGCCAAAATCATGCGCCGCCAGATTCGCGAGCAGTGACAAACCAATGTTAGTGGGCGAAGTGCGCGCCGCCACGGCCGGCGTCGGTTCTTCCTGGAAATTATCCGGCGGCAGCCAGTTCTCCTCCGCGGTGACGAAAGTCTCGAAGAAATGCCAGGTTTTGCGCGCGATGCGGCGGAGCAGGGTCAATTGTTCGACGCTGAGTTCCGGGGTCGGCTGCTCGATGGGCAGGCTGATCCACCACGCGATCCAGGGCGCAGTCAGCCAAAGAGCGAAGAATGGCAGGGCAACCATCCACCGCGCCGGTTGCATCAGGCCCAAAGAAACCGCGCCGCCGAGCGCGATTGCCGACGCAAACCACATTGCCGCATATGAGCCCGCAAGGTCTGTTCGTGCGCTCCGAGCCACTTCGCCCGAGGTGACCCATTCCAGCAAATATCGCCGCGTGATAAACACGCGCCAAAGTGTCTGACCGATTGCTGTCAGACTGAGAAAGGCATCGTTCGGCAGGAACGCCAAGGTAAGTCCGATCTGGCTTAGGGTCCGTTTCGCTGACGCCAACATTCCACGCAAATGCATTCGCCACGGCAACTGCTCCGGCTTGCGCACGAATTCTACAACGAGCGAGAGCAAACCGGGCAGGGCGACAATGGCGAGCAACCCGCCGGTCGCGAACAAGCCTGCCCGCGGAACGATCAGCCAGCTCGAGAGGAAGAAAAGCAGGAGCGCGAACGGAACGAGACTGCGGCGAAGGTTGTCGAAAATTTTCCACCACGACAACGCCGAGATCGGATTGCGGATGCCGCGACCCTCCGCGCCGGGAACGCGCGGCAGCAGCCACGGCAAAATTTGCCAGTCGCCTCGAATCCAGCGATGCCGGCGGACGGCGTCGATCTCGTAGCGCGAGGGATATTCCTCGTAAAGTGTCACGTCGCTTACCAAACCGCAGCGGGCGTAGACCGATTCCAGCAGGTCGTGACTCAGGATTCGATTTTCCGGAAAACGGCCGGCCAGCGCGTGCTGAAAAGCATCGACGTCATAAACGCCTTTTCCGATGAACGAGCCCTCGCCGAAAAGGTCCTGATAAACATCCGAGACGGAGCGGGTGTAGGGATCGATCCCGACGTCGCCCGCGTGCAACCTAACGAATCGTGAACGATCCGCTGTCGGCAGACTCACATCCACCCGCGGTTGCAGCAGGCCGTAGCCTTCCCTCACGATCCCGCGTGCCGGATCGAATTGCGGCCGGTTCAACGGATGAGCCATTGTGCCGATAAGTTGGCGGGCTGACTCGCGCGGCAATTGCGTGTCCGTATCGAGGGTGATGACGTATTTGATTTCGCGCAAAATCGATTGGTCGCCCACTACCGCGGCGAAGCATTCCGCACAGCGCCCGCGGAGAAAGGCGTTGAACTGCATCAGCTTTCCGCGTTTCCGTTCGTAGCCCATCCACAGGTTCTCGCTCGCGTTCCAGCGGCGGGGCCGATGGAAAAGGAAAAAGAAATCGCGCCGTCCGCCGGCATACTTGCGATTCAATGATTCGATTCCCGCCTTTGCGCGCTCCAGCAACGACGCGTCCTCCGGCAAATTTTCTTCCGCCGCATCGGGCCAGTCGGTCAGGAGGGCGAAGTGCAAATACGGATCGCGATTGGCCAGATGATGAATCTCCAGCGTTTGGAGCAGATCATCGATGTTTTCCGCGCTTCTCAGGATGGTGGGAACGACGACCATGCCGCGACTCTCTGGCGCTATCCCGCCGGGCGAATACCCGAGACGAGGCAGTAGTTGCGGATTGAGCAGCAAAGTGGCGAGCCAGTTCCACAAGGCCACCGCCAGTTGACTGACCCCGAGCGAAAATGTGATCCCGCACAGACCCAGCCGCCATCCGCCAACTCCTCGCGCCTCCGCCGCGTGCACGAATCCCAGCGTGGCCAAAAGCGAGAGCAGAAAAATTCCGCCTACGTAGAAAGTGAAGGGAAACTTGCGAATGCTTCGTTCGACAAAACCTTTCGTCCGCCAGCGCGCACCGGTCGCGCGCTCCAATCTGGGAAGACCTTTGTCGATTAAATAAAAACCGACGTGCGCGGTGCGATCTTCCCGGCCTTTTTGTTGCGCACTTTCCTGCGCCAGCTCGACGGCTTTGCGCGCCACTTCGATTTCCGAGCGCGCACTATGGCGGGCGAGGATTTCGACGACGTGGCGATAACGATCGCGCGTCGCAAAATCCATGTCGCCGTAAACATCGGCCGGCTCGCCGCGCAATGCTTGCTCGACCAGGCTGAGGGTTTCGACGAACTCCTTCCAATCGATCGCACTGAGCAAACGCAGACTCGAGATGCTGTGGCTAACCGAAACTTGATCAGAGGCCTGGCTCTGATTTTCCTGATGGACCAGTTGCTCCACGGAAAGGCCCTGCTCGAGCGTGCGCTGCTCAAGCCAGCCGCGCGCCAAATGTAAAGCGGGATTCAGGCGCGAGAGGCGCTGGCAAAATTCCGCCACGAACGAGCTGGAGAGCGTCGGCTCCGCCCGCGCCATGTCCGCAACCACGATGACAATGCGCGACGGATTTTTCTCCGCCATTGCCTGCAAACGCTCCACCCATTGGTTAGCCAGATTGCGATCAAGCCGACCCTGCGCCAGCCCGGTGGTGATACGAGCCAGGTTCTCAATCAATCCCAGCCGCAACATGATCGGCACAGCCCACAGCTCACCTAGTTTCAGCGGCGCCACCGTCTGATACGCGGCCACGAACGCGCTCAGCGAGTCCGCGTCGATCTGCGCATCGACGTGCGCAATCAATTCCAGAACGATGTCGTAGACGCGCAAGAATCCAGCAGACGGACCATTGGCCAGTCGGGGTAATTCGCGGCTGTATTGCTCCGGCAGATGCCGGTGAGCCAGCTGAATCTGCTCTTCAATCAGATAAAAATTATCGAGCAACCATTCCGCCGCGGGCGTGACGCGCCGGCTTTGATCCACCGCCAGCGTCGCGCGATTAAAAGCGCGCAGGACTTTCTCATTCTGATCCAGCCGCGTGAGCAGCCGGGCGGAACTGCGGCCGGCGACGAGCTTATGTTGCGCCGCGATGGCTTGGGCATGACGCGCCAGTTGTTCAACGCCAAATAACTCCGCCCGCAAGGGCAATTCGCGCGCGCGTTGACGCCGCGGCCATGGCCTTGCCGGTGAGGTTTTAGGGCGCGGTAATTTGGTCAGCATCACGTAATGATTCGTCTCTCAGCAGTGGTGATACCAAAACTTATTTTGCCCGAGCTCCTCTGCATGCGCATCATATCCGCTTACGCTCGGTCAGGCTGAAGTTGGGGTGACCGCGCTAATGAGTTAACCGGCGCCGCGCCACCGGACTAACCACGGCGAGATAATTGGGCAAACGCAGTTGGAGTTCGGACAGTTCTTCATCTCGGGGCGATTGAGTCGTCAAGGAGTTAGCAAAAACTAAAGGCGCAGAAAAGGTGTAAGTCTGGCGCGTTCAACGCCGCCTCTCTAAGGCGTACCCCTCAAATTATCTCACTTCGCTAGAACTTGTGCTAGACCCCGAGGGTTCTAATCCCTTCTTCATCGTTTCCCAGTAGAATTAGCTCTGTAGGCTAACTCACAACAAAACTCACGACTGGGCCGGAAGGTGACGAATCCTAACGCTTCGGAATCCCGAGATTTCTAGGAATAGGCGGCGCGCCTAAGCGGTCGGCCAGGCGTCCGGATCTGGAGATTTTTAAGCAGCCGGGAGCTGATCAGACCCATTGATGGCGTCAATGCAAAGATGGGATAATGTTCGCGTAACATTGGTAAAATAGGGTCCAATAGGCGGCCGGGCGGCAAAATTCCGCTCCGCCGTCCACATTTCGTGTTCCCATAATCTTTCCAGATTAGGCCGCCACCATGAGGCGTTCCATAGCCTCAAAAGATTAACCGGGTCCTTCCTGCCAACCATCGGCCGCGCGTTGCCGAGACTGTCGTAAAAAACTAGATGAATGCTGGCCCTATGCTCCACCACTGGTCAGCTTTTACGAGGGACGGAAGCCGAATGAGTTGAGCATTTTGGTCAGATCTGTGGGGATCCGCCGTTTTCGAGGAATTCCTCGAATATGGCGCTTAAAGTCCTAGCGCCGTTCTTCCAAATCCGTGGAATTCCACGGATATTAAACATTTGTTTAGCGCTTTTCGACATACCGTGCAGCGCGTGAGGAGACAGACGAGCTTTATCGGTTTTTGCAGTGGCTATATGGAGATGCCCAGCGCAGTCCGTGGGATTCTCCCGCTTATGACCGTCGGCGCAGTGCGAACGACGCTAAGGACAGCTGAACGGGTTCTAGAGATCCGACCTGGACGCCTGCTAGAGATCGCCGCACTAGACTAGCGGGCCCCCAACCGGCTGGGACTTGCATCCGGGTTAATCAGATCCGCCGCCAGCGACTTATCTGAGCGGCACGGCCCCGACGTTTCAACTCCGGACAAAGTTGACACGCCGACAAGCGGCATGAATAACCATGCAAGCATACCCTCAATTGACTCTGAGCCTCCAATTGCCTTGGACAGGTTTATCGAACAAAGCGGCCTCTCTGCCGTAACCGTCTGGCGGTACCGCCGCGCCGGGTGGCTTAACACATTGAATATCTGCGGCCGGCACTATTTAACGCGCTCTGAAATTGCGCGGTTCAACGAGCGCGCTGCCGCTGGCGAGTTCGCCAAACAACCGACACGGCCAAGACGCGCGAATTAAGCGATTTGCTAGAGCGGTCGCAATGATTCTGCTTCCGGCTCAGGGATGGGACGGCGCACAACCGCTAACCCGAAATGAACGAGCTTGGCGGCTTTGCTCCGATGTTCGTCCAATAAATGCCCGTAGACTTTTCCCACGAGAATCCCTCCGTCTTTGTGTCCAAGCCAGGCCGCAATCGTCATAAAGTCAATTCCGGCCATCACGCAGACGGAGCAAAAGTAGTGGCGTAGATCATGAAAGCCGACCCATTCAAGCCCGGCGGCTTTCCGCGCGATCTTTAAACTCTCACGGAAACTCCTGGCGTGTTCATCGCGCGGACCGCGTCGCGGGGACGGGAAAAGCCAGGCGCAATCGGGCGCCCGTCGCGCGCGCATTTCACGCAAAAGCGCCCCAAGCTGCGGATTAAATTCCACCGTTCGGCTATCCCAGTTTTTCGTTAAGCGATCGGCGCCGATCGTGACCCGATCATGCTCAAAATCAACGTCCGCCCATTTGATCCGCAGGGCTTCCTGTTCGCGCGCGCCGCTGAAGGCGAGAAAGCGTAAGTAGTCAACCAGCTCTTCGCCATTTTTTTTGCAGCCGTTTCGCGCGGCCTCAATCAAGCGATCAAATTCAGCGGGAGCGATAAGATCGCGCTTTGGAGGCGGCGCCTCATCAAGCATTTTCATTCGCGGCAGCTCGCGCAGGTGTCCATCGTCCATTGCCGCTTTGAGAACATTGCGAAGCATCATCAGGTCGAGGTTCGCTGTTCGCTCCGAAACAGGCTGCAACTTGCGACCGCAAAAAATTCCGCCTTTCAGGCGCTTGTCGAGGTAAGCGGTAATGGCAGGTGTAGCGATCTGATCGATTCGGACGTGGCCTAGATAATCCCGCCAGCGCTCGATCGCTTGGCGTTCATTTTCCAGGGTGCCGGGGCGCTTGCGCTGCACCTTTGCTTTCTCAAAATAGGCCGCGACGTAATCGGCAAAGAAAGGTCTGCGGCCGGGGCTGGGAAGGTGATTCTCACGGCGCTCGTGCCGCTTGATCTCGAGGGCTTCGCGCGCCGCTGTTACAGTGCGCACGGGTTGATTGTCGCCATCCCGAAGCGGAAATCGGCGTGGCGCCTTTTTCCCTTTGCCGAGATCGACCCAAAGCTGGGCGTAATAACGACCGCTGCGAAGGTAGAGACCGGGGATTCTGCGATTGCGAGAATCGCGTACGGCGATAAACTGCGCGCGATGATTGGGAGTGGAAAAGGTAGGCATTACGATTGCAGAGCGTGTCAACCGAAGGGCTTGGGGTTTGCTTGGCATTGCACGGGCTTTCACCATATCTCTCTAGCACAAAATCTAGCACAAAGCTAAAATGCAGAAAGCTCAATTTATAAGCTATTGGTAATCAGTGAGCCAGGGTGGCGGAATTGGCAGACGCGCCAGACTTAGGATCTGGTGCCGGAAGGCGTGCAGGTTCGAGTCCTGTCTCTGGCATTACTGCTCGTCGAAATAGACGGTGTCCCTGAGGTGTGTGATTACGAGGCTCTGCTGCCAGTCGTCGTGCATGGCATGCAAAAAATCAGTTGGCCGTCTCGGTAGGGCCGGCACTTGATCCGGCAGAGGAACCATTGCGTCGTCTAACAGGCGACCATCGATTTGATTGGGAAGGTGAAAACCAACAATGCCGAGAATAGACGGTGCAATATCAATATTACCGCTCGGAACCGTAGTCTCGAACGCGTGCCGAAAATCAGGTCCCTGCGCAATACAAGAGTTATGGGCGTCGAACCTATTCATCGTCGCATGCGTGCCGTCGCCCGCCTTCCTATTCCAATCGGCGTCGATCATTCCAGCGACGCCGAAACGATTCTTCTCCTCCGACCCCCGAAACGACAACACTACATCGGCGTTATTTTGAGAATCAATGTGAACATCGGTGAAAGAAAACGTCCCCTCGAACTTTTCACGGGTGAAAATCATTCCGGCGAAGTCGCTGTGCTGTAGCCAATCAACCAGGCGCTGTATGACTTTGCGATCGTGATCGTGGATGTAGAACAGTACGGTGCCACCGTTGCCGGCGACGAGAATGTCGCCGGGGTTTGGTTTGTCCGAAAATTCCTTGGCGGCCCGAAAGCCGGCTTTGTTCAGTAGGGCGACGACGTCGATGGAGCGGCGGATAGTGGAGAAGCCGTGATCGGAAACGACGAAGATGTCGGTGGAATCGCGAACTTTTTTCTTTTCCAGCGCGCTCAGCAGGATTGCGAGGTCATCATCGACGGCTTTGATGGCAGCAAGCGCTTCCGGCGACCCGGGCGCGTAATTGTGCTCGGCAAGATCGGGCTCGCTTAGCCAGAGGAGCGAGAAATCGGGCACGGCGTCGCGCCAGAAAAATTCAGTCAAGGCACGTGTCGCGAAATGATTTCGCTGCATTGAGTTTGCGCCGGGGTCATCCGGAATCGGCCCAAGCACTTTTATCATTTCCTCCCGTGCCGAACGGCCAAGAGGCGCCGCGGCGAAAATCGTGAGTGGTTTCCCTCTTATTCTGACGCAGGTCCAGACGTTGTGGCGGTCGAAAAGTATTGCGACCGATTTCACGCCCACCAATGCGACCTTTTTGCCGGTGTCGCGCAGTAACTCCACGAAAGTTGGAATCGCCAGATATTTCCCGCCGGAAACTTCATCGCCACGTTTGATGGAATCGAGATCGCCCATGTCGATGGGCTGTCGCGGATTGATCGCGCGGCGAAATTCCAGGTTGGCGGCGAGGCCGTTACGATTCGGATAGCAACCGGTGGCGAGGGCGGCACCGTTCACATCGGTCGCGGTGGGATAAACGGAGTGGTGATTGCGAAAGCGGACGCCGTCGTGCGCGAGTTTGTCGAGAGTGGGCGCGTATTTTTCCGTGACGAAATCCGGACGCATGCCATCCCACACGACGAGGACGATGTGGCGATTTGTGTCGGGCGCTGCGTCGACGGTAATCCCGCTCGGCAATGCTGCGATGGCAACGAAAAGGAATTTTCTGAACCGGAAATTCAACGCGCGAGTTTCGGTTGAACATCGCATCTTGTCATCCCGAGCGTAGTCGAGAGATCCCGATGAAGTTACCTAAAAGGTTACGCATCGAGATCCCTCGGCTTTCGCTCGGGGATGACAAAAGAAGCGGTCGGCATCAACGATATCGCCTACAAAAAAATGTTCGCGCGGACTTGTCGCTTGTCAGTGGCAGGCGTGTTGGAACAAAGTGAGGAATCGTGAGGGCTGGATTCTCCAACAACGGCAAAGTTTCGCGCGAGATCGAACGCAAATTCTTGGTCAAGCGTTTGCCACCGAACCTGCGGCATTTCCACAGTCGCACGATCGAGCAGGGTTATCTCGCGGCGAAAAGCGATGGCACTCAGATTCGATTGCGCAAATCCGGCCGGCATCATTCGCTCACGATCAAACGTGGCCGCGGGATATCGCGACAGGAAATCGAAATCGATCTCACGCGTGATCAGTTCCAGGAGCTGTGGCCGGCAACAGCGGGCTGCCGTTTAACAAAGACACGCTACGATGTTCCATTTGGCAGACACACCATTGAGATCGATGTTTATCGTGGCCGTAACGAGGGGCTGGTCGTCGCGGAAGTGGAATTCCCGGACGAGACGGAGTGCAGGCGCTTCCAGCCGCCGGACTGGTTCGCGGCAGAGGTGAGCGGGAAATCGCGTTACAGCAACGTACGGCTGGCGCGGGAGTGAAGTAATGAGTTATCAACTACGACGTAGTCAAACTTTGGGCGCGAACTTGCGGCGGATTTGCCGGAAGCAGGTCGAGGGTGCGCTGGAAATCGTGCGCGGCGAAAAAGAAGCGAACGATACCCCTGTGCATCAGACGCGCAAACATCTAAAAAAGGCACGCGCCGCTTTGCAGGTGGTGGCAGATGAAATCGGGCGGTCTCCTTTCAAAAAGCAGGATCATTCTTTCCGCGACATAGCCCGGTTGATCTCCGAGGTGCGGGACGCGGAAGTGCGCCTGCAAACGGTGCGGCAATTGCAGGAAATAACCCGGCGCACTTCGCAGCAGACTTTTCGGAAGACGGAGGAGCTGCTGCTGGCGGAACTGGAACATTTCATAGCAGCATTTGCGGGTTGGCAAAAACAGGCGGCCCCACAATTGGAAAAGTTGCAGGAAGAGATTGAAGCGTGGCCGATCCAAAACCTCGATTGCAAAAGGATTCGCTGTGCCGGGCAACGCGCTTACAAAGCCGCGCGTGATGCGCTGGACTGCGCCAAAACTAAGCCGACGCCGGCAAATTTTCACGAATTTCGGAGCGAAGCGAAACGGCTTCTTTATCAACTGCGCATTTTGAGACCGATCAATCCCCTCGTCGTCGGCGCGCTGATTGACGACCTTGATTCAGTTGCCGAGGTATTCGGCCGATCTCACGATTTGTATTTTCTGGGTGAGCGATTACGTCGCATTGATTCGCAACCGCCTGCGCGGGAGACGCGAGAATTGGTGGCGGTGATCGAAGCCAGCGAAGCGGAATTACAGGACCGCGGGGTGGATTTGGCAGAACGATTTTTCGAGGAGCGGCCACGCGTATTCGGCCATCGGCTTGGCAGCTGGCTGCAACAATGGCTCAGGGGCGAAGCTCCGACTGTAGCTGATGCGCTCGTTTGCCATGACGCCGGCGTTTTGCAATAGCCGGCAGATCCCGAACTGGTACTCCGCAGATTACACAGATTTTGCAGATGATCGCAGCGTTTGCGGGCGATTGAGGTCAATCGCCCTACCGGCTCGCGAAGCCGCGGATCCGTCTTCAACCAAATCAATACCGGTAGTGCTCCGATTTGTAGGGGCCGTCCACCGGAACGCCGAGATAATCTGCCTGTGTTTGGCTTAATTTCGTTAGCTTGACGCCAATTTTTGCGAGATGGAGTCGCGCAACTTCTTCGTCCAGCTTCTTGCTTAGAACGTAAACGCCGACTTTGTAGGTATCGCGATTCTTCCAAAGATCGAGCTGCGCCAGCACCTGATTGGAAAACGAATTCGACATCACGAAACTGGGGTGACCTGTGGCGCAGCCGAGATTTACCAGGCGGCCTTCGGCCAGTAGGAAAATTTCGCGGCCATCCGGGAAAGTATATTTATCCACCTGCGGCTTGATATTGGTGCGCTTGACGCCCTTGGCCGAGTTTAAGGCGTCGACCTGAACTTCGTTATCGAAGTGGCCGATATTCGCGACGATGGCCTGGTCTTTCATCCGCTCGATGTGTTCGAGCTTGATGACATCAACATTGCCAGTGGCGGCGATGTAGATATCGCCGCGACCAAGCGTTTCTTCGATCGTCGTTACTTCATAACCTTCCATCGCTGCTTGGAGAGCATTGATCGGATCGATCTCGGTGATGATGACGCGCGCGCCCTGACCGCGCAGCGATTGTGCGCAACCTTTGCCGACGTCGCCATAACCGCAGACCACGGCGACCTTGCCGGCGATCATGACATCAAGGGCGCGGTTCAATCCATCGACGAGCGAATGGCGGCAGCCGTAGAGGTTGTCGAACTTCGATTTGGTGACCGAATCATTAACATTAATTGCAGGAACGAGGAGCCGGTTTTCCTGATGCATCTTGTAGAGGCGATGCACGCCGGTGGTCGTTTCCTCGGAAACGCCGCGCCAATCTTTCACCAGCTCATGCCAGCGATATGGATTGGCGCGCTGAATTTCGAGTAGCAGATCCTTGATGACCTGCTCCTCTTTGTTGGCCGATTTGGTTTTCGCCCAATCGCTGCCTTCCTCGAGCTCGTAGCCTTTGTGGATAAGCAGCGTCGCGTCGCCGCCGTCATCTACTATCAACTGCGGTCCTTTTCCGTCCGGGTGCGAAATCGCCTGATAAGTGCACGACCAGTATTCTTCCAAGTTCTCGCCCTTCCACGCGAAAACTGAGATGCCCGCGCTTGCGACCGCAGCCGCAGCGTGATCTTGCGTGGAAAAAATATTGCAACTCGCCCAACGCACGCTCGCGCCGAGATCAGTGAGCGTTTCGATCAACACTGCCGTCTGGATCGTCATGTGCAGCGATCCGGTGATGCGCACGCCAGCGAGCGGTTTGGATTTTGAGTACTTCTCGCGGATCGCCATCAATCCCGGCATTTCCTTTTCCGCGATGGAAATTTCCTTGCGACCCCAATCCGCCAGACTGATGTCGCGAACTTTGTAATCTTGTTTTGTCTTTGGTTCGGTTTTTATGATGCTCATAAACTTTGTTGCACCGCCCTCTTCAAGGCGTCGGCTTTGTCGGTTCGTTCCCACGTCAAAGCGTCGAGATCGTCCACGCGACCGAAGTGGCCGTAGTTGGTTGTCTTTTTGTAAATGGGGCGAAGCAGATTGAGCTGTTTGACGATGTCAGCCGGTTTGAAGCTGAAAATCTCGCACACGGCATCGGTGAGTTTTTCATCGCTGACTTTGCCGGTGCGGAAACTGTTCACGCTCACGCTAACCGGATCGGGATGACCGATGGCGTAGGCGAATTGCACTTCGCAACGGTCGGCCAGTCCGGACGCGACCACATTCTTCGCGACGTAACGGCCCATGTAAGCAGCAGAGCGATCCACCTTGCTTGGATCTTTACCGGAGAACGCTCCCCCCCCGTGGCGCCCCATTCCGCCGTAACTATCGACGATAATTTTGCGCCCAGTCAGGCCGGCGTCGCCTTCGGGTCCGCCGATGACGAATCGGCCAGTTGGATTAATTAAGAACTGCGTCTTCTCGTCGAGCCACTCAGCCGGCATAATCCTCTTGATCAGCAGTTCGGTCAGTGTTTCGCGCACTTCCTTTTGCTTCACGTCAGCGGAATGCTGAGATGATACCACTACCGTCGTCGCACGTTTCGGAACAAAGCCATCGTATTCAATCGAGACCTGCGTCTTGGCATCGGGGCGCAGCCATTGAATTTCTCCGGCCTTACGCATGCGCGAAAGCTCGCGCCCAAGCTTATGGGCGAAGGAAATCGGAGCCGGCATAAGCTCCGGCGTTTCGTTGCAGGCATAACCGAACATCAGTCCCTGATCTCCCGCGCCCTGCTCGGCCGTGGCCTTGTCTTCCGCCGCGGCTTCGTCAACGCCCTGTTTGATATCGCGCGATTGCTCGCTCATCGCGCAAAGCACCTGGCAAGTATCGGCGTGAAAACAACAATCCTGGTTGGTATAGCCGATGTCGCGCACCGCTTTGCGCGCGAGAGCGATGAAATCAAAGCGCGCGTTGCTCGTGATCTCACCTGCGAGAACGATGAGATTGCCCTTGGCCAAAGTCTCGCATGCGACGCGGCTCTTCGGGTCCTGCTCCAGACAGGCATCGAGAACGTAATCGCTGATCGTATCGCAGACCTTGTCGGGGTGACCTTCGGTGACAGACTCGGAAGAGAAGATATGGCGAGGCATGGTGATGAACGTGATTCTTAAAAAAAGTTGAAACGCTAAATGGGATTGGTGGAATCCGCGATCATGCCGGCCGTTTTTACGAAGTACTTTTTAACGGTTTAACGTCGCAAAGCAACATATTGACCAATCATGATATGTAGATATATCGTTTCTCTTCAACATGGCGTCAACCATTAATTTCCTCCGTCTGATTGCCGATCCCACGCGCCTGCGCCTGCTCCTCCTTCTCGAGCAGGAAGAGCTTTCCGTGGCCGAACTCCAGGAAATTCTCGGAATGGGGCAGTCGCGTATTTCCAGCCATCTCGCTCAACTGAAACGGGCCGGGGCGGTGGTCGATCGGCGCGCGGGCAAGAAGGTGTATTACGGTTTGCAAAATCCTTCCCGGAACGGGGCGCGTGCCCGGGTGCAGGAGCTGGTGCAAACCGTGGCCCGTGAGATCCCGGAAACGGCACGCGACCGCACCGCGCTCAAGCTCGCGCTGCGCAAGCGGCAGGACAAAGCGCGGGAATATTTCGATGAGCTAGCCGGAAAATTTGGCCGCACTTATGTCCCGGGCCGATCATGGGAAGCGCTGGCCCACGTTCTGATCACGCTGTTACCGCCGCTGACCGTCGCCGATTTAGGCGCAGGCGAAGGAACGCTGGCGCAGTTGCTGGCCAAAAACGCACGCAAAGTGATTGCGGTCGATAATTCGCCGAAAATGGTCGAGTTCGCGTCGGAGCTGGCGAAAAAGCACGGCTTTCGCAACATCGAATATCGCCTTGGCGACATGCAACAGTCACCGATTCCAAAGAACAGCGTCGATCTTGCGATTTTCAGTCAGGCATTGCATCATGCGCCGAAGCCGGAACGCGCAATCAAGAGCGCCCACTCCATTTTGCGAAAGAACGGGCGCATCGTGATCCTTGATT
Organism: Verrucomicrobiota bacterium; assembly: GCA_046732175.1. Classification (GTDB taxonomy): domain Bacteria; phylum Verrucomicrobiota; class Verrucomicrobiia; order Chthoniobacterales; family UBA10450; genus AV69. Next base: position 13,537 of record JBKPMO010000083.1, read on the forward strand.
TGTTGAGCCATTCCTTTGAGCGAGCGCGGGAATTGTACGCCGATCACTGGCTCGGGTTCAGCGAAGTGCAATTGCACCAGTTTCTGGAGAACGCGGGGTTTAAGAACATTGATGTGCGCGTGGTTTCCCGCGAAAAACAGAGTCCGCATTTTCAGACGGTGTTCGCGACCGGCGTGAAATGATTTGTCAACGGCCAAGATGCCCGTTGGCCCCACAGACAAGATGTCCGTGCTACTAAAGTGCGGCTTCGAGTGTTTAACTCCGCGATATGAAAAGAACATTCGTCGTGCTGCTGAGCATTGTGCTCGCATCTTCGCTTCCCGCCAGCCAACCGGCGCTCACGATTTACAACCAAAACTTCGCGGTGGTTCGCGACACGGTTCCGATCGATTTGAAACAGGGCGTGAACAATGTGCGCTTCACCGAGACGACGGCGCACCTCGAGCCGGCTTCGGTGATTTTGCGGGATCCGACCGGGAAAACGAATCTGCAAATTCTCGAGCAGAATTATCGGAACGATGCTGTTTCGCAGGAATTGTTGCTCTCACTTTCAGAAGGCAAGACCATCGATTTTCTGGTGGTCGAGCCGAATAAACCGAACACGATTGTGCAGGGGAAAATTGTGCGCAGCGGTTACGTGCGGCATAGCCAGGAAGCGATGCAGCGTTACGGTCAAAGCTACGCCATGGCGCAATCGGCGATGGCGTACCAAAGCGGCGGAATGTCGCAACCGATCATCGAGGTAAATGGCAAACTGCGCTTTACGCTTCCCGGTCAGCCACTTTTTTCGCCGCTCAGCGACGACACCATTCTAAAACCGACCATCGAATGGCAATTGCAGGCCGATAAGGCGGGCAAACTCGATGCCGAGCTTGCTTATGTCACCGGGGGAATGAGCTGGGAAGCCAATTACAACATCGTCGCGCCGGAGAAAAGCGATCTGCTCGATTTCGTCGGCTGGGTGACAATGGACAACCAGAGCGGCAAGACTTTTGAGAATGCGAAAATCAAATTGATGGCCGGCGACATCAGCAAGATCCAACCGGTTGTCTTGGGCGGTTACCTGGCTAGTGAGGACGTCGCGGCCCGAGCGGAGATGGCATCTGTGGTTACGCAAAAGGCGTTCGAGGATTATCACCTCTACAATCTGGCGCGCCCAACGACCTTGCGGGATCGCGAAACGAAACAGGTGGAGTTCATTCGCGCCAGCGGGGTGAAATCGGAGCGCATTTATGTTTACGATGGATTGAAAATCGACTGGAACCAGTGGCGCGGTTACCGCATGGAAAATATTCGCAACAACCAAGACTTCGGCACGGAGATGGACACGAAAGTCGCGGTCATGCGCGAATTTAAGAATTCGGAACAAAGCCATCTTGGAATGCCGTTGCCGAAAGGGCGCGTCCGTTTCTACAAACAGGACGATGACAAACAGTTGGAGTTTACCGGCGAGAATTTGATCGATCACACCCCGAAAGACGAAACGCTGCGGGTTTTTACCGGGAATGCTTTCGATCTGGTGGGCGAACGGCGCCGTACCAACGTGAAAGTAGATTCGTCCAATCACTGGCTGGACGAGAGTTTCGAAATCAAGCTACGCAACCACAAGAAGGAGCCGGTGGAA
>JBKPMO010000084.1:0-10763 GCA_046732175.1 Verrucomicrobiota bacterium
TAACAGTACGAGCGAGGCCACGGCCAGGACGATCCCGGCCAGTTCGTAGTAGTTCAGCGATTCCCGGAACAGTACACACCAACCGCGGTCAGGAGTAGTACCATCGAAACCGAGTAGATAACGCCGATAGTAGCCAGTTTCAGGTGTCGCATTACGAACACCCACCCGAAGGCGGTCGAGGCATAGATTACGAAGCCGACATAAAACCAACGCGTCCGTAGAGGTTGCTCGCGCGCGCTGGAAAGCTTAAGGAAATAATCGCCCAGCACGCCGACCACACTGAAGGCGATCGTCACGAGTACCGCGAGCACCGTTTTTTTCATCGTCGCGTCGCTATGTTTATCCCTAAAATCAGATTGTAGAAAGCACGCGCATCTGCCAAGGCTGAATGAAAGAACTCACAGAGGGCGCCGGCGCAATGGCGAGCTGCGACGTTTCCAGTCGAATGGTGGCTTGGCTTTAAAGCCGTTTACAATCTCTCCGAACAGTTGCCAATAACCGATACCTGCCAATTACGCGACCTTGTTCGTGATTTGTCGAAACCCACACTTTCACAAGCGCACGGTTAGTCATATACTATCCAACGCTGGCAATGAAGTCGATCGCTATCTTGACGCTGGTGCTTTTCTTAAGCGGCTTGGCCGACGCACGAGTTGGCGAGACACTGGATGAGTGTAGCTACCGCTATGGCGCCTCAATCGGCCATTATTCTAAAGACCAGGTCCGCTTCAGTCATGGTCACATCTACATTACTGTGCATGTCCGGGACCATCATTCGATACGCGAAGATTTTGCCCCGGAAGCTGGAGGAACGCTCTCAGATCCCCAGATAGACGCGATTCTAAAGGACAATGCAAAAGGCCATAAGTGGGAAAAAGTGGGAGAGTCCGCGAACGTGGTTAGGTTTGTGCGCACCGATGGCCATGCTCGCGCGGAGATCGCTAAGCCCAACTATCAGGCTAACGAAGGCCGAATAAAGCTAACGACTACCGGCGCGGAGTTAATTATTCGGGCGCGACCGTAGCAGTATGTTGATACCCGATAACGGATAACAATGGCAAATGCTGCCGCATTTGCTCCCGAATCCAAAGCTCTTCCAAGCGTCATCTTAATTTAACTGATGACTTCGACCACGCGGGCGAATCGCATTCGTCAACTCGTTCGCGGGTTTGGTTCGATCGCGGCCTGGGGATGGACACTTCTAGCCGGGATCGGCGGTCTGGGGCTAATAATCACAATGGGTCCCTGGCAGCCCACCAATGGATGGTTCGCATTGTTCTCTGGTTTGTCGGCTTGCCCCCTCACAGCGTGGCTATTAAAAAAATGCGCCGCTATTAGGTCCCCGGCTGGGCTCGTCTTACGTTGCCGTCCTTTTTATTATTGGCGGACGGCTTACGCTAAAGATCGAGGGCAGGGAACATTTCTACCAGATTTCTCTCTGAGCATCATCGGGACTTCCATTAAGGAGCTGTCACGCCGCCCGTTGTCGGTCTCTTGTGGTCATCCGTTTCAGAGTTTCGCAACCTGCAAGTCCACCGACGGCAGCGGAGACGAATCTGCCTCTGATGAAAACCGACAATGTTCCGCCAGATGTTCCCCCGGCATCGCTTAATCCGAAGAAAGATCCCGACGAGTGGGTAACAAAAGATGAGCCAATGACCGGCCCGCAACGATCTTATCTCCAGACACTCTGCCGCGAAGGCAAGGAAGAATTCAACGAAAATTGGACGAAAGCGGAGGCTTCAAAAAAGATTGACGAGCTGCAGCAGAAGACTGGGCGCGGCAAGAGCGATACGCCTGACACCTAGCCAGCCAAGTTAAGTTGCTCATAGCGCCGACGCCAAGTAACAATGAAAAATAGTCCTGCTTTCGCAATCCTGATCGCGATTTCGTTAGCTCTCGCTCATTCCAGCGCGGCTCCCTCCGGCGACCCGAAACTCGACAGCGCAATCCAGAAAGCGAACAGCGAGTTCCTGACTGCTACGAAAACGGGCGATGCCGCCACGATTGCGGCACCGTACGCCGATAACGCCGTTTTTGTTTTACCTGACGGCACATGTATTCAGGGCCGCGCCGAAATCGAGAAAATGTACCGCACACGTTTCGAGCAGTCCGGCCCGCCGAATTCCACCAGGCTCGATTCGAAAAACGTCATCCTTGACGGAGATGTCGCCTATGAATCAGGCAACGCCGAAATCACGGTAATGAAGGAGGGAAAACCGGTAACAAGAACGTCTCGCTTTCTCACCATCTGGCAACGCGCCGCCGACGGCGAATGGAAGATCGTGCGGAACATTGTTCTGTCTTAGCGGCAAACTGATACGGAGCCTATTAGTCAATAATTCGAAGCGCTTCAACGCTTCAACCCCGAAGCCTTCTGGGCTCTCCCAGGGCGAGCGCTTCACCGCATCACAGCGCGGCAAGACAGCTTGCTCGCTTCTACTCGTTGGGTTTGTTCAGCGGTGTGTTGAAGCTCTTCTGCGCCATCTACCTCGCACTCAATATCGTCGCCCCAGCCGTGGAGACCGGCGCGCTTCTCACCGGCAAGGCCGCCATGGGCGATTGGACAACGGATGCGCCCGGCGTGCGAAGGAAGCTTACCGTCCAGGATTTGCCGCCGCCGAGTTCAAATATCCTGTCAATTAAACTGGCACACGTTGTCCCACCTCCGGCAGACGCGCAGCTTCAGGCGCCGCCTGACTTTAAAATCGAGCTGTATGCCGATGGATTGAAAGATCCGCGTTTTTTACTCACGGCGCCCAATGGCGATATCTTCGTCGTGGAAAGTCGTGAGAATCGGATCAAGGTGCTGCGCGATACCAAAAGCAACGGGAAACCGGACGTTGTCGAAATCTTTGCTGACCAAGGTTTGAACAAACCATTCGGGATCGCGTTTTATCCGCCGGGGAACGAGCCCCAATTTTTGTACATCGCCAATACTGATGGGATAATTCGTTTTCCCTATCGCAACGGCGACCTCAAAGCTCGCGGACCGGCCGAAGACTTAGGTGCGCATTTGTCCGGTGGCGCGGCGCGCCTGCGCAGCGGTGGCCACTGGACACGCGACATTGTCTTTTCACCCGACGGCAAAAAAATGTTCGTTTCGATCGGCTCGCGCTCGAATGTTTCCGATAATGCTGCCGAAGCCGATCGGGCGCGCATCTTCGAGTCTAATCCGGACGGCACCGATCGAAAGGTCTATGCCTGGGGAATTCGCAACGCCGTCGGAATTGCCTTTCGTCCCGGTACTAACGAGCTTTGGATGAGTGCAAACGAGCGGGACGAGGTCGGCGAAGATTTGCCTCCCGATTACATAAGCAGTGTCCGCCCCGATGGATTTTACGGTTGGCCGTGGTTTTACATCGGCAATCATCCCGATCCACGCCACAAGGGAAAGCATCCTGAGCTTGCCGATAAGGTGATCGTTCCTGATGTGCTTGTGCAGGCCCACTCAGCCACGCTCAACTTGTGCTTTTACACTGGGGATCAATTTCCAGTAGAATACAAAGGCGACATTTTTGCGGCGTTTCACGGCTCGTGGAACCGGAAGAAACGCACCGGTTACAAAATCGTGCGAGTCCCGTTCGATCATTCCACCGGCAAAGCAAGTGGCGGATACGAAGATTTCGTGACCGGTTTCGTCACGCCCGAGGGCAAAGTCTGGGGTCGCCCCGTCGGCGTCACTGTCGCCAAAGATGGTAGTCTCCTTTTCAGCGAAGACGGCAACGGAACGATCTGGCGCGTGAGCTACGGAAGATAGTTCTACCGTGTTAAATCAGCACGATTTGAAAGTCGCTCGCTAGCCGCGGTTGTTAAGAGCTAGGGCGACTCCGAACTCCGAGTGCTGTCGTGAGCAGAAACTTTCGTCCGCCACGACGGGCGGGCTGGGCAGAAGGTGACGGCCGGTAAGAAAACAAGCGAGTCAATCCGAAATGTGAAATTGGATCCCAATTCTTCTTCTGCCCCAGGCGTAATGTTACGTTTCAATAACGCGGCAACGACCGCGAAGCGGCTTGCCCTAGCTATCAACCTGTCCGTAAGGTTGGCTATGAAGCTCAAATTTTACGGTTGCCGCGGCTCGATCCCAGTCTGTGATACTGGTTTCCAGCAATTCGGCGGCAACACCACCTGTTTTCAAATCACGTTCACGGATACGAATCGTATTGCTATTATTGACGCCGGAACGGGGCTTCGCAATCTCGGCCGGGACCTGCGCGCGATCGGGCACCACCAGGACCGGCTGATCATCGCGTTCACTCACTTTCATTGGGATCACATCCAAGGCTTCCCCTTTTTCTCCCCGGCGTACAATCCCGAGCAGAAAATCACGCTTCTCACGCTTGGCCGGGACCAGACCATCGGCAATCTCCGGGAAATCTTTGAGGTTCCACTGCAAGCCCAGTACTTTCCTGTGCAATTGGATCGGATGGGGGCCCAATTTGAATTTCTGAAGATCGAAGATGCCAGCAAACACTTCCCAGCCGTCAACAATGTTGAAACCAAGGTCACCGGTCAGCGGCACAATCACCCGGGCGGAGCGTATGGTTTTCGGATTGAGCGCAGCGGCAAGGTGCTGGTCATTTGCACGGATGTTGAGCATGGCGACGAAATCGATCCGCAGGTAGTGGAGTTAAGCCGCAGCGCCGATCTGCTGGTGCACGACGCACAATACACGGCGGAGGAACTAGGGACGCATCGAGGATGGGGGCACAGTAGTTTTGATCAGGCGATGCAGGTGGCCGAAATGGCCGGGGTCAAACATCTCGCCATGACTCACCACGATCCGGAACACGATGACGAGTTTCTCCTGCGCATGGAAAAGCTATGCCAGGGACGATTCCCCACCACGCAGTTCGCGCGCGAAGGAATGGAAATCGTTCTTTAGAAAACAGCGGGTTCCTGTTTCTGCTGTAACAATGTAACGATGTGCCCAGTTAACTGGCGAAACAGGACAGCGCCAAATGTTAAGATGCAACCCGATCAGGTTTTCTCTACGCTTTCACGTTTTAACTATTCAACGATTTACGATCCACGCGGTCCTCAGCCCTTGCGGGCCGCCCCGTTCGCTAAGCATTGGCGGTCGCGGGCAAGCCCGTAGCGCCAGTCCGGTTCGGACCGCCAGTCCGGAGGTTTCGTCGAGGCGACGCATACCGCGGGAGAGTGACTCGCAGCAAGGGGAAGCGCTCGACCAGTGCCTTCCGCTTCCGAGCCTTCTCGCGCTGTTTGAGGACTCGTATTTGGTTACGAACGTGAATTGCTCCGGCGACGAAAGGCGCCTGGCCAATTGTGAAAACCGGTTCGCGTTGGTAAATCATCATGCGGGTAGTTTATAGTATTTATAGTGAAATCGCAATGTTTGAATCTTGTGGACGTATCTGGTCGCAACAATAGAAAATCAAGATTTGCGCAACAACGCCAACGAGTTATGCATAAAACCCCACCTTGGCCTCCGGCGCAGGCAAAGTTAGGTCCTATATTAGTACACCTGAAAGGGCTGTCGATGTGATCAATTATGATACACTCCGCGCCCTTAGCGCCGATGCCCTCGCCGGCTTGCGCCGACCGTGGACGCTTACTACGCGCCGTCTGCTAATGGCCGCCGCCTGGCCCTTGGTTCTCGGACTTCTTCTTCTTTTTCCCGGACTGTGCGGTTTGCCCCTTTCCGTGAGCGTCCGCGGTGGGCCCTCCTTGCCGGACCATTGCTTGCTTCGATCGATGCAACGTTACCTGCGCGTGCTGTGAAGTCTTGTGAGCAGTCGCGGTAACGTTATCATGGCTCTTGGATTTCGTAGGTTCTGTGTCACGGCCATGCAGCGCCGCCTTTTCCGCGTGCGAAGCGTGTGCGTCAGCCGACTGTGCCTTGCCGTAGGCGTTGTTTTGTGAGCCCGTTGTGCGCGTCGCAGCGTCTCCCTGTTTGTGGCCGAACGAAGAGTTCCCAGCTTCCTCCCCGGCTTTACCTTTTCCGGCGCCAGCTTGTGCTTCGGTGGTGTTGCGGTCGAATGCCTTGATCGCGTCCGCTTTAGGTTTCCCCTGATTATTAGCAAAATGCAAATCTGGATTGTTTTTCGCGGCCTCGAAGCGTGACCGCTGTGCCGAGGTAGCCTGGACGTGCTCCGCCTGCGCTGCGGCTTGTTCCTGCGCCGTGGCCTTGGCGGTTGTACCGCCCGGTCCGTTAAAGCTGGCGCGGCTGCCGGTGTTCCTGATGACCTGTTTATTGATGTAGGTGTTGCGAATCACAGTTGTGTTCACCCGGGTCACGGCCCTGTTATAGCGGAAGGTATTGCCGGCCCATCGGCCGCCGTAGTAGCCCCGCCCGGTATAGCCCCAGCCGTAATTGATCCCGCCATAGAATCCGACGGTCGGCCCCCAGTAGCCCTCGTTAAAGAAGTAATTGCTACCGTTGTAGGCCCAATATCCGGGGGTCCACAGAAATCCGACGCGCGGCGGAAGGACCCACGTGCCAGGGACCCAGTAATAACCGGAATCGTAGGCCCAGTAGCCCGGAGTCCAAATATAGCCCGGGCCTGGGGGATACGGCTGCGTATATATCGGTATCGCGGGTGGCGCGATTCCAATCGATATGCCGATTTGTGCAAAAGAAGAACTTGGCGAAAGCCCTACAACGAGCAGCGCCGCGAGCGCAACGGTATGAAATTTCCTTTTCATATTCAGGTGTTCAAAGAATAGACGCTGTTGCGCCACCAAGTATTCGGACGAAACGAGCCAATTCACCTTCTCAAGCTAGACAGACGATCTCCACGGTTGCCAAGGAAACTTGGGCTTCCGTTGGGCGCCCCATCGCGGCATCTTTAGAAACTATGACCGTCCAGAATCTCTCGGCCCAGCCGCCTTTTATCACGAAAGACGGCTCGACTATCCGTTCGATCCTAGATCGCACGAATGCGCCCGTACAAAACCAAAGCCTTGCGGAAGCCCGAGTCCCCGCAGGCGGCAGAACAGAACGGCACTATCACAAAACCGCGGAGGAGTTTTATTTCATCCTCGAAGGCGCGGGCGAGATAGAGCTGGATGGCGAACATTCTACGGTCCGCTCGGGCGATGCGATCCTTATCCCCTCGGGCGCGTGGCAAACGATCGTGGCTACCGAGTCATTGCGCTTTCTCTGCTGCTGCGCGCCGCCTTATTCGCACGAGGATACGTATTTCGAGTAACCGAAAGTAATCCCTTTGCTTCCCCCCCGGGCAGTTCGGCGGAAGGGTGACAACGGCGTTACTTTTAAGACGCAGCGCACCGGTCCTAATGGGTGTCAATTCCCGTGACCTCATGAAAGGAGCGTTGAAACCATGAAGAACGCAACACCCAGGCAGATGCGACTCCGCCGTTTCATCACCGATCGATACGCCTATCGAGCGCAGCCCGACTATTTCTCTGAGCTGATTAGCTTCGGAATAATCGTCTTTACCGCCTTCTGGTCGATGTTTGTACTGGCTAGCGCAATGGCGGGGACACTGAAATGAACCAGTATACGGCTCTCAACACTCAACTACCCGTCGCGCCGTCTCGCTGGAGCCTTGGCGAAAGCGGGTCACGTCGTAGCCTTGTGCGGAGATGCAAGATATGGGAAGGCGGATCAACCCTCATCGTTTTTAGCAAATGAGCCTATTGATTATTTTTCGTTATCTCGTCCTGCGAGTCCTCGATGATCTGTCACCCCATTAGCCCTTGGCGAACGGTAGCCTTGCGCGAAGGTTGCTGCCGCGAACTGACAAGAGTGATCTCGAAGGTATCGGAGATTTCGGCGCATGGAACTATTGGGGTAAACCACGTGGCCGGTGGGCTGGGATCACGAACTGGGAGTAGTGTTTAGCGGTCAACGCAGCGGGAGCTGCCGAGATACAATAGGGCGACCCAGCTTGGAGGTCTTCGACCCGCCTAATCAAACGTCCAAATGTTAAATCGTTAAGACGCGATCCCTCGTCCTTCTCCGGCGGCGGTCCCCCCGATTAGATTGTCATCGGCAAAGCTTATGTAGATGGCGTCAGTGGTATTGCCCAGGTTCAACGTGCCGCTCACATCCGTACCGATGTAATTGCCCCGAATCACCGTGCCAGAAGACGCCGGTCCGTTGATCTGAATACTGGTCGCGGAGGCGCTGCCCGAAATAACGTTGCGATCGCCGGCGTCTGTCCCGCCAATCGCCGATCCTGTTGGGCCACAGCCCCGATGGAAAGCGAAATCCCACACAGCATAGATTTCCGCTGGCCTTCGGAGTTAAGCCGCGACCCGTCTTGCCTTTTCCCCAGGATGGAAATGGTCGGGAACTGTCTCGGCGAAATGGGGCGATGGCGGCTTGCAGGTCTTCGACGATTTCGGCCGCGATGATGTGGCAACAAAAGCATGATCATTTTGAAACCGCTTGCCATAGGCATTTCGATTCAGAGACAAGGGAAGAAACTATGTTTCACCTTATCTGGTACATCGTTGTGGGTTTGCTCGCGGGCGTTATCGCCAAATCGGTCATGCACGTGCACATGACAATCTTTTGGACAATCGTGCTCGGAATCATTCGGGTCACTCCTTGGCGGAGCCATCACCCACATGTTTTCGCGTCCGGGTAACCAACGCTACCATCCCGCGGGTCTGATCTTTTCGACGCTTGGCGCGATCCTCGTTCTCTTCATCTGCTACAAGCTGAAGATCCATTTCCCGCCCATCGGATAGGTTTCCGATTTTCGAGATAGCGCCTCGTGATTTAGTTCTTCAGGTAAGCAGCGATGCTCCTGTGGAAAGGGGCGTGTCGCCTGCTATTTCACGTTGACGGCAAGAGCAATCGTGGGCGTCGCGAAATCATGCTGGTGGTGAGGGTCGATGACGCCACTCGGTAGGAAGTACCATTTGCCGGGCTCCATCTTGCCTAGAGCTGGAAGTCTTGGTACCCGCTGCGGGTCAAGCCCGGCTGCGAGAAGTTGTGTAGCATCGAACTCGTAAATCACGTCTTCCGCTGTGGATTCAGGCTGCGACGCGTAGTGAACCATGGTGCCCTCGCTGCTCTTAAAGCAGTACTCGCCCGCTGCTTTCGTGCGATCGATCGCCATTTCGGGCTTGGCCCGTAGAACGCGAGCGATGGCGAGGACCTCTGCCTTAGCGGTCCCCTCAAGGGCGAGAACATCTGCGTACTCCGATTGGATGCGGGCCGTTTCAGAATTGCCGGCGTCACTATTGCGTGTCTGAGCTAACAGGCCGCTGGTGATGACGAGGAGGGCAGAAGCAAAGGTGATTTTAAACATAGAGTCCTTTCTTTGGGCGGCCGAACAAAGTCCATGCGAAATCTTTCAGCCTAATTCCGAGTATAGACCCCTCGACTCAAAAACGCGCCCTCAAAGATAGTCACGCGAGCAGTAGCATCATTCTGCTCGCGTGCTCAACGCTGAAGCTTCGCGATCTTAGAAGATCTTGCCGTGCGGCAAGTGTGCTTTGCCTTGCGGCTGATGACCGGTGCAAAATCCGCCGTTCGGGATCGGGATAACCGAGCCGAGGAATTGCGGCTGCTGCCGCGCGTTTAACGCCTGCTCCAACGCGTAGCCGAAGCCGATTAGCTGCGGTTCATGTAGGAAAGTGCTGTACATGAGCATTCCCGCCGGCCGGCCGCTATCGCGAATGCCCACCGGTAGCGATAAATTTGGATAACCCGCCACTGCAGGTCCGGTCGAGTTAGTCAAGTGCGGAGCGACGATCGCATCGACACCCGAGTTGATTACACTATCAATGCCAGAGCGCGCAGCAGTGCGGGCATGCGTTCGCGCGGCGATATAGGCGGGATCGTTCGGATAACCTGGGAATTGTTCCGACAATAAGAATACGTCCTGGTCGTAGTAGGGCATCTCTTGGGTGCAATGTGAATTGTTGAAAGCGATGAGATCGGCCAACGTTCGCATCTTTGTGTGCGTGAGCGTCGCGAGGTAGTCCGCGATTTGCGCTCTAAATTCATACAGCAAGGCTGTGAACTCGTCGCCGCTGTAAGCGAATACGTCCCCCGTATCAACGTTAACGACAGTCGCCCCGAGGCTTTGCATCACGCTCAGCGCATGTTCCGCAAACGCGACGGTCAGCTCATCACCCGGAATGCCGCTGCCGTAGTAGCTGTAATCGAAAAAGCGCACATCGCGTCCGATCACTGCTCCATCGAGTGCGTTCGGATCGAGAAATTGCGTGTAATCGCTGGGCAACTGATGTCCAAGCACTTCGCCAAACGGCGACTGCAACACTCCAAGCAGGATCGCGACATCAGTGACGCTGCGCGCCATCGGTCCAGCTGTGTCCTGCTCGTGAGAGATTGGAATGATTCCGTCTTGCGACACAAGACCGAGTGTCGGCTTCAGACCGACAATGTTTTCAACGGCCGACGGTCCCGTGATTGATCCATCGGTCTCCGTGCCAATCGCCGCCGCGCAGAGATTCGCCGCAGCACCATTAGCGGAGCCAGAGCTTGAGCCCCACGATGTGTAACTCAAGTCGTAGGCATTGATCGTACTCCCACCGCGCGCGCTCCAGCCGACGGCTAGAGGATAGGTCTCGGCCTCATCGTCCCGGAAATTTGCCCATTCGCCCAGGTTCGATTTGCCAAGAATGATGGCGCCGGCTGCGCGCAATTGCTGAATAATCACAGCATCGCCAGGCACGTGGTTGCCGTAAATCGCGAGCGATCCCGCCGTCGTTTGCATTTGGTCGTCAGTCGCGATGTTGTCCTTGACGAGAAGCGGAATGCCATGGAGCGGACCACGAACTTGTCCTCGGCGGCGTTC
>JBKPMO010000085.1:0-5674 GCA_046732175.1 Verrucomicrobiota bacterium
CCGGTTGCGACCGAGTCGGAAAACAATTCCGCCGAGACCGAAACCGCCGATGATCTGGTTGCCAGTTTGCAAAGCGATCTGGATCGATTTCGCGATCTGGCCTTACGAACGCAAGCAGACTTTGAAAATTACAAGAAACGCGGTGCCCGCGAGAAAGATGAGGCGATCAAATATGCCAATCGCACTCTGCTCGAAAGGCTCGTTCCGATCGTCGATAATTTCGAGCTTGGGCTATCCGCCGCCCGCGACGAAAGCGAACACTCGCCGATTTATTCGGGGATCAGCATGATCCTGAAACAACTTACCGATTTCCTAACGGAAAATGGACTGGAGCCGGTCGATGCAGTGGGAAAACAGTTTGATCCCAACCTGCATGAAGCGATCGGCCACGAACCGAGCGATAAAGTTCCCGAAGGCCATGTCATTCGACAAACCCGCCGCGGCTATCGCTTGAAGGATCGCCTTCTGCGGCCGGCGACAGTGGTGGTTTCGAGCGGACCGACTGGAAGAAAGCGATGAGCGAGAAGTAACAAGTGACGACTAACTTCGGCGCGACGATTGCTGACTCTTGTCAGTCGTCATACGTCACTCATCACTATTTTTAGATGCCAACGACCAAACGCGATTACTACGAAGTGCTCGGTATCCCGCGGAGTGCGGCCGAGGATGAAGTCAAGCGCGCCTATCGCAAGCTCGCGGTTAAATTCCATCCGGACAAAAATCCGGATGATCCGCACGCCGAGGAGAGATTTAAGGAGCTCGGCGAAGCCTACGATGTGTTGATCGATGCCGATAAGCGCGCCGCTTACGATCGGTACGGGCACGCCGCTTTTGCGCACGGAGGAGCCGGATTTGGCGGAGGATTTCACGATCCGTTCGATATTTTCCGCGAGGTTTTTGGCGGCGGCGGTGGCGGGATTTTCGAAAGTTTCTTTGGAGGCGGCGGAGTTGGCCGCGCCGACGAACGGCAGCGCGGTTCCGATCTGCGTTACGACATGCAGATCACCCTCGAAGAAGCGGCCTTCGGAACGGAAAAAGAAATCGAGGTCCGCAAACTCGACGCCTGCGATCAATGCCACGGCTCCGGCGCCGAGCCGGGCTCGCGTTCAATTAACTGTCCGACCTGCGGTGGTCGCGGGCAGGTGATCAGTTCGCGTGGCTTTTTCCAGGTATCGCAAACCTGTCCGCGGTGTCACGGTGTGGGCCAGATCATTGAGAAACCCTGCCGCAAGTGTGGCGGGGAAGGGCGGGTCGAAAATTCCAGCCGCATCAAACTAAAAATTCCGGCCGGTATTGGTAGCGGCTCGCGGCTGCGTTCTTCCCGGAATGGCGAAGCCGGCATCCGCGGCGGGCCGCCGGGCGATCTTTACGTCGTGCTCCACATCAAGGAACATCCGGTCTTTCAACGCGATGAGGACGATCTTTATTGCGAGGTCCCGATTTCGTTCCCGCTGGCCGCGTTGGGCGGCGAGGTTCCGGTGCCGACGCTCGAAGGTAGAGCGAACGTAAAGATCCCCGTGGGCACGCAAACGGGTCAGATGTTCAAATTGCGCGGCAAAGGCATCGTGAACATCGAGGGCCGCGGTCGCGGAGATTTACTCGCGCGGGTGGTTGTGGAAGTGCCGACACGCTTGAATGCGGAACAACGAAGGAAGCTGGAGGAATTTTCCGCGCTCGTCGGCGAGGAAAACACCCCGTTGCACAAGAGCTTCTTCGAACGCGCCAAAAACTTCTTCCGCTAGCTAGCTTTGTCATTCCGAGCGGAGTCGAGGAATCCCGTCGCGTAACCTTTAGGGTTCATGGCGGGATCCCTCGGCTTCGCTACGCTCGGGATGACTGAAGTTTGAGATTATGCATCGCTTTTACATCGCATCGGAAAATTGGAACGCTGACGCACTCGTTCTGCGCGAGTCGGAAGTTCATCATGCGCGGGATGTGCTCCGTCTCGAGTCTGGCGAACGGGTCGTAGTGTTCAACGGGCGCGGACACGAAATCACGGCTGAGATCACGAAGGTGACCCGCGAGGAAATTCAACTGCGCAAACTGCACCAGGCCCGGGTGCCTCCGTTGCGCTGTCAGATCACGCTGGCACAGGCCATTCCGAAAGGGAAAAACATGGATGTGATCGTGCAGAAAGCGGTTGAATTGGGCGCAGCGCAAATCGCGCCGATTATTTCCGACCGCACCATTGTCCATCTCCAGGAGGGGGAAGCGGGTCAGAAACAGGCGAAATGGCAGCAGGTCGCGATCGAAGCCGCAAAACAATGTGGACAGAACTGGCTACCGACGGTGCAGATACCAAGAAGGCTGAGCGATTTCTTTGATGGTGTAGCGCCTCTACAACTTCGGCTAATTGGCTCACTTCAATCCGATGCGCTGCATTTGAAAACATTGCTCGCTGAATATGAGTGTGAACATCAAGCCCGTCCCACGAGCGTGCTGATGTGCATTGGCCCGGAAGGAGACTTCACTCCGGCGGAACTCAACCTCGCTCGAAGTCACGGTTGTCGACCCATCACTCTCGGCCCGATTATTCTGCGGGTGGAAACCGCCGCCATCTATTGCCTGAGCGTTCTCTCTTATGAATTGTTAGCTGAAGCTAAGGATTGTTAGAATTGATTTGTGGGAGGCAGAAGGCGGCGGGGTTCGTGCCTCGTTCAGGTGGGCGACTTGTTCGCCACAAGACGAAGTCGTTGCTCCCAGTCAGATGTCGTCACGCGACGAAGCAAGGTGATCAGTAAATATACGGCGTGGAGAGGGTGAACGCGTCGCGGATTAGTTCGAAGCGCGGTTCTCCGTTCTCGGCCAGGACAATTTCGACGACGTCGAATCGCGAAAGGATTTCGGGGTTATCAAGCAACTGCAGCCAGGCCAGTGCGCCGCGTGAAATCAATTTTCGTTTCGCCGCGTTGATTGCTTCCGACGGTCGTACAAGATCATCGTGCCGGCGTGTTTTTACTTCGACGAAGACGAGTGTGTCGCCATCGCGACAAACAATATCGACTTCGCCGCCATGCCGGGCGCGGAAATTGCGGTAGAGAATTTTGTAGCCCTGACGCCGAAGAAAACCGCAGGCGAGTTTTTCTCCGCGCGCACCAAGTTGCATGTGGTCGGAGCCGAACTGGCGTTTTTGGTCGACACAACCCGACGTCCAACGCGAGAACCGGCTACGCCACTTGTTCGAAATGTTAGCGAGCGAATGACCAAATGCGGTTTTCATCCGGGTGTAATCAGGCATTCAAGGCGACCAGCTACGCGCCATCAAGCCTCTGTCATTCCGACCGTAGCGGAGGAATCTCTAATCTCTTCTGGCGAGAGATGTCTCGGTCCAAGCCCGACTGGCGTTTTCGCTCGACATGACAAAAGGTCGAGTGCGAGAAGCGGCTGCGCCACCGGCTCGAAAGATCGGCGATGGATCGGACAAGGCCCGTGTTCATGGAGTTTGATTAGATGGAGTTCGGTGCCGTAGCCTTTGTGCTGGCCGAAACAATACTCGGGGAATTGCGCGCAAAATTCACGCATTAAACGATCGCGTGTCACTTTGGCGATGACACTGGCGGCGGCGATGGAAAGGCTGATGCAATCGCCATCGATGATCGCGGTTTGTGGCAGCGGAAATGGCGAGACCGGAAGCCCGTCGATGAGCACGTGTTCGGGTATCGCGGTCAGCCCATCGAGCGCGAACTGCATCGCTTTGTGTGTAGCCCGCAGAATATTGATCTGGTCGATCTCGACCGAATCGACGACCCCAACGCTCCAAAAGATATCGGCGCGCGAGACCAGTTCGCCGTAAATTTCCTGACGCAGCTCCGGCAGCAGTTGTTTCGAGTCTTTTAATTTCCGATGCCGGAATTTTTCCGGCAGAATCACCGCCGCTGCCACCACCGGGCCGGCGAGCGCGCCACGCCCCGCTTCATCGATTCCGGCAATGCGGACGATACCGAGCGCGCGCAGTTTCTTTTCATAACGAAACCCGCAGCGACGGTACATCGGCAGCAGATTACCCGATTTTTTAAATCAGGGAAGTTGTGAAGTGTGAATGGTGAATAGAGACTCTCCGTCGTCACGCACGATGGAGCGGTAGTCAGTGGCAGGTCCGTGTTTACAAAAATCGTCGGCGCGATCGATCATCCCCGAAAGCATGCCTCCGATCGCCTGTTGCGGTCATCCAGATCCAGGAAGTCCTCTTTCGAGAGATATTCGGCGTCGAGAGCGTCGTCCAACCACGACTGGGTCTCATTCGCTTCGCCGATCGCTTCATCGATTTTGATGAATGCCATTTTGTAACGTCTGCGAGCCCACGCTTCGGCGACCATTGCCTTCACAGCGCGCGAGCTCTTGCGAACCTGATGGGTCAGTGAGTAACGTTCTTCCGGCGGGAATGTTTTACTTATTGCGAAGACACGCCGCGCAGCCTCACGAGCAGCGTGATAAACGCGCAATTCCTTTCGCGCCGGCAATACTATCCACCCGTCACTATTCACTTGCGTCCTGCGCTACTCGCGCACGGCCGTTGCTTCCTTGCCTTTGCGAGTGCGAAGGTAATTCAGCTTGGCGCGGCGGACGCGGCCTTCTTTTTCCACTTCCACTTTGGCAATGCGCGGTGAATGTATTGGAAAGACTCGCTCGACTCCTTCACCGTAAGAAATGCGGCGCACGGTAAAAGTTTCGTTTAAGCCCCGCCCTTTCCGGCCGATGACAATGCCGGCGAAGATTTGAATGCGTTCTTTGTCGCCTTCGACGACGCGAGTATGGACGCGAACGGAATCGCCTACGCGGAATGTCGGTGTCTCGGCTTTGAATTGTTCTTTCTCGATGGCGTCGATGATCCGGTTCATGACAGTAGGTTGCTGGCCGCGGAGGCCGGGATCAGCGATCCCGACTACAATAGCGGGCGCTCAATCTCCACAGATGCGCGTTAAATGCAAGTCATCCCGAGCGGCAGTCGAGGGATCTTGTTGTGCAAGCTTTAAGGTAACTTTGCGGGATCCCTCGACGTCGCTCGGGATGACGGAACCCCGGGTTGTGATCGGCGCTTCAGCCAATTATAATCCCGTCCCGCACCAGCGCCCGTAGCTCAACTGGATAGAGCGTCAGCCTCCGGAGCTGAAGGTTGCGCGTTCGAGCCGCGCCGGGCGCATTTTCCTAGAGTAAGAAGAGAGTGGTGAGAGGCGAAAAGTGGGGAGGAGAATCCCGGGAGGTAGTGTCCGGAAGAGCCAGTCGGGCTCGGACTCGGGGCGGTAAGATATCTCCCGCATTTTGGCGGCTGGTTTGACGCCCTGACCGACAGGCCTATTCTGCCCAAAGAATCTGCTTTTTGGAGGAATTGCCATGTTTACGAGATTGCTCACTGCTTTTCTAATTTCACTGTTTGCCTGCGGAATCGCGACTGCCCAGCACCTCTCACCGCAGGATCTTCATCAACCCACCATCACTCCGCAAAACAGCGGTACTACTAACGGTCTGATCGCGGTCTACCCTGTGAACCCCCAAATCGTCTGGGCGAGTGGGCGAAACGGCACGTTTACCGTTACTACGGACGGCGGACGAACGTGGAACGCAAGCGTAGTGCCGGGCGCCGAAGCGCTGCAATTCCGCGATGTGCAGGCTTTCAACGCGGACGTTGCTTATTTGATGTCCATCGGAGACAACCCGACAGATTTTCGCATCTACA
>JBKPMO010000086.1:0-8231 GCA_046732175.1 Verrucomicrobiota bacterium
CTCCTCCATTACTTCTTCGCCAAAAAACAAATATCTGCAGGTGCCTGCTCTTCTTTTTGTGTCCTTTCGTGCCTGCCACGCCGTAGCCTTGCGAAGGCGGGTGTTTAGTGGGCAGAATTCTTCCTTCGCATGAAGACAATCGTGGTTGGCGCGGGAATTAACGGCGTTGTTGCTGCGATCGAATTGCGGAAGCGCGGGCACGAAGTCGTCCTGGTTGATCCGGGACCGTTGCCCCACCCCCTCGCCGCTTCCACTGATATCAGCAAAGTCGTTCGTGCCGCGTACGGGGCGGATGAGGAATACACCGAACTGGCCGAGCGCTCGCGCGAGATCTGGCGGCAATGGAACGTCGAGTTTGGCGACGAATTGTATCATGAAGTTGGGTTTCTTTGCATGCGACAGCGCCCGATGAAGTCGGGCGACTTTGAGTATGAAAGCCTCCGTTTACTCGAACGACGCGGCCATCGAATCCAGCGCGTCAATTCCGATTACTTGCGCCGACATTTTCCAGCATGGAACGCTGACCGTTACCCGGATGGCTTCCTCGATTTCGAAGCTGGTTATGCCGAAAGTGGACGCACCATTGCCGTGTTAATCACGCGAGCGAAATCGCTCGGTGTGGTATTGCGCGAAGGAAAATTTGTCGCGCTAGATCAGGGAGATAATCGCGTGAAAGGTATCGTGTTGGAAAGTGGCGCGAAGGTGCCGGCTGATGCGGTCGTGATGGCTGTGGGAGGGTGGACGCCATACGTTGTTCCATTTACTCGCGATTTTTTCCGAGCCAGCGGACAACCGGTGTTTCACCTCAAACCCGCGCAGCCGGAGCTTTTCACGCCGGATCATTTTCCCATCTTCGGTGCGGATATTTCAGCGACGGGGTTTTACGGTTTCCCGCTCAATCGCGACGGCGTGGTGAAAATTGCCAATCATGGACTTGGACGCGAGATGTCGCCCGGTTCGCCGGAGGGCGTCGTGACCAAGGAGGAGGAAAACAAAATGCACGAATTTCTGGCGGATTCGTTTCCGTCACTGGTAGATGCGCCCGTCGTTTTCACCCGGGTTTGTTTTTATTGTGACACCAAGGACGGAGATTTTTGGATTGCTCCCGATCCAGATCGGGCAGGATTAACGATTGCGACCGGCGATTGCGGACATGGATTCAAATTCGCCCCGGTACTTGGCGGAATCATCGCCGACGCGGTTGAGGGCAAGGTCAATCCGAAATTTCGCTGGCGTCCGGAAGTGAAAGCCGGTGTGGCAAAAGAAGCCGCACGATTTCAAGGAGAGTGATAATGGCGGTCCCTGTCGCACCGTAGCGAAGCGAAGGTGGATGACCGCCGATTGCCGGTAGTAGGACCAACCGCTTTTCTGGCGATAACAACGGGCAAGATGCCTGTGCTACGTCGGTGATTTGGAGGTCGCCGCTCCCTGTTGAGAATGTTCCTTTTTTTGGTGACGTTTTAGCAGCGTGATTTGCTTGATCCGGGCCGAGTCTGACGGACTCCAGGTCGCGACCTCGGGATCATCTTTAAAGGCGTTGTGGACAATCCGGCGTTGGTAGGAATTCATCGGCTCCAGTTGAAGTGAACGTCCAGTGATGCGAACGCGTTCGGCCAGTTCACGGACGCGCTGCACGATTCGATCTTCGCGCATGGAACGATAATGCTCGCAATCGACGATGACCTTGGACGCATCTTTGTCTTTCGCCTGCAACAGCCGGTTCAACAAAAATTG
This sequence comes from Verrucomicrobiota bacterium, assembly GCA_046732175.1. Taxonomy (GTDB): domain Bacteria; phylum Verrucomicrobiota; class Verrucomicrobiia; order Chthoniobacterales; family UBA10450; genus AV69. The sequence continues at coordinate 1,735 of JBKPMO010000086.1, forward strand.
AATCGCTTCGAGCATTTCTCCGTTACGACCAATCAGGCGCCGGCTCTCCTCGGTGTAAATTTGGAGGGTGAGATTTTCGCCTTCGCCCTGCATCTCCGCGATTTCGACCACGAAACCGAGGTAACCGAGCATAGTATCGAGTAATTCTTTCGGCGTCATCTCCTGGCTCGTTTCGGCAATTTCTCTAACGTCGGCAGCGGTTGTTTCCGGGTTTGGTAAAGTTGCAGAATACTGAAAAGGTTTTGCGCAGTGTAATACAAGGCAAGGGCAGCGGCAAAATTATAGCAAAAGACAATAAAGATGATGGGCATGAACATCATCATGCGCTGCTGAGTGGGATCGCCGCTTTTCGGCGTCAGGTGTGTCATCCAAAAGCTTGTCGCCGCCATGATGAGCGGAAGAACGTTGATCGGCCACCCCAGAAACGGAAGATGCCCCACCGTATCGGGCTGTGAGAGATCTTTGATCCACAGAAAACTCGCGCCCCGCAACTCGACTGCTTGCCGCAACATCGTGAAAAGACCAAAGAAAATCGGAATTTGGATGAGCATGGGTAAACAGCCGCCGACAGGATTGATTCCGTATTCCTTGTAAAGCTTCATCACTTCCTGGTTCATCCGCGTCGGATCGTCCTTATATTTTTCCCGCAGCTCCTGAATTTTGGGTGAGAGCGCGGACATCCGCCGCATCGAGGCGGTCGCCTTGTTTTGCAGCGGCCAGAGCGACAATTTTACAATTGTCGTTAGCGCGAGAATGGCGGCGGCATAATTCCCGAGGAAGCTGTGCAGGGTATTCAGGATGTTTAGCAACGCCTGGCAAATGATCTTAAAGACGCCGAACTCCATGACCTCGGCTTCGTTGTGGTCGAGTTGAGCAAGGCGATGGTAAAGTTTCGGCCCGAGGTAGAGTTGGAAACGCGCGGTGTAGGTTTGTCCGGCCTCGACTCGGAACTTAGGCAAATGCATGGCCCCTTCGAGGCCGTAGGTTTTCTTCGCCGGATCGATGTCGAATCGTTTCCCCCAAACCGCATCGGCCTTTCCGGTCAAAGGGACTACCAGGGAGGTGAAAAATTGACTGCTTGCGGCCACCCATTCCGCGCTGTTGACATTCTGCGTGTAGTACGGACGCGCGGGATGCTGTCCCATTCCCAAAAATCCGCCGCCTTCGGCGAACCAACCGACATCGATCCCTTTAGTGCCACCGCCGGTTAACCACACTAACCGGGTGTAACTCGGGTAGTCATTGGCGTGAATGGGAGCGGCGGAACCGACGGCGAAAAAGTACCCGGGATTCGCGTACGGCTTTGCCCCGCGATTGACGAAATCAACATCGAAGTTCGCGAGGAAATTTTCCTTCTTCTCGTTAGTCGTTACAAAAGAGAACTTCTTTCGAATTGTCACCTGCTCCGGTGTGACGTACTCAAGTGTCACAGTGTCCGCGTCGCGCGCGATCGTGTATTCCGGCAAAAGCGGAGCCGCGGGATCATCGACGATGGCTCCGATGGGAAGCTGTGCCGACGAGTTCAGGGCCACGCTCTCATCATGCTCGGCCAGGTAATTAGGCAGAATCGCCTGAGCGATTCCACCGCCACGGTTCGTGAAATGCAATTCCACATCGGCGTTGCGAAGCGTTTCGGTTCGCTCCACGAATGGCACGGGCGTCGCGCTGGGCGCTGCCGTTGCCGCCACCGTCGGTTGCGCGGCGACCGTGGCGGCCACTGACGCGGCTGGCGTAGCGCTCAGGCCGGGGACCGCGGGCGACGGGGTGGTCGCCACGGCAGGTCGCGGAGCCGCGTGTCGAGAAGTCCAAATTTGCCAGGCAAAAAGGCCAAGCACACAAAGAGTGACGGCAATCCACGCAGTCCGATCCATAAATCAATTGCGCCTGCTTACTCGCAGACGCAGCTCCGCGCCAGTGAATCTGCGGCCGGCACAGGATCAAATCCGCTGCCGCCCCACGGGTGACATCGCAGCAATCGACTCAGTCCGAGATAACTTCCCCGCAGAACGCCGTGCTGTTCGATCGCCTGCAAACAGTATTCCGAGCACGTCGGGGAAAATCGGCAGCCCGCGCTCGCCCCCCCGAGCAATGAAAGGATGGGAGAGATGGTTATTTGGTAGCCGCGAATGAGAATGCGAAGGAGGGTGCGCATCAGGTGACAAAAATAGAAGCGCGCCGTGCCAGGTGCAACCACTCATCTTCGAGCGCACGGAAGGTCCCTCGCGCTGCTCGTGCCGAGGCGATGGTCACGATCCAAGTTCCACCGTGAATTTCGTGTTGATGCTTGCGAAAAATCTCGCGCAAACGCCGACGGGTACGGTTGCGGACGACGGCGTTGCCGACCCGTTTGGAAGTAATGAAGCCGGCCCGCGCGCTCGCGTTCGGCTCCGCGTTTTTCAAGAAACCGATTGTGAGCGTATCGCTACGCATGGTCTTTCCTTCCGTTCGAACCCGCCGGAATTCCGAATCGCGTGTCAACCGTCGCGATTTCGGGAAGCGTAAACGTTTTTCCATCGACAAGATTTTAGCTCCGGCATTGTGGGTTGTCAGTTGTAGGGCAAGCGCGTCGCTTGCCCTACTTACAGGTTGGAGACTGGAGCGTTGCCTTACAGATTCCGGGCCGTATCCGTACAAGCAAAAGTCTTCCCCGAATTCCTTCGAGGAAGACTTCGCAAACCAGCGCTGTTAATTATGGCGTGGCCGACGCGGCCGGCGAAGGCACATTAATTGTCGTGTTTGTCTCCGTCTTTTCTGTCGTCGTCGGCGACGGGTTCACGATCGTCGTGTTACTTTCTTTCTTTTCCTGAGACGGCGGATTTACCGTCTCGGTTTTTTGTTCGCAAGCCGCGAGCACCGACGCGGCACCAACCAGAATGCAAATATATTTTTTCATAAGGTTGTAGGTAAAAACCCAATGTGGGTTATTTCATATTCGGCCCAAAGGGATCGTTCGGCCTTATTTGAAGGCACGGTAACACCGTCATCCTGAGCGAAGTCCGGGGGATCCGGATGCGAAAGCTTAAAGGAAACTTCAACGGGATCCCTCGACTGACGCTCGGGATGACGAAGCAATCTTACCCACCGAGGGAGCCGAGCGCCTCAGTCGAAAACGTCGGCGTGTAAGGCAAGCCGTGCGCCTCTGCGACTGCCTCAATCGTCAGCTTCCCGTCACGCGTATTCACCCCACCGAGCAGAGCTGGCTGTTTGTTGCACGCGCCTTCCAAGCCGCGATCGGCCAGTAATTCGACGTAGCGTCCGGTGATATTGGTCAGCGCCTGAGTAGCGGTACGCGCATAAGCCGCGGGCATATTCGCAACGCAATAATGAGTTACGCCTTCCTCAACATACACCGGATCCAGATGTGTGGTCGGCCGGGAGGTTTCCGCGCAACCGCCCTGATCGATCGCGATGTCCACGACAACGCTTCCCGGTTTCATTTTTTGCAACATCGCACGCGTGATCAGTTTAGGTGCCTTCGCCCCCGGGACCAAGACCGCGCCGATGAGCAAATCAGTCGTGGCCATCAAGTCGTGCAAATGCGCTTCGCTGGAATAAAGGGTGTGCGCGCTTTCCATGGTGATGTCCAGAAAACGCATCCGTTCGAGATCGACTTCGAGAATGGTGACGTCGGCACCGAGACCGGTCGCCATTCGTGCGGCGTTCACGCCGGCGGTGCCCCCGCCAAGTACCACCACGCGTCCCGGCAAAACTCCGGGCACGCCGCCAAGTAGAACGCCGGTACCGCCATTGTGCTTCGCCAGATAATACGCACCCATTACCACCGACATACGGCCCGCGATTTCGCTCATCGGTTCCAAGAGCGGCAAACGATTGCCGATTTGAATGGTCTCGTAAGCAACACCAGTGACGCCGGAATTGAGCAGCGCTTCCGTCAACGGTTTGCTGGCCGCGAGATGAAGATAGGTAAAAAGAATTTGCCCGCGCCGCAACAACGGCCACTCCGGCGGCAGCGGTTCCTTCACTTTCACGATCATGTCCGCCCGCTGAAAAATCTCCCGAGCCGACTCGACGATCTGCGCGCCGGCCTTGATGTATTCCTCATCGGAATAACCGGAACCGACACCGGCATTTTTTTGCACGAGAACAGTATGCCCGCGCGCGACAAGCGCTTGGGCACTGGATGGAAGCAGGCCAACGCGCTGCTCCTGCTCTTTGATTTCTTTAGGAATGCCGATGGTCATTGGCAAGTGGCTGAACCCTGATACGTGATCTGCGCAGAGTGTTAAAGCTGAATCTGCGGAAAACAATTCAGATTTTTCGTCTCGGCAGACCGCCAGCGTCACGTTCATTCCACTTGTCATCCCGAGCGCAGCGAAGGACCTCTCAACTGGTCAAAATCATCCAAGCGAAAAGCGCAGGACCACATGCGAGATCCTTCGATCTGAGGCGGACTGGCGTTGTCTTACGCGGTTCAGGATGATAGTGCGCCACGCAAAAAGAATTGCCCGTGAAGAATGGTCGTTCCGAGCCGATCAGACCTTCTCCGCGATGATCTCCGCAACCAGGGGCGTAATCATCAAGGCGTTCGGATGTTTTTCCGCCGCCGCCAGATCAGCGCGTACCTTGTCGGCGAACTTTTGGTCGATCCGCCCCATCTCGATCAAACGAGGCAAATACACCTCGATGAATGTTACCGGCCATTGCCACATGTAGTTCGTCGGGCGAACACAGAAAATGAGCGGCCTGGTCGATCGAATGTGAAAGCCATTCTCGAAAAGCAACGCCGGCAGGTCTCTGCCACCATCCGGTTCGCCGCCCGATTCGCGCCAGGTCGCGATTACATGCTCGCGAAATTTTTCCTGGGCTGCGATCGGCGGAAGAAATCTCCACGTTTCATAATGAGCGTACTCGTGAAAAATCGAAATGCCTCCCTTCGGCATGATGAGGCCGAGTTTGCGAATTAACAATGAAGGATCACTAACGAATGATAAGACCCAGCGGCACCAGGAGAAATCGTAATTTGTTTTGGGCAAATCACCCGTCATCAGGTCCAGTTCGTGAATCCTCACGTTGCTGAGGCCGCGACGGCGAAAGGATTCGCGCATCGCGTTAACGAAGTTTCCGGAACGTTCCAGTGCCACGACTTCGCCGGAAGGTCCGACAATTTCAGCCAGATCAAGCGCGGCATAGCCAGGACCGGCGCCGAGGTCGAGAACACGTTTGCCGACGGTGATGCCCGCTCGATGCCAACAATCCAGCACCATCGGACGCCAGACCCGGTGTTGCAGCCCGAGCCTGATCAGTTCTTCGTCGTGGGTTCCGAGAACGTAATCCTTCTCGCTCATGCAGGATAATCACCGCAATTCGATTGCGCTTTCCACTCGTTTATTTGTCGAGCATCTGAAAAGAAGGATAGGATTTACAGGATGATGCCGCTAGAACAGGGTACGGGCGGTTCACCTGAAGCGCCCGCGGGCGAGTCCGAGCCGGACTGGCACGGTCACTCGCCCCTACCTGCGGTTCCGGCACAATCCCTGTTAATCCTGTCTATTCGCCGAATCGATAATTAAAAGTCTCAATATCCATCTTGAACTTCTCTTCAATTATCCGCTTCGTCTCAGCCGTGTAGTATTCCGTGTAATGCCGCAACCTTGGATTGGCGCGCGTGTGAGGAAGCGCTTGCCTTATTCCGAGCTTTTTCGCCACCACGGCCCAGTCTTCCTGCAAACGTTCGAATCGGCCGATGAAATCGGCCAGCATCTTACCATCCGCGTCGACAAACCAATCGAGCTGGTAGCGATGAGGCGAGGAATGGACGCAAGTGCTGCTACTGTATTGAATCCAGCGCACAAATTCTTCGAAGCTCATCTGTTGTCGCATCTGAACCGCCTCGTTACGCTCATAAAGTGAAACAACACGGTCCCATGGATTGCGAACGAACCCGAACTTGAAGTAGCTTTCGAATTGTCGCCGCCCTCTTTCCTTTCGCCGCTCGGCCGGCAGCATGGGATAAAGCCATTCCATTATTCGGTCTTTTCTTCCCCCACGAATCACCCAGTAGCTTTCCATCAATCTCCTGATCTCAGACAAGCTCAAGTGCGGCTTGATTGCCCTCCCGAGAATACGCCGCACGCTGGTGGAACCGGTTTTTGGAACCTCAACGAAGATGCACTTGTACTGATGGGAGATCATGGCTTGTTTGCCCGGCTGCGGACATTCAAGATAATTCCATTCGTTGATGAAAGCGATTGTTCTGACCTTCGACCGGCATCGTGCCATCACCCAACATCTGATCCTGCAATACGAACGGATCTGGCCGGATCATCCGTTCCGATTTCGCATCCCCTATCAACAACTCCGCGGTCCGGACTCGGAACGTGTGGAATATGTCGAGTCGCCGCCGGAGATCGCTGCCACAATTTTGCGATTGCTCCAGGACATTGAAGATGAAGAATGGGTCTATTGGTGTTCCGACGATAAATATCCGATCTATTTTATAGTAGAAAAAGTCAACGAGCTTCTCCAATATGCTCTAA
>JBKPMO010000087.1:0-40150 GCA_046732175.1 Verrucomicrobiota bacterium
GCAGAAAACGCTCGAAAATTCGTTGAGTATTAAAGTCCATCGCTTCCGCCCATAAAAAAAACTCTGTCGTCAATTGTTCGCGTCCCGCCTGATCCTTAAAGGAAACCAGAATATCCTGACCGAAGCGTTCCACCCAGCCGTCGGCGATTGTGCAAAGACGGTAGGCGTCAGTCCCTTCCGCTTCGAAGTCACGCGTCAATTCTTTGTCGATCCAGGTATTTCGCACTTTGGCATTCTAGTTTAATCGCCCCTCGCAGCCTGTCTTGCCGCGGTTGATGTGTGCGATAAGCTCGGCGGATGCAGCAAGTCACTGTGCGTGCTCCCGCGAGCACCTCCAATCTCGGGCCCGGTTTCGATTGCCTCGGCGTTGCGCTGTCACTCTACAATCAGGTCACCATCAAATCAGGGACCGCTGGCGGCGGCAATCGAATGGTTCGGGACGCGGCGAGAAAGTTTTTTGCCGTTACTAATTGCAAGCCATTCGAGTTTTCCTGCGACATTCGTGGCAACGTTCCAATCGGTCGTGGACTGGGCAGCAGTGTCACGGTGCGGCTCGGCGTGCTTCATGCCTTGAACGAAATCGCGCGAACAAATCTCAGCCGTGACGAATTGTTTAAGCTCTGTGCCGAGCTCGAGGGCCATCCCGACAACGCTGCGCCCGCGAGCTTTGGCGGCTTCACCATCGCGCGCGGGACCGATGTGCAGCAGTTCAACGTTTCTTCCCGACTTCGTTTCATTCTGCTCATCCCATCATTTGAGATTGCAACGATCGAAGCACGGCGATTATTGCCGGCGGATATTTTGCGCACTGATGCAGCACGAAATGCCGCAAATGTCGGGGCCATTGCCGCCGCCTTCGCCGCGCGTGACTACAAAAGGCTTAGGGGCTGTTTTGTCGACTACCTGCATCAGTCGTTTCGGAAAAAACTCATCCCGTTTCTGGATCGGGTGATTTCGGCGGCAGAACGGGCCGGCGCGTTAGGCGCCTTCCTCAGCGGCTCGGGATCCGCGATCTGCGCTTTGGCTTTGGATGATTCTAAGAAGATAGCGGCCGCGATGCTGAGAGCCTCTCGACTATTTCATACGCAGACAGTCATCACTCGTGCCGACAATCGCGGTGTCCGCATTCTTAAACCAGCAATCGAATGAGCCGCTCGCTGGAAAATCTCGAGCAGTTTGCGATTGATGTCATTCTCGAACGTCGGGGTGGAGTTCGCGCGGCTCTGTTGCGCTCTCTTCTTTATTTTCTCTCGCTCATTTACGAACGCCTCGTGCAGTTCCGTCTGTTCCTTTATCGCAAACGCATTTTTCGTGAGCGCACTGTCGGCTGTCTCGTTATCAGCATCGGAAATCTCACTGTCGGTGGAACGGGCAAGACTCCAATTGTGGAAAAATTTGCGCGTGCTTTGCAAAAAGGCGGGCGTCACGTTGCCATTCTCAGTCGTGGTTATAAAAGTGTTCCGCGGCCGAGCAAACGCGGTTTGCTGGCAAAATTACGCGGCGACAATCCCGATCCACCACGGATCGTCTCCGATGGAAAAGCGCTGCTGCTCGATTCGCTTACCGCGGGAGACGAACCCTACATGCTGGCCCATAACTTGAAAAATGTCGCCGTTCTGGTCGACAAGGATCGGGTTAAGAGCGGGCTCTTCGCGATTGAAAAAATGAACGCCGATACCTTGCTGCTCGACGACGGTCTGCAATATCTCCACCTCAAGCATCGGCTCGATATCGTGCTGGTTGACCGGCAGGCGCCGTTCGGAAATGAATTTCTCTTGCCGCGTGGAACACTGCGCGAACCGCCGCGGAATTTGCGCCGGGCCAGTTACATTTTCATTACCAAAAGTACTGGCGAATCTAATGAAGAGCTGATCCAACGAATCCGCCGCTACAATCGCACGGCCGAAATTATCGAGTGCGCGCACAAGCCGTTGCATCTCAAGAATGTCGTGACCGGCGAGGTTGAGCCGTTGGAAAAATTACGCGGTACTTACATCGGGTCCCTCTGCGCAATTGCCGCACCGGACAGCTTCGAGGATGGATTACGCAAGCTTGGCGCCCAGATCGAAATCGCCAAGCGCTACATCGATCACCACCGTTACACCGACTTGGAACTGCAGCGTTTCATCAATCGTTGTATCCGTCGCGATTTGGAAATGGTGGTCACAACCGAGAAAGACGCCGTGCGGTTTCCCTTGCTAGCGAAAACTGAAGTCCCCATCTATTTCCTGCGGGTGGAGATCGAAATTCTAAGCGGCCACGAAACCTGGGAACATTGCGTAGCGCGCATCTGTAAACCGCAACCAATGCTCACGCCGGAACGATTTTTTGCCTGAGGTCGCACACAAAGGGCGACAAATGACACAAAGGACACAGACCCAAAAAGAGTTCGTAGCCTTGGCGTGGGTGCGAGATTTTATTAATTCAGCGTTGGACGTTGGGTGTTGGGCATTCGACGTTTTCCCCGATGTCCGCAAAAGCTGAGCTAGTTGTTAAAGGTAAAAAGCTCTCGGTCTCCAACCTGAACAAGGTTCTCTATCCGAAGGTCGGCTTCACCAAGGGCCAGGTAATCGATTATTACATCCGGATCGCGCCGGTGCTTTTGCCGCATCTGCGCGACCGGCCGCTCACGATGAAGCGTTACCCAAACGGAGTAGATGCGGAATTCTTTTACGAAAAGAATTGTCCGTCGCATCGGCCGAAGTGGGTAAAGACGGCGAAGGTTTGGAGCGAGGGCAATAACCGAATCATGCATTACTGTCTGGCACAGGATTTACCGACACTGGTTTGGGCCGCGAATCTCGCTGATCTGGAGTTACACACCTCGTTGGCGAAAAAGAAGGACGTGGCGCGGCCGACGATGATGGTGTTCGATCTCGATCCCGGAGCGCCGGCGGACATTGTGCAATGCTGCCAGGTCGGACTTTGGCTGCGCGATTTGTTGGAGAAAATGAAATTAGAATCGTTTGCGAAAACGAGCGGCTCGAAAGGTCTGCAAGTTTACGCGCCACTGAATACCCCGGTCAGTTTCGATCAGACGAAGGATTTATCGCGTAGCTTTGCCCAGCACTTGGAAGGCGAACACCCAAATCTCGTTACTTCTAACATGTCCAAAGCGGTGCGGAAGGGAAAGGTATTTGTTGACTGGAGTCAGAACGACGAACACAAGACCACCATCTGCGTCTATTCCTTGCGCGCCAAAGAAGAACCGACCGTCTCGACGCCGGTGACGTGGGAGGAGGTCGCGAATTGCTTGAAAAAGAAGAAGGCCGATTTGTTGAAGTTCCGTTCGGACAAAACGTTGTCGCGTGTTGAAAAAATGGGCGACCTGTTCGAGCGGGTTGAGAAATTGAAACAGAAGCTGCAAAAAAAATGATCACGTAAATCAAGGCCTGACTGATCTGCTGAAAATATGCAAAAAGTAAACGTTAACGAAATTCAGGAACGCAAGCGAATATCGCCGAATGGCAAATTCGATCGGGCGTCGAAAGATATCTCAATCGCCCTCGGGCGCGATCCGGAATCCTTTGACTTAAGAAAGCGGCATCCTTTCGATCTGGCGTTGATACGGGTTCCAAAAGGGAAAGCGCATTGTCCTTATCACTCTCACTCGGCCGAATCCGAGCTTTACCTGGTGGTGTCAGGGAAGGGGAGTATTCGGGACAAAGATGGAACGACAACGGTGACCGCGGGTGACGCGTTTTTCTTCGGCCCCGGCGAAGCCCATCAACTAAGTAACGCCGGTGAGGAAGATTTTATTTATTACGTCATCGCAGACAATCCGCGTGGCGATTCTTGTTATTATCCGGACAGCGGAAAGTTCGCCGTCATGAAGGAAGGAATCAACGAAGTAATCGTGAAAGGGACGGAGACTGATTACTTCGACGGGGAAGAATAACGCATCCTCGCCAGAGCATTCCTTTGGAGTCCGCCGGCAAAACAAAGCGACAACGGCCTTTTTTCGACTTAGGTGTTGTCCGAACGGCCAAAAGCGACCTCGCGCAGCCTTGCCACTGCAGTCAAACGGCCCACACCAGATAATCTCGGTGCAACCGAAATCAATCGCCGGGCGGTGTCGGTGGCGGCGGGCCGGGCGGCATGAATCCGTGCCTGTGCAGTAGCCGACGATGGCGTTTTTCCATTTCCTCCAATTTGATGCGCTGTTCCGGGGTGAGGAGCGGCTGTATTTCGTGATGCGTTTCGCTAAAGATCTCGTGGACGCTTCGCATTGTTTGCTCGCGTGCCGTCTTCAGTCGCGAAGCGGCGCGATCGACGATGGGTGAAATTTTCTGCATCTGGTCGGGCGTGAGGCTTAGTTCCACGCGTAAGCGTTCCTTCATATGTTGCGCCATGGAGGCCGGGGCCATGCGTGCGAAAAAAGCCTGGTGCATGTGGACGGCGCCGAAAAAACCAGAGACGGCACCAGCAAGAAAAACAAGCACGAAGGCGAGAATCAGTTTCCAACGCAAAGACTTGTTCATTCGCCGAGGTCGTTTTGGATCGCCGTGTCCGCCATTGCGTACTCTGTTGGAAGGTCGTTGTTGGAAATCGACGTCCGATAAAGGCCGGCTGTCGCCAGCGCTATAACCGCCAGTGCGATCATGGCAGCACGTTGCGCGAACAGCGTAATGATTGCAGATCCGTTCGGAGACGACGCATGGGCCAATGCGAGAACCCGGGTGTCGAAACCAAACGGCATTTCGGAGGTTGGTGTCGGGCCGGCAGCGGCACGAAACAAGCGATCCAAGATATGGTCGGATTTTTTCACAACAGGCCTCCGATTTGTTTGCGCAGCTTCTGGCGCGCGCGAAAGGCTCGTATTTTAATGGTGGCCGCGCTCCAGCCGGTAAGCTTTTGCACTTCCGCGACGCTGCGTTCTTGCAGATACAGCATATCGATCACGAGCCGTTCCACTGGTTTCAACATCGCGAGTAACTTGTCCACTAAATCGCGCGCGGCCAGTGAGCGATCGGGCGCAATTGTTTCGTCCGACGCGGCCAGGTTTTCCAGCATTGCAGCTTGTTCTTCGCTCAGATCGGCCTGGCGCAATTCTGGGCGTGCTTTTTCTGATGCCAGCTGATTGCGGCAGGTGTTTACCGCGATGCGCGAAACCCAATGCGAGAATGGCGCCTTGCCAGAATATTGCCCAAGATTTTGAAAAACTTTTACGAAAATCATTTGTGACAGGTCCTCTTCGGCCGTGCGGCGCGATCGATAGCCGCGCACAATTTTCGCCACCACTGGATACAGTTGGTGGATGAGCTCGCGGGCAGCGTCGTCATTACCTTGGCGTGCGCGATCGACCAGTGTGCGAACGTGCTCATCGTCGTCCATGCGTAGAGAAAGGTATCCACACCAGTGAAAAAGACCGAATGCAAGCCGTTCCGGTTACAATTTTTTCTTGGGGATAACGATTTTTTTGTAACCAAAGCGTGAACATACCGGTCATCGATTAGCAAAGGCGCAATCACACGCCCAAATACAAAAATATGAAACAAACATTGACAATAATTGCAGCAATCGCCCTGGGGGCATTTAGCTTCCTGCAGGCGCAACCTCCGGGCGGCCCGCATGGCGGCTGGCATTTGAACCCTCTGGAGGAAATGAGTTCGACACTCAACCTTACAGACGCGCAAAAGGCGAAAGTCCAGCCAATCCTGGATCAGGCGAGACCACAGCTTCAGGCGATCCACGAAGAGGCGATGACTAAAGCCAAAGCAGTAATAGACACTTCGTTGACGCAAATCCGGCCATTGCTGACGCCGGAACAGCAAACCAAACTCGATGCCATCGTGAAGGCGCATCAAGACATGCACAATGCGATGAAAGAGTTGCATGACGCCAAGGCGAAATAACGGCCTTCGTGGCGGCAGAAGGGGACGGCGTTCGGAGAGGGGCGCCGTCCCTTTTTTGGAACATAGACATTCCTGTCTGTGGGCCCAGCCGCCATGTTGTCCGCTGTCATTCAGCGGGTTTCAAAACCCGCTGGGCACACAGGCTGAAAGCCTATGTTCCTGCCACGAAAAGAAATGGGCAAGATGCCCGTTGGCCCCACGGGCGGGACGCCTGTGCTACGATTATTCGAAGCGCAGGGCTTTTACCGGATCCAGACGCGCGGCGAAATATGCTGGGATGAGTGCGGCGATGGAGCAAATCAAAAATGCGCTCAAACAAATGAGCGTCACGTCACGCGGGATTACTTCCGCCGGAATCGATGAGAATTGGTAAACTTCGCGCGGGAAGATTTCGATGTGCAAGGTGTTGGCGAGCCATTGACTAAACTCGTTGCGATAACGAATAAGCGTCATTCCGAGTCCAAGTCCCGTTAGGGTACCGAAAAATCCAACCACCATCCCCTGTCCCAAGAAAACCCAGACGATTTGCCCGATATTTGCGCCGAGAGCTTTCATGATTCCGATCTCGCGACGTTTCTGCACCGTCACGGTGATCAGCGTGCTCATGATTCCAAAGGCGGCGACGACGACGATGAAGAAGAGCAGAAAGAACATCACGTTTCGCTCCAGCCGGATTGCCTCGAAGATCTGATGATTCATATCGATCCAAGTCCGCGCGACTTGCGATACATCGAGGAATTTCTCAATTTCCGCTTTGACCTGGTCGACATCGTACGGGTCCTGCGTCTTTACCGTGATCCCGTGAAGCGCATCGCCCAATCCGTACAGCTCCTGCCCGATGAACAGTGGAACTAAAAGGTACTGCGAATCGTGCACGTAATGTCCAGTCTCGAAAATTCCGGTCACCGTCAGATCTTTGGGTAAAACGACTTCACGCAATTCTGCGATCGCTTTCTTTTCTTCTTCCCCCGTTGCGTTCTCGAGTTTTTTGATCCGATCAAGAACGATGGACAGATTGCCAGGCGAGTAAACGGTTACCGTGTCTCCAAGGTTCACGTTCAACTGCCGTGCCAATTCGATCCCGAGCACGGTGGTATCGCCGCTGAGGTCGAGTTTTCCCACCTTCACAAATTTTTGCAGCGAAATGACCTTCTCTTCCTGTTCTGGATCAATGCCACGAATGAGGGGGGCGAGACGTTGCTCATTGTGCTCAACAATGACCGGTCCCTGGACGTAAGGCGCCGTTGCGACAACGCGAGGCGTCGCGCGGATTTTCTCTGTCAACTCACGCCAATTTGTCAGCACCTCTTCGCCCGTAACCAAAATGTGGGCGTCGAAGTCGATCACCTTTTGTCGCAGTTCACGGTCGAATCCCGTCATTACCGAAATCACAAGAATCAGGACAGTGACACCAAGCATGACGCCCAGCACGGAAATCAGGGTGATAATGGAAAGAAATGTACGCTTCGGCTTTAAATAACGAAGCGCGAGAAAAAGGCTGAACGGTAGTTTCAAATCGCGCTAACGGTGGCGATGAACACAATTATTTCAATGCGTGAGCCTGCAATTCTTCCAGACTAACGAATTCGAGGGCGGAGCTGTGGGTTGCTTTGAGATCAACGGGCGCGGCACGATTGTGATCGAGGGCGGCTTTCCAGCGCGTGACGCAGACGCACCATTTGTCACCCGGTTTCAAACCAGGAAATCCCCACTCCGGGCGTGGCGTGACCAAGTCGTTTCCGTCGAGGACAGAGAAGTCAAGAAAATCCTCCGTCACCTCCACGCAAACGGTGTGTTGCCCGACGTCCTGCGGGCCGGTTCGACAATAGCCGTCCCGATAAAACCCGGTAACCGGGTTGCGACAACAACATCGCAGTTCTGTGCCGAGGACGTTTGTGGGCATAGCGAAGAAGAATAATAGAACGGTGATGATTTGTCATTCCGAGCGTAGTCGAGGACCCTGTAGCCGTTCCGACGATCAGAGGTGCCTCGACTGCCACTCGACATGACAAGAAAGCCCCGGGCGATTGCTTATTGGCTGCTGCCGGAAAAGGCTGCCCGCGAAGTGTTCGCGGAAAAAATCCGTGAGCTCGCCGGGCGATTTGACGCGCCGGTGTTTGCACCGCATGTCAGCGTTTTTATCGCGCCGGAAAATTCGCGCCATCCGGCCGCAATTCTGCGCGAACTTGGAACGGTTACGATCGAGCTAACGATTCATAGTATTCGATTCAGCGAACAATTTACGAAAACGCTGTTTGTGCAGTTTGAACGAAGCGTTCCGCTACAGGAGATGGGAGACAGAATTTGGAAAGCAAGCGGGGCGCCGGAGCGATATGTCATCGATCCGCATTTGAGTTTGCTCTATGCCAGCCTGGCCGCGGAAAAGAAGAAAGCTTTAGTCGATGAAATAAAGTTTCCATTTCGGAAAGTTGGTTTCAGCTCGATCTGTGCGATGCGCTGCGCCCGGCCGACGGCGACCGCAGCTGAAATCGAGCAATGGCGATTGCTCGCACCATAGGAGGCAACGCTGGAGCTCACGCATCACGCGCAGCGAGATTAGATTGCACTCGGGATTCCGTCGCGTAATTCAAGCTATTGCAACATGTCCCTCGGTTTTCGCCCCGGATGACGAGTTTTCGTACGTGCGCGGGTGCAGCTCTGCAAGAAAGCTAAGACAACACCGGCCTGGACGGCGACGCGTTGGGTGACGGTTGCGGAGTCGTAGAAGGCGAGAGGACCGGCGGATGTTTCTGTACCGCTTCTTCCAAAAGTTTTTTCTCTTCTGGGAAAACAAAACCGGAGTTCGCCTCGTCAATGAATTCACGAGCGGCCTCGGGTTTTCCGTCATTGAGAAGAAGCACGGCGAGATAAAGAGCGAGGCGAGGATCGTGCAATTTTTCGGGTGGGAGCTTTTGCAGGATGGCTATTCCATCGGCGGTGCGGCCGTCTAAATTTAGGAAAAGTGCTTGAGCAACGGCACAAGGCGGTTGGGTTGGCGCTTGATCAAAAGCTTCTTTCGCCACGCGGCGGCCCTCATCCCGGTTTCGATCGAGCAAAAGGGAAAGCCGCGCATATTCCGCCGCGATCAATGGTTCATCGGGCGACGTCTCATGCAGACGCATGGTGGTGAGATAGAGATTGGGGAGATCGTTGTTGGCGCGATAAATCGAAAACAAGCTATCGAGCGCCTCGCGACGGCTAAGCGGATCATGTGCGACTCGCAGCCAAAGCTGTTCAGCTTGAGCCGGCAAATTCCATTTCGATGCGAGACGCGCCAGGCGGATTTCGCGCTCCGGGTTCTCCTCGCAGGCGCGTTCGGCATCGTGCCAGAGAGATTCAGCCTCAGTCCCCTCCTGTCGAGATTGTTGTCTGGCATAAGCCTGGTAGGCGAGGCGTAGATATTCAGACTCGCCCCAGTCGTCTCCTTTGGTCCAGCGGCGCAGGCGCGCCCAATTTTTCTGTGCACTAAAAGCAGATGCCACCTCAATCGCCGCTGGAGGATTAGCGGTTTTTTCCGGCGGCAATTTCTCCATCCATCGCAATACCTCGGCGCTCATTCCATTGGCATTCATCCATCCCATGAGCGCAGCAAGATAATCGGGTTCGCGTGCCGCCAGCGGTTTTACCTTTTCGAGTAATGTCGTCAGCTTTTTTTGATCGAGTTTTTTGTAGAAATCCAAACAAAGCAGGTCGTCGGAAAATGTGACCTGCGGGCTCAGTTGCAATTCTTGCGCGAAACGATCAGCGGCCTCGAGATCGCTCCGCTGGATTGCGTCATTCAAGAGCACGCGAAGTGAACCCGCGCGGAAAGGCGCGCTTTTGGCGAGACGTTCGAGTATTGCGCGAGCCTGAGCTTGCTTTTGGGGATCGGGCAATTTGATCCGGACGGCGGCAACGTTGTATTGATAGGTTTCGTTGTCTGGTTCCTTTAGCAGGGCAGCGGCGAAATGGCGTTCCTGGCTGGTGTCATCGCCCTGGGCGCGGGCCAACCATCCGGCAACTACATGATAGGAAGCGCTTTCGCGATTTTCCTTTGGCACACTCTCGAGCGCTTTGCGAGCAGCGTCGAGCTGACCGAAACGTAGCGCAGCAGAGGCGAGATTCAGCTGGCTCGCGATGTCGCCGGGACGCAAGCGCGCGATCTGGGCGCGCCAGCCGACGGTCTCGGCGCGATTTTGTTTCTCGGTGGTTTCAGCCAGAATTTCGCAGGCGGAAAGAGAATCGCGATTAATCTCCAGAGCTTGTCGTGCGGCCTCATTAGCGGCACTAAAATTCCCCTGCTTCAAGTTCGCCTCGGCCCTCCTGAGCCAGCGGGATTCCTGCCATGCGCTAACGAGTTTTGGACCGATGGTCAAAACGACCAACCCGAGAGCAAATCCTCCGATCACGGCCAGAACAATCAGGCCGCGCCGAATTGAAGAATAGTGGGTGCGATCGGTCTGGGCGACCTTGTTTTCTTGTCGCTGGGGCTGATGCGTCACTGGATAGGTCATCGCGTTTTATCGATGGGCTCGCCACCATTCAAACGAAAGCAGCAGAATCAGGCGCCGACGCCTTCAGCTTCGGCTTCTTCCACGACCGGAACCTCCTCGATTGCCTCCATCGTTTCTTTGCGCAGACGCTCGCCCCAAACATACCTTGCCAGCAACACTTTGATCGTGGCTGTCAGTGGCACTGCTAAAATGGGACCCAGCAATCCACCGATGAGTAGCCCCCAAACAAAAATCGAAACAATCACCGTCATCGGATGTAACCCTACCGAATTACCAACGATACGCGGCGCGTAGAACAAGCCTTCGAGATTTTGGACAACGATAAAGATCAAGGTCACGAGCAACGGATGAGTGAAGTCGCCCCACTGTGCCACGGCGATGAGGACCGCTGGAATCCAGCAAACGATAATGCCGAGGTACGGAATCATGGTCAGGATCGCAACAAGGCAGCCAATGAGGACGGCGAAGTTTAGGCCAGGAGGCGGAAGGAATGAGAGAGTGGCGCCAATGAGAATACCGTCAACGAGGCAGACGAGTAGTTGTCCGCGAAAATAGGCGATGATGTAGCTGTTAATTTGCAGGAGAACCTCGGCTACTTCGTCCTTGAGGCGCGATTGACGTAGCGGCAAATAATCCTTCCAACGTCGCTGAATGGCCGGCCGCTGTTTGAGAAGGAAGAACAAATAGATCGGCACCATGATCAGACTCAAAAGAAAACCGGTGACGCCAAGAAATCCGCCGATGCTCTTCTTAATGATGCCCCAGACTTTCTCGGAGAGGTTGGGTAGCTGTCGCTCGAGATTGGGCAATTGTTTTTCCACCAAATCTTGAAGCCGGTGGCGCTCAGGTTCGCCTAATTTGGAAGGGGCGGGTGCAATTTCTTCGAAAGGCGGCGTGGCAGATGGGGAAGGAACGGGAGCGACTTCTTCCGAAGCCGTGGCCTGTTTCGGGCTGGATTTTGGTATGGGCGCGGGAGTCGAGCCGAGCGACCAATTGACGATTCCGTTGGTGGCCTTCGCCCGCTCCTTACTGCTGGTGCCGAAAGTTTGTTCGTAGCGATAGATCCACTCGACGATCTGATCGCGTGCTTTGACGGTATATTGCGGCAGCTCTTTAGCGAGATTATTGCTTTGCATCCCAATCGCCGGTACCAGCCAGGTGCCGATGCCTGCCAGCGCGAGCCCGGCAATGGCAAAAAGCAGGATGATGGACTTGGTGCGTCCGAGACCACCGGCAGCCATTCGGGTGACGACGGGATCGAGCAGGTAGGCGAGGATAGCCGCGATCGCAACCGGAATCAGAATCGGTTGCAGAAAACTGATGACATTCGCCATGATCCAAACGACGGCGATAAACACGAAAATAAGGAAGCTAATGGCCAGCGCGCTAATCGCCGCCCAAATCGCTTTCTGCTGCCATTCCGCCGGATAACGCGTGCCGCCCGACTCATTCATGGTTTTTGCGTATTGGTTTTGCTGACACGCGTTTTCTGGGCTTCGATCTTGGCCGCCAAATCCTTGTTTGAAGGATCCAGGTTTTTCGCCTTCTGCCAGGCTTCGAGCGCCTGCGACACACGGTTTAATTTCAAGTACACGTCGCCAAGGTGTTCGAAAACGACAGCATCTTCGCGCGGCAAATTCTCAAGTGCGCGCTTTAAATGTTCCAGCGCCTGATCGTATTTTCCCTGACGATACTCGACCCAGGCAATGCTATCGAGATAGGCACCGTTATCCGGGTCGAGCTGAAGCGCACGTTTGACTGCGTCCTCCGCTTCGTCGAGATGAATATTTTGTTCGGCCCACATGTAGCCGAGATAGTTGTAGGGCTCGGCGGCGTTGGCCGGGTCCATCGCGATGGCCTTGCGAAAAAGGTCGGCGGCTTTGTCATATAGACCTGCTTCCTGAGCCGCTGCGCCATATTCGAGATAAAAACGAGGCTTCAAAAACTCAGCCTGCGCGTTCTGCGCTTCGTTGAGCGCTTCCTCGAACATTACCACCGCGTCCTTCGCCTGCTTTGATTCCCGCAATGCGATCGCGAGATAGTAAGCAAATTCCGGAGCGTCCGGGTAGCGCCGGCGTGCTTCGGTCAAAACGGATACGGCGCGCTCGCCTTCTTTCAGCGGAACAAGCAGCAACTCCGCCAGGCGCAGATAGGTCGTGGCATGATTCGGATTAATTAGAAGGCTTTGTTCGTAGTTTTGCGCTGCCCTCTTGAATTCCGCGGTTGCTTGCTCAGTCTGATTAGCGCGAACGAGAGCCCGCGCCTCGTCATCGTGCAACTGGCCTAACAATTCGTAGGGTTGATATTTTTCGGGATGCTCTTTGATGATCTCCTTGAGCGTTTCCACCGCGCGCGCCCGTTGATTGGTCAATACAAATCCGGTGGCTAACTTTTCGCGGATATTGGCGTCGTCCGGCTGCAACTCGAGGACCCGCAAATAAAACGGGAGCGCCTCCTTAATCTGTTGGGTGGAGGCAAAGTAATCTCCCACTTCCTTTAAAACAGCTGTGTTATTTGGACCATTTGCCGCTGCCTTCTGAAATACGTCGTTCAGCCGGGCAGTCTCCTCGGGAGTTGGTTTGGCATCCGGCTTCAAAATGAGCGAGCCATAAAGCCGGCCGAGTCTTGCCCAATACATCGGATCGTTGCTTTGGACTTTAGCCGCCCGATCGAGCGTTTCCGTGGCCTTCTTTTCATCACCAGCATTGAGATGGATCTCAAATAATCGTTGGTAACCATCAATTCCTTGCGGATCCAACGCGATGGCCTTGTTCGCGAACTCGATCGCCTGATCGAGTTTCTTTAGATACTTTGCGTAGATGAATGCCAGTTCCAGGTAAGGCTCCGGCGCTTTTGGATGGACCTTGACCGCATCTTTTAAGACATCGATTGCACCCGGATAATCATCATCGCGGGTCAGCAATGCCGCGACGCGAACAGCCAGTTCAATTTGACCAGGATCGACATTCAAAACCTGACGATAGGCTTCGAGGGCTTTTTCCATTTCGCCGTTTTCCTCCAAATCAATTCCCTCGGCGAAATGGGCAAGAGCCTCGGCCTTGTGCGCGCCTTCAAGGGTCAGATTCAAATCGCGCGCGGGCGGTAACGCTAACGAGTCGTCGATTGCGTTACGCTTCGGCGCCGAATGCGCGGCGGTTGCTTTCTGCGGTCGACTAGGTGGCGCCGGCGCAGCCCGGATATAGTTGAAAACGCAAAAAAGCAGAAGGAGCGCAAGATAAGCTGCCGGCTTGCGCGCGATCGTCATGCTTCCGAAATGTATCGTGCGGGCGTGGTCAGGCAACCCACCCGACGTTGTCGCCCTACGACTTGTAACGCAAACGTTTCTTGTGACGGTTCTCTTTCATTCGCTTGCGGCGTTTGTGTTTGGAGATTTTCGCTTTGCGTCTTTTCTTTAGAGAACCCATATCGGGGAAAATTATCTTGCCGTAGGAGTGAGCCGGAACGCAAGCATTGGTTCAGTGGAATGGCAAACGGTTTCGCTAAGAAATCGGACCATCATTTCTCCAGATGGTGCATCGCAATTCTGTAGGCCGGAATATGACCGTGAAACCGGAAAACCCCCTGGTGTAAAAGCCGGTGCGATTCATGCCTTGACCTACGTGCCGCGCCGTAGCTAAACGAAGGCGGGTGACATGTAATCGGGCTGGTGGGATTTGAACCCACGGCCTCCTCGTCCCGAACGAGGCGCTCTACCAAGCTGAGCCACAGCCCGTGTATGGCCGCCCCAAGAGCGGCGTGCCCGACTACTTCGCGCATTTAGCTGGCAATAGCAAGAACGTCGCTATTTGTCCACACACGGCGCGCTTGCCGATCATGTACTCGGTTTTCGCGGCAAATCTTTCGCGGCCGCGAAGAGCTGGTCTTTTCGCCGTGAACGCGGGCGCGCCTTGCACGCGTCCAAAGTCAGAGACGGGCGATGTGCGGTTGATGTTCTAAGACTGGAACTAGCGGGTATCTTCTACGTAACTGGCAATGCGAAAATCAAGGAGCTCTCCCTCGGAATTGAGTGCTCTATCATAATGCCAACTAATGTTTCCGTTAGCGTAGAAATTCTTGCAGACTACTGTCCCGATGAAGTCGGGATTTCCATTCTCGTTGACGTTGGCGCTGGGCGCATAAAACGTGCACGCGAGAGTCCCGGGATTACCCGAGTTAAGGTTGACTGTTTGCGTTCTGACGGGATTTCCATTTGCGTCTCGCGGCGGGCTAATCCCATAGAACTGTAAATTACCAGCGTAGGGGTTCGTAGAGGTCGGGTTGTTATTCGTGAGATCGCTATTTTTCGTGTTAATATTGTAATCAAAATAGATTCTAACATGTACCCCCGGATTGACCGTGATTCCCCCAGTAAAACCGTTTCCGTAGGCATCAGCACCGTCGACGCGGATAGCAACATATGTTTCCTCACCGGCAACTTGGTTCACGGTCAACTTGCCGCTAAGGGTCGAAATAACATAGTAATTAGGAGAAGTGGAGGATCCGGCCGCCGGGGGCGTGAGAGTTTGACTGCTACTGGTCACAGAGCTCGGAAGCTTGCCGGCGCCCGTACCCGGAGCTTGATACGACCATCCTGATGTATCCGGCATTTGATAGTCCGGCAGGGTAAATGGGACATTGTTATCTACGGTCCCGGTGACATATTGTGAGTTAATGACGGTTCCTCCATTGGTCGCCACATCCCCATAAATCGTCCCCTTGATTGTTGCCGTCCCACTGTTGATCTCGACCGAGCCGTGGCGGGAGTCCTTGTAATAAGGACTGGAGGGATTGGTCTTCACGGTGGGATCATACGGACCGTTGCGGGAATCGTAGCTGTCGATATAAGCGGCGGAGCCAAGTCCGTAGAAGATGCCATTGGCTTTAATCGCTGCGTCGAAAAATGGGGTGACTGGTGTGACAATCTGCTCGATCCGCCGCGAAATCGAGGGTGCAACAAGGGGAGCAACAAGCGCTTTGTTAAGGCCGTCGCCATTCGGTCCGTAGGTTGAGACGAAGTGATCGTATTTAAAATCGATTTTGCGCAAGAGACTGTCGCCTTTACCACGAGCGACGATGTCCTTCATTAGGGTGGAACCGAGCGCAGCGAAATGTGTTTGTCCGTCTTGGATTAGCGCGTCGTCCATTCCCGTTCGGTTAAGGTTTGGCAGTGGCGCCGTTCCTCTGCTCCTAAGCCGGTACCAGTTGTTTTGATCTGGATCTGGACTTGCTCCGGCGTGAAAAACTCCGGCTGAGTCGAAATAGAATGTCTCCACCGTGGTTTGTGTTATCAGATTACTAGCGCCGAAGGTAGTTTGCGGGCTAGTGTGCGTGGTTCCGGAAATGGTCCATCCTGACCATTGACTCGCGCGAACTGTTGCATCCTTGGAGGTTTGCTTCCTCAACTCGGAAAATGCCATCTCACCGCCCCCTTCGGCGGCTTCCAAGGCTTCCTTCCACGCGCGCACCTGATTGGACGACACGTTCAAGCGCGTCGTAGAGTTACTTAAGACGTTTGCGCCGATAAGCGAGACGATTAGGATCGCGATAAGGGCACAAATCAAAACGTTGCCCGATTCTTGGGAGGTTTTCTTAATTTGCATATTCTGTTAAGACTATGGCGTGGGGCTGGGTGTGGGGGTGGGGATGGCGCGACGCCGATTTCTCAGGTAAGCAGTCGAATAAACGACCGTGCCATTTCGGTCCGCCACGGATAATGGCTGAAAGGTAATCGCGGTAGTGGTGTACTCAGTGTTGGCTAACTCAATATCGACTGTCTCTGGAATTAGGCTGTCGGTGCTTGAGGCAATCGTGGTGATGACGTTGTCCTCCGTGCGCAGGATTGAAGAGCCGCTAATTGAATATACGACAACGCTGGGGGACGACGTGGACGTTGGGAGGTAGTTTACATTATAGTCCCGGTTAACGATTGCGAGTGATGGTGCGCGCGGAGTTCCGACGTTTGATCCGGTTGCATCCGCATCTCCAGCCTGAATGATATATCTGGGGAGGTTCACGGTGACAGTGCGCTTATCGGCCGAGCTGACAACGCTTAAGCCGCGTCTAACATCGCGAGCTAGATAATCCACAATACGGATCTGCTGCATGTGCGTCCCAAAATAGTTATCAACTGAATAAAGACTTTTCTGTAACGCGACTGACGTGGTCAGCGTGAGGGCAATGATGGCCACACCAATCCCCATCGCGATTAGCATTTCTGCAAGCGTAAACGCTCGAGCCCTCAGTGAGGATCCAAGTCTCATTTCTTTGTCCCGTTTGAAACAATGCTGCTTGTCTGTTCGGTTCGGGCATGACCGCCCAAGGTCATTGTCCAGGAAACAGCGACGTCGACTTTCACTAATTGCGTGCCCAGATCGGTTGCTACCGAGTTGTTAACGACCGTGCCGTTAGGAGACCGGGTAAACTGTGTCACTCCATTGGCGGTCGGGTATTTGCTGATTTTGACTACTTCGGTCGCCCTTTGCGAAAACGGTGCAGGATCGGCCGCAGTCGCCATCAGGTTTTGAACAACTGCAGTATTGGTCAAATCAGTGAAGGAAAGATTGCGCAAGGTTTCACTTCGATCTTGAACGCTTTGCAAGGCGGCGAGGGACTCTTTGCTGGCGTCGATGAATCGAAGGCACATGGCGTTGAGCTCGAAGATGGATGCAAAAAATACCGCGATGAGAACGGCCACCACCATCACCTCTACCAGAGTGGTGCCCTGTTCCGCGCACTTCGCCGAGGAGCGTTTAGTTTTTATATTCATTCGAGTCGCTATAATAATTATAGCATCCACAATGCCATCGATTGTCCACAGGTCGATATGTTAATTCCTTTTTATCAGATACTTAGATCTTCCAGGAAACGGCGAAGGGCACTTGACAATATCCCAATGGATTAACGGCGCTTCGATTGTGCTGGTTGGTCAGGTTATTGACGGGGCGCCGACGATTTTGGAGCGATCGGGGTCTTATTGGAACACGCATCGCATAACCAGACCGGTAAAAGCACGTTTATGCCAAGATGGGAAAATCAAATAAAGCCTGCTCAAAGGAGGCGCCTGACCAAGGTAAGCGAGTGTACGCGATGTCTACTCGCTAAATACACGACCGAGCCGACTGCGTTCGTGTATTTGATAGGCAATCCAGGAAGACCACCCGTTATTCGAGCCAGCCATTATGACGAAAGAATGTGTCACACGTTTTCTCGTCTATCACGCAGGCGATTCCGCGATAGCAGGATTTGAATAGCTGAGGTAATGCCGAATCCATTAACTCTCGGACTTTAGATCAAGGGGGCTAATATCGTGGATCTTCGGATTGCCCACTACGTCGAAGACACCCGCTGGCAGACGCCGTTTGCTAGTCGGCTACGTAGAAATCGTTTGACAACTGCCGCCAGGCTTTCCAAATTTTGAGTTTCGTTATCGTCGCGATGCTCGGCTCTCGTCTTTTTCCCAGTCCCATTTCGTCCAGCGTGCCGACGATTCTGCAATTCCCGGCGAAACCGACCGGCGCCGTCCACACCTTGCGCATTATGACGACTCAACTCTTGCAGGAAGCCAGCCAGATTATTCCCAATCCGCAACTGCTCATCAACGTGGTCTCCAAGCGCGTCCGTCAGCTTGGACTTGGCCACCGGCCGATGGTCGAGGTCGGCCCGCGCGCTTCTCTCACCGATATCGCTCTCAAGGAAATCATCGCCGGCAAACTCACCTTCGAAGAGCAGAGCGCGTCTACCGACGGCGCCTGATTTCTCGTGGCATCGCTCGGTCATGACTGCCGAGACGATTCTGAACCGTAAAGCGCTGCGCGACTTTCACATTCTCGAGCGTTACGAAGCGGGGATCGAGCTCAAAGGCAGCGAGGTCAAATCGATCCGTGCCGGGAAGGCCAACATCAGTGATGCCTTTGCCCGAATTGAGAATGGTGAAGCTTTCCTCTACAACGCCGATATCCAACCCTACGAACGCGCTAGTCATGAAATTCCCGCCGCCAAACGAGTCCGCAAGCTTCTGCTCCATCGCGCTGAGATCGATAAACTTTATGGCGAAACTCGGGTTGGCGGACGCGCTCTTGTGCTTCTCAATTTGCATTGGAAAAATGGCAAGCTCAAAGCCGAGCTCGGTGTCGCCCAGGGAAAAGTTGCGCGCGATAAGCGCGCCGACTTAAAAAAGCGCGCCTCCGATCGCGAAACCGCCCGCGAAGTCGCGCGCTTCAATCGCAAGCACGCGTAAGCACGATCGCTCTTGCCCAAGTTCGGTAGGACTAATGCAATATTCATTTGGCCACGGATGAAACACGGATCAAACAGGGAACCCGGATTCGGTCTTTTCGATTCCTTGTTATTCCAACATCTGCTTATCCGTGTTCCATCCGTGTCAATGCGTGGCTAAACTCAGTTCGCTAAAGATTTAGCAGCATGAGCGTCCAGCGACTCTTCATCGCCATCGATTTGCCCGACCATATCGCAGAGTCTCTCGCCGCACTCGATCCCCATTATCGCGGCCTGATTTTCTCTCCCCCGCAGCAAATTCACCTCACTCTCGCCTTTTTCGCCGCGGTCGAACCGCCAACCACTGATTTGCTGAAGGAAAAACTCGCCGCCATTTCCTTTCGCGCATTTTTTCTGCCTATTATTGGGCTTGGAACATTTTCAAAAAAAGGGGTGCCTTACATCCTTTGGATTGGAGTCGGCCACGCCCATCCGCACCTTTTTCAACTACACAAGCGTGTGAACGAAGCCGCTCTTGCGTGCAATTTGCCGATCGAGGAAAGCGTTTGGACACCCCATTTCACCATTGCGCGCGCCCGCGGAATCTCGCCAGCGCTGATGAAATCTTTCCTCAAGAAATATCGCGATTACGACCTCGGCATGGTCCGCGTCGAGGAATTCCGACTCTATTCGAGCAAACTCACCGGCGCCGGCCCGATCCACACGCTTGAGCTCAAGGTGCCTTGTCGTAGTAACTTGCCATCAGAGTCGGCTCGATAGCGGCGCCGCAACATGCTCGAGCGACTTTCGCTCAGCCGGCACCCCGATCAATACCTCGGTCAAGGCGCCAACTATCATCAGGCCGGCGCCTACCAGATAACCAGCAAACAACACCGCGCTCGATCCGGTCCCGATGAACCACCCAAACAAAATCGGCGCGCCTACTCCACCGGCAAGCGTCCCGATTGCATAGAAGATGGCGATGGCCAAGGCGCGGATTTCCAATGGGAATATTTCGCTCACCGTAAGGTAGGCGGAACTGGCTGCGGCGGAGGCGATGAAGAAAATGATCGACCACGCCAGCGTCTGCGTCTGAGCACTGAGCAGGCCCGCGTAAAAGAGCCAGCCCGTTAGCGCCAACAAAAGTCCGGCCAGCGCATAAGTGATGGCAATCATCTTCTTGCGCCCAACCGTGTCGAAGAGATGCCCGAGCACAATCGGACCGAGCACGTTGCCGATCGCGAACGGCAGCAGGTAACCACCAACATTCTGCTCCGGCACACCGTAAAATCGCATCAACACCAGCGCGTAGGTGAAAAAAATGGCGTTGTAGAAAAATGCCTGAGTAAGCATCAGGACAAAGCCGAGTACTGAACGCCGGCGATGTTCGTGAGCGATCGCATTCCAGATCTCGCGCCATGGTGTGTGCGTCCGTGTCCGGATGCGCGTCGGGAACATCTCGCTTCGCGCCCCGGGCGACGCGCCTTCCACCAATCGTTCGACATCGGCGACAATCTGTTCTGCTTCCTGATTGCGGCCGTGGATCATCAACCAGCGCGGACTTTCCGGGATCCATTGCCGGAAGAAGATCACCACCAGTCCGAGAGTGGCGCCAATCCCGAAGGCGCACCGCCAGCCTAACCAGATCGGTAATCGCTCGGGATCAAGCAATATGAGCGTTCCGATTGCGCCCAACGCGGCACCAACCCAGTACGAACCGTTGATCATGAGATCGACGCGCCCACGAACCCGCGCCGGAATGAGCTCATCAATGGCCGAGTTAATGGCTGCGTACTCACCGCCAATGCCCGCGCCAGTCAGAGCACGAAAAATGGCGTAACTTGCAAAATTCGAGGAGAAGGCGCTTAACGCCGTTCCGAAAAGGTAAACCGCTACCGTGATGAAGAATAACTTCTTTCGGCCGAACCTGTCCGCCCCATATCCAAAAAGGAGCGCTCCGATCACGGCGCCAGTCAGGTAATAGGTGGCACTGGCGCCGACCTCGACCGGAGTCAGGCCCAAAGTGTCCGGTCGAGTAAGGATGCCGCCGAGAGCGCCGGCCAGCGTCACTTCGAGACCATCGAGAATCCAGGTTGCTCCGAGAGAGACAACAATCAGCCAATGCCATCGGCTCCACGGCAAACCATCCAGCCGTGAAGGAACATAGGATTCAATTGTTTCTGCCATCACTCGCCACCGCCGGAGATTCTATACGCGGACACGCTTCACCGTCACTCCGATCTCTCGCCCACGACTTGGTAGGGCGAGACTCAGTCGAGCCATCAAAAACTAGGACGTCGATATTCCCGTCGGCACCATGATGCCGTCACGCATGCCGTGAATCAGTTTTTTGTCGGCCGGCACAATTGTCGTTAACGCGCCGCGCATTCTGACCCGGTCGCCTTCGACAAAATAGTACGGGCATAAACGAACCCGGCCTTTCAGTGGTCGCACCTCGCCATTTTCCCCGTCGTAATATTGATGCTCGAACAGACTGCCCTTATAGAATTGCTGCAAAATCGTCGGCTGCTCCCCGAAACTTGTCAGCGCGTGTTCGATTCGCTTCTCCCAGTCATGGTGTGGCAAATCCGCACCCAGCGCGACGCCGCGGCTACCCCAACCAAGCGGCGAGAACCCGCTCACTTTCAAAAGTAAATCGCGCTCTTTCTGGCTGAACCTGGTCGCCTCACGCCAGTCATGGATCTCCAGCCGCGGAATGACCGCGTGTTGCGGCAACGGCGTCGGGTCGAGTAGCCAGGTGTAGGGAATGGCTTCTCCCAGCTTTAGGAAATATTTTTCACCCAGCTCGCGTCGCCAGAACTCGCGCAACGGCTTGAGCCAGAAAAGCGCGAACCACATCTTTTCCTCCAAATACGGTTTGATCGGCGGTGTGATCTGGATTTTCCCTTCAGCCGCCGTTTTCAGAACCGCGTCAATATCAGGAATGTTCGGCAAATCAAATAACTCGAAGAACCGGTAAACATCGCGTCCATTCTCCGGCTGATAGTTCTCCGCCGGCACGACGTGCCATTTCGATGTTCGATGTTCGGGGTTCGATGTTCGGCGTTTGCTTAATTCTCGTGCAAGCCACTCCATCTCCGGTCGATACGTTGCCGATTCCTGCGAAACCAAAATGTCCCCCCCGTTCGGCAACACTGTTTGGAATCCATCAAACATTTCGCTCTCACCACCGATCACATCTTGGCCCAGCGCTGAATAGGTCTGGTTCAACCACGCCGTCAGTCCGATCCCGCCCGGGACTGAATCGATTTCTGCGATGATATAGTTCTTCTCTGTCAGAATCAGATCCGGCCGAATAACGTGCGGCAATTCACTACGAAAAATCTTCTCCCGCGATAGCTCGATCAGCTCCGCCGGTTTGCCCGCATCCAGATACTTCGCGATCCAATCGGGCTGTTTTCCCCGTGCGCTCAGTTGATAAAGCTGATTACACGCGCGCTGAAAGACGAACAGACGATGCCCGAGATGCTCCAGCTCGTCGGCAAATTTCTCCGAAATCGGGAATGCCTCCGGCGAAATGAGCCAGTCCTTGTCCGCAAAGAGGCCCTCTTTGGGGAGGGAACTGCGAATTGTAGTAAGTCTGTCGTCTTGAACCAGCATTTAGGAAGCAAACGTCGAACGCCGAACGCCGAACGTCCAACGCCGAATGCAGAATTCCGAGTTCGATGTTCGACGTTCGATGTTCGATGTTCGATGTTCGATGTTCGATGTTCGGTGTTTTGCTGCTTTTATCTTCCAGCGGCCATTCGCTTCAATGCCATCTTCACCAATTCTTCCGCCGATTTCCCCACGCCTTCGTGTTGCTGTAGGTCGCGCACCAATTTGTGGGCATCCACCTGCTTGTAGCCGAGCGCGATCAATGCCAGCAGTGCTTCGTTCGCCTGTTCCTGTTCCGGCGTTGGCGCATGCGCCGCGCTGGCTGCTTCCCAAGCGGCCGCTACACCGACTCTGTCCTTTAGCTCCAGCACCATTCGCTCCGCGGTCTTTTTCCCAACGCCGCTGATTTTTGAAAGCGATGCCACATCATTGTTCACCACCGCAGCCTTAAAATTGTTAACACTCATTCCGCTCAACACCGCCAACGCCAGTTTCGGCCCGATGCCGCTGACGTGGTTGACGAGCAATCGAAAAAGATCGCGCTCCGGCGCCGTCATGAATCCATAAAGCACCTGTGCGTCCTCGCGCACGTGGAGGTGGGTGAGAATTTCAATCGGCTGACCGAGTGCCGGCAATTTATCGTAACTCGAAAGCGGAATAAAAACTTCATAACCGACACCGCCAACATCGATCGTCGCCTGTGTCGGTAGCGCATGCGCTAGCCGGCCATGAAGAAAAGTAATCACGTCCGCAATCCCTAGCCGCCGAGTGCAAATCTGCAAAGCAACTTTTCGCGCCCGTCAACGCTCATCCGTTTTCAACAACATCGTTAGATCAACCTTCTGGCCTTTCGCAATGTTGAATCCGATTTCGCGATAGCTACGCCAGAAAGCGTCGATATTTGGAAAAGTTTCCGAGACCATTTTCGTCGGCAACACCACAAACCGCGCGCCGGGCCGACTCATGAATTCCCCGGCCTCTTTCCGTTTCAATGGCGTCATGAATCCATGGATGCGGCTCCGAAAGTACCAGACCAGACTCGGCTCGGTAAAATCAACTGCACCAAATTCCATTTCCGGCTCGAGGTTGGGCCGGCTGTCACGGGCGAGCGTATAGCTCGGGAACAGTTTGGCCAGGAACGGTGTGAAAAAAAATGCGACTGCCACACAGATCGCGCTCATCGCGATCGGGATTGATTTCGAAAGTCGCAAAGAGTGGAAACGTCGCGCGACCAGCAGCGCCAGCAGTGGAAACGCGGGCAGAGTGTAATGTGGCAGCTTGGTTTGCACGAAGGTGAAAATTCCAAAAACAATGAGCGCACCGGTTAACAAGAATTGGTCGGTGCCATCACGATTGGTTCGCAGCTTTTTCCAAAGGGCCGGCAGTTTGATCGACCACGGAAAGAAACTCACGAAAATTGTGATGAAATAAAAAGGAAGAAGCGCCAGATACATCCAAATGGATGATGCGCCATGTCCTTCCATCGTCGCGATCGAACGCTCGACCACGTGTTTCCCAATCCCGACCCGGAAAAATTCGCCATGCGTTTGAACGAGCGCCGGAATTCCCCAAAGACAAACCAGCGCCAACATCAACAAGACACCGCGAACGAATTTGAAATGCGCGGCAAAGCCTTTTTGACGAATGAATCTTTGCGCAATCGCAACTGTTAACAACGGCGTCCATCCAATCGGTCCCTTCGCCAAAAACGCCAGCGCCAACGAAAAGTAGAAAAGCGTCCACCAAAAGATGGTTGGATGTCGAGCCTTGGGCGTTGGGCGTTGGGTGTTTAATTGAGATAGTTGCCATCCTGCCCGATGCGCCAGCGTGACAAACAACACCAGCCACATGTCCGCCACCGCCGCTTTCCCGTGAATGAACGTTTGCAGCGAAAGGGTGAAGATTATCGCCGCCCACCAGCCCACACGCTCATCGCGCACACGCTTGCCCCACGCGAATAGAACCAGCGCAACCACCGCCGCCGCGACGGCCGTCGGAAAGCGTGCCGCGAAATCGTTCTCGCCGAAGATTCGATAGCTCGCGATTTGAAACCAGTAAGTCAGCGGCGGTTTGTCGAATCGGAATTGGTTGTTGAAGTACGGAACGATGTAGTCTCCGCGTTCGCGCATTTCCCGCGACGCTTCGGCGAAACGCGGCTCGTCCCGATCGATCAGCGGCAGACTCCACGAGCCCGCGACATGAAACAGCAGGCACCCCAGGAAGAGAACAATGTAATTGCGCATTGCCGGTGGCACGATTGAACCGGAGACTAGCAGCCGTTCCAGTGAAAACCGAAACTGAAATCACTTCCTTCCGACTCCCAAGAATCTGGATCACGCTGGCGGCTATGGCGGTGATGGCGCTGGTCGCCGCTTTTTTTCTGGATCACGCCGCAGCTGCGTGGATCGGTGCGCATACCTCCCTGGAAATAAAAAAAGTAATGCAAACGGTAAGCAGGGTGGGGGATTGGCCGGCGCATGTCATCGTCGGGCTGCTTGGGATCGCCGTCGCCTTTGTTGCGAAGAGCAAAATCTGGATGCGAATTTTTCTCGCGATGCTTGTCGCGCTCGCGGTCGCAGGCCTCACAGGCCGTGTCGTGAAACTCGCGACCGGCAGGGCCCGCCCTTCAGTTAAAACCGAAGCGCACTGGAACGGTCCGCGGCTCAGTTCCAAATATCACGCTTTTCCCTCGGGTCACACCGCCGCCTCCACGGCTTTCTTTGTCGCCCTGTTTCTCAAACGAAAAAAGATCGGCGCCCCGTTGTTGCTGATCCCAGTGTTGATCGCGCTCTCCCGCATGGTCCTCGGCGCTCATTACTTATCCGACGTCACCTTCGCCGCGGTCCTGGGGGTAATCTGCGCCGTCTTGGCTACTCGGTGGCTCTCGATCCGCGATCCGCCGCAAACCAATCACTAATCGCTTCTCACCAATAGCTTTCCGAGACTGACGGAGGGGGTGGGATTCGAACCCACGAGGGCTTGCGCCCTGCCGGTTTTCAAGACCGGAGCCATCAACCACTCGACCACCCCTCCAAATTTAGCGCGGCAGCAGATTTTGCCATTGCTCGAGTAATGGGCAACCGCGAGCTAGAGCAGTTTCAGAGACGCCGTCACAAACGGACAGGCAACGCACTAACTGGTCCCCTCGAAGTGAGTCGGTTGTGTATTGCCTGTATAGTTCACCCCGGACTTATCGCAGGTTGGAAGGGTGAACCAAAAGGTGCTCCCTTTTCCGGATTCGCTCTCAACGCCGATCTTTCCCTGGTGCGCTTCCACAGCAAGCCGGCAAAAGGTGAGCCCCAGGCCAGTCGAATGCCGATGTTGGCGGCCACTGTTTGTTTGTCCAAATTTTTCAAAGATGTGTTTGTGCTGGTCGCGCGGTATGCCCTCGCCGTTGTCGGTGACACAAATGGTGACATCAGCCTCCGTGCGCTCAACATTTATTCGGATTGTTCCATCTGATTTTGTGAATTTCAGCGCATTGCTGATGAGGTTCTCAAGAATCCGCCGAATAACATCAGCGTCGCAAGACACCGTCACTGGCTCGCGCGGCACCTCACAATGGAGGGTGCGACCTCGCAGAGCAGGGGTAAATCGATCCGCTGCCTCGCGCGCGATCTTCGCGAGGTCGTGATCTTGTAAGCGGAGTGGCATCTTACCGGCCTCGAGCCGACCGACATCCAGAAGCGTGGTGATCATGTCGCCCATGTCATCCGCGCCCTGTTTTGCCGCAGTGACACACTCTACTTCATCCGGACTCAGTTTATCGGAAGCCATTTGTTCCAGTATATCGACATAGCCGGTAACCACGGTCAGGGGCGAGCGCAGATCATGAATGATCATATGAGTAAGGTCATCCCGCGTTTGCAATGTCGACCGAAGTCTGGCTTTTTCGAGACGTTCAAAGGCGAAATCCGAAGCCAGGCAGAAGAAAACGGTCGAGTTAAGGGCCAGGAGTGGTGCCAGGCAGGGGAGATAAAGATTTTGGTGGTTGTAAAACCAAAGGGCGAAAAATGGTGTAGCGGCGTCAATCCCCCCAAGAGCAAGCAAGCGCAGCCACGGGGACCGGATGCTTAGCCACAGGGCAGATCCAAGGATAGCAGTTAGTATCGTCACAACTGCCCTGGCGAAGGGCGAAAGGTCTTTGATCGATTCGACGTGGAGCAGGCTATTTAGAACGTTAAGGTGGACCTCGGCCCCTGGCATCGGACCAAACGGCGTCAGCAATTCATCCTTCTGCCACTTTCCTTCCGCCCCGACGACTACGATCTTGTCGTGGACGAGCTCGCCGGAGCGGTAATTGTGTTCCCAATATTCCGGAACAAAGATTTCGAAGAGCGGCCGGGGACGGAAAGCCGTCCGAGGCGGTCCGGTGAACCGGATCAGATGCTCGGCGAGATCCTTCGGAATCAGTTCCGGGTGCCCGGCTTTTGAAACAACGCGTGCTGACAACGAAAGATAAGTCGCAATCGAATCCTCGCGTTCACCAAAAGCAACTCGATATTGAGCGCCGCGCACAACTTTGTTTTCATCAGTAAAAAAATTCGTGAACCCGACGCGTCCATCTTGCGTCGGTGTCTTTGGGATCAGCGTTTCGGCCGGCGGTTCATAGCTGGAAGGAATTCTGGATAATCGCTCGACATTGTCAGGAGAAACGAAATTGCTTCCAATAACCGCCCGAGGCCCGAATTGCTCCAACGCGACACGAAAGGCATCGTCACCGGGTGCGGAAGCAGGAAATAGGCAATCGAACGCGACAACCTTTGCACCAGCCCGGACGAGGCGCTCCAGAATCAGGGCGTAGACTTCGCGGTTCCAAGGCCAACCTTTGCTCATGATCTCGAGGGCGCGGCGTGATCCGGGATCGCTTGAACTGGATGAGAACAACCCGTGAAGGTCGAGTGTTTCATCCAGGGCTACGGAATCGGAATCAATCGCGAGGAAAAGCAGGTCTGGATTGGCTGGAGTCGTGCGGCCGGAGCGGGCGATGGCGTCCCGAAGCCCGGATTCGGTCTGCCGGTAATAGCTGGGAGAAGTGAAATCCAGCAAAATCCCCGCTGCTGCACAAAGCATTGCAAGAAGAAGAACGATCAGGGTGCGCCAACGGGGCATCATGCTCGGACGCCGCCGGGAAAATGCCGATAGGGAGCGCGCCTTCGGCTGCGATCCACGAATCGGGCCCACTGATGCGACGCGGGGTTCTCGGGTAAGGCCAAAACTCTCCTTAATTCGATTCTAAATATATAATTTATACAACAATCGCCCCAATATCCATGCTGAGGATCAGGTTTGTTCTAGCCGCTTTCGCCCTCTGTTCCGGCGTCTTTGTTAAGCAGTCTGTTGGCGGCCCTCTCACCTCCGCCGAGGTCACGAAAATCATCAACCGGGTCGCTGTGATCGAGCCCGCAAAAGGCGATCGTCCCGCTGTCTTGCGCGACGTCATCAAAGATGACCTCGGTCTACAGACCGGCGCCAAGTCCCGCTCGGAGTTGCTTTTTCAGGATAACACCCTGACCCGCGTCGGCGCGGAGACATTCTTTAGTTTCAAAACCGGCACCCGGGATCTCACTCTGGAGCGAGGATCCATGCTTCTGCAAGTGCCGAAAGGATTGGGTGGAGCGAAAATTCACACCGCGGCAGTCACCGCGGCAATCACAGGCACGACGATAATGATCGAATATAGCCCTAAGCAATACCTCAAGGTTCTTGTGCTCGAAGGTAGCTTGCGTTTATCGCGAAACGGATCCTTTGGTGATTCAGTAGTTTTGCGTCCGGGAAAAATGGTAATCATGCGACCGGACGCAAAAAAAATTCCCGAACCGATCGACGTTGATCTGGCACAAATCGTCAGGACATCGACCTTGGTAAACTTTCCCGGCAGCCACACTCTGCCCAGCATGCCGCTTATTCAGGCGGCAATTAACGACCAGGCAAGGGAGTTAACAAAGGGAACCCTGGTTCCTACGAATTTGGTCATGGGTCACGGAACCAGCGTTGTTTTGGCTTCAAACAATCAGCTGAGCAAAACCATCGGCTCACTCAGTGGCTTGGTCACGAGTCGCAACGGCCCGGCCGTAACCGCAACCGCCACCTCCACTGCCGTAAACAATGTCCTTGGTTCAGGCCCTGCAGTTTCGGTCTCCAGCAGCGCCCAACTGGTATCGCTGTTGGGCAACGCTGCAGCCGGTTCCGGCGGGACAATCAATGTTACCACGGGTGCCGTTAACGCTGGCATAAATGCGAATGGGGCGGTCAGCGCCGGTACCGGCGTTGGTAGCGCGAACGTCGGTGCCAACCTCTCGCCAGGTGGCAAGGGACGGTAAGCTCGGCTGCCTCTCACTTTTACAAAGCGGCGTTTTGCAGAACCGTCTTGCAGAACCGGCTTCCGGCACGGATGCCCTAATTGCAGCCTGACAGGTTGAGGGCTTTGGTTCTGCGGATACAAAAATTGACCTAGACAACGCAGAATGTTCACATGAACATATCCCTGTGAAACCGCAACTGCATGCGAGAACTCTTTGGCAAAACGCGCGGGAAATTCCGACCGCCGCGCGAACGGTCCACCCGCGGGAATTCCACGCGAGGGGAGCTTCGATCAATCCTGCGAACCGGTTCGAGGCGCTCCATTTTGAAGAAGATCCGCATGATGAAATCGATGAAGATTCGCGGCCGCGAAAGACCATCTATTATCGCGACGGCTCGCAGTCAATCATTGCCCGCAACAACAGTCCAGATGTCGGGTTCGAGACGAGCGTGAATCCGTATCGCGGGTGCGAGCATGGCTGTGTTTATTGTTACGCCCGGCCGACCCATGAATACCTCGGCTTCTCGGCAGGCACCGATTTCGAGTCGCGCATCATGGTCAAAATGGACGCGCCGAAATTGTTGGAAGCGGAATTGTCTTCGCGGAAATGGCGACCGCAGGTGATCGCGATCAGCGGCGTAACTGATCCGTACCAGCCGATCGAACGGAAACTGGAGATCACACGCGGATGTTTGCGAGTGCTCGCAAAGTTTCGAAACCCGGTTGGCATCATCACGAAGAATCGATTGGTAACACGCGACGCCGATTTGTTGGGCGCGCTGGCGGCATTTTCCTGTTCTGCCGTCAACATCTCGGTTACTTCATTGGACGAAAAGTTGCAGCGGGTATTGGAGCCGCGAACGTCGCCGCCCCACGCACGATTGGATGCGGTCCACCAACTGCGTGACGCTGGTATTCCCGTTGGGGTGATGGTCGCACCAATAATTCCGGGTCTGACCGATCACGAGATGCCTAAAATTCTCGCGGCGTGTGCGGAAGCCGGCGCGCAATGGGCAGGTTATACGATCATGCGATTGCCCTTCGCCGTGGCACCGTTGTTCGAACGCTGGCTCGACGAACATTTCCCCGAACGAAAAGAGAAAATTCTCTCGCGTATTCGTGCGATTCGTGGAGGCGACAGATTGAGCGACCCTCGTTGGGGAACACGGATGAAGGGAGAAGGCATTTTCGCTGAGCAAATCGCGGCATTATTTCAGATGAGTTGTCGCAAAGTAGGAATTGGTCCGCGACCGGAGTTATCGACGGAGCATTTTAGAAGACCGCGGGAGCAGTTAACGCTGTTCGGTTGATTTTCGCGAAGTGATTTTCGGGAATAACACGCCGCGCTAAAATTCTGTCATCCCGAGCGCAAGGAGGCACCTCTGCCACTGTTCGTTAATCGTCCAGGTCAGGGTGTGTAATCCAACCGCGGTTGTGAGATCCTCGGTCCGAGGCGGACTGGCGGTTTCTACGCGACTCGGGATGACACCGCGTTTTGGTCGCTCGCGGTAACTCGTATACGCGACCTTACGGACGCGCGGAAGCGCCCCCCTCCGGGGCAGGTTTCGTCAGCGAAATCCGCCCAACAATCGTTAGCATCAGGCAGCCGCCGATGACTCCGAAGGGGGCCATAAAATAAAAATAGCTGTCCCAAGATTTATCGAGCAACCCGCCCAGAAGAAACCCTGCAAGGCTACCGCCGAAATATTGAAACGAATCGATTAGCCCGGAGGCAAACCCCGCCATCTTTGCCCCGCCGATATCCATGGCCGCTGCGGTTCCCAAAATGGAATGGGTCGAGTTAGCGGTAAAGGCAATCAGAACCAGAAAAAAGATCGCACTATTGACCGAGGAAAACTGCGCGGCGCTAAGAATAATCGCCGTTTCCAGAAAATAGAGCGCGGCTGCAACAGGAGCGCGCCTGCCATTGAAAATAAGATCCGAAACATAGCCAGAGACCAGTGAGCCGAGTGAGGCAACGAGCGGGATCAAATAGACCAGAATTTGAAACTGTGGCGAGCTCAGCTGCACGTGATGCACTTCCTGCATGAAGCGAGGGAACCATTGATCGACTCCCTGACGGACCGCGCCGGTGCAGGCATAGGCAAGCGCGACGATCCAGACAACCGGATTCATTGCGATCGTTTTCAAGACGACATTTAACTTTGTCTCAACCTCGTTAGCTGGCATTGTTTCGAGTTCAACCGGAGGGAACCCTGCTTGCTGCGGGGTATCTTTCACATTCAGCGCCATCACCAATGCAACCACAGCCGTGATCCCGGCTGGTACCCAGAAAAGCCAACGCCAGTGTTGGGGCGAGATTTCAAACAAACCAAACAACATGAATCCGGCCAACAGCGCCGGGCCCAGGTAACCGATGAAAAACCGGCCGGCATTAATCATGAATCCGAAAATGCCAGCGAAACGGCCGCGCTCATTTCTGCGAAACCACCCGGCGTTGATCTTCACCATGCCCGGAGCGCCGAATGCCTGGAGATAACCGTCAATCCCGCGAATGGTGACGAAAAGCGCCAGTAACCCGACGAACGAGGCGATGCCGAAGAACATGTTCATTATGATCGTGCCGGCAGCGCCGATCAACATTGCGCGTTTTCCGCCGAGACGGTCTGTCAAAAGACCGTTTATGATTTGCCCGCAGGCATAGGCGAAGAGGGCGGTCGAAATGATCCATCCCATTTGTGATTTCGAAAACCCGAATTCTGCACTGATCGCGCTGTTCGCAATCGGCAGATTATATCGGCACATGTAAAACGAGGTGTAGAGCAGCCCGACGCAGCCCCAATTCAATCCACGCCGGGCGCGAAATCCGGGCGGATGGGCGAGGGAAACCGAGGACGGTCTCGCAAGGGCCATTCATTGAGATTGCGCGAAAACGTTTAGAGTTCGCAACGCGGAAATCAGGCGATCAGCCAACGCATCGCGCCGTGTCATCCCGAATCGCGGAAAACGCCCGTCCGACGCGGACCGATGACGGATCTCACATGCGCGCGAGCGACCACACAGGCTAACTTGTGTGACCAGCGTATCCTCGGTGAGGTCTCTCGCTTACGCTGGGGATGACAGAAGGCGCGCGCCCGAAATGACGCGTCAATCCCTTACGCGATCCAGACAGTCTTCACATTCGTGAACTCACGAATGCCTTCCGCGCCCAGCTCGCGTCCGTAACCGGATCGTTTCACCCCGCCGAATGGCACGCGCGGATCTGATGCAACCATAGCATTAACGAATACCATTCCGCTCTCCAGTTCACGCGAGAAAAATTCCTGGTCTTCAGCGTTATTCGTCCAGACGCTCGCGCCGAGTCCGAAACTGGAGTCATTCGCAATGGCAACAGCTTGCTCGCGATCTCGAACGCGAAAAAACAGGGCCACCGGTCCGAATACTTCCTCCCGGTATGCGGGCGCATCCTTCGGAATTTCCGTGAGCACCGTCGGCTCGTAAAAATAGCCTGTGCCCGCAGCGCGTTTCCCGCCACATAACATCTTTGCACCGGCCGCGACTGATTTTTGCACCTGCTCGTCAACCCCGCGCAAAATATTTTCCGATGAAAGTGGCGCCACTTCGGTCGTTTCCGCCGTCGGATCACCTGATTTCAGCGATTTCATCTTCTCGACGAATTGCGCGACGTACTTGTCGTAAATTGCGTCGGCAATAATGAAACGCTTTGCCGCGATGCAGGACTGACCGGAATTGACCATACGCGATTTCACGCCGGCTGAGAGCGCGTCCTCGAGTTTTGCGCTCGGCATCACGATAAACGGATCGCTGCCGCCGAGCTCGAGCACGCTCTTTTTTAACTCCCGACCAGCGGCGCTCGCTACCGCACTACCCGCACGATCGCTTCCCGTAAGGGTGACCGCTTTCACTCGCGGATCGCGAATGATCTTTTCGACGGACTCATTCTCGATCAGCAAGGTTTGAAAAACTCCGTCTTCAAATCCGGCATCACGAAAGATCTTTTCAATCGCGAGTGCGCACTGCGGAACATTGGAAGCGTGCTTCAGCAGGCCGACATTCCCGGCCATCAAAGCGGGAGCAGCAAACCGGAAGACCTGCCAGAACGGAAAATTCCACGGCATGATTGCGAGTACGATTCCGAGTGGCTCATATCGGATGAGGCTGCGCGCAGCATCAGAAGAGACGCTTTGTTCGGTCAGAAATTTCTCGCCGTGTTCGGCATAATAACGACAACCACGCGCACATTTCTCAATTTCCTCAATTGATTCGCGAAAAAGTTTTCCCATCTCGCTGGTGATAGTGCGCGCGAACTGCTCGCGATCTTTTTCCAGAATCTCAGCGGCGCGCTGTAACTTCGCCGCGCGCGAGGCGAATAAGCTGCGTCGATGTTTTTCGAACGCAGAAGCGGCGCGATCCAGTGCGCTCTCGACTTCTGTGTCGCTGTCCGCCTCAAAAAGTTTGGTGAGTTCGCCGGTTGCGGGGTTGATCGATGCAATGGCCATGTATGTACCTTATCCGCAGATTACGCAGATCAACGCAGATTAAAGCCTTTGTTTCTGCTCATGTGTGAAAATGCGCGAAATCCGCGGACGAATTCTCTATAATCGCAGCCCTCGTGGAATCAGAATGCGATCGAGTAAATCGAAAAGGAATTGCACCAGCAGTGCCAGTAGCGCCGCCGGAATTGCGCCTTCCAGAATCGTGATGTGATCGTTCAAGTTTAGTCCGCTAATGATCGGTTCGCCCAAACCACCAGCGCCGATCAATGCGGCTAGCGTCGCCGTTCCAATGTTGATCACGGCACTGGTTTTGATGCCGGCGAGAATTGAACGCGAAGCCAGCGGCAAAAAGATTTTTCGCAAGCGCTGGCCCGCAGTCAACCCGAGCGCAATGGCAGACTCACGCAGTGGTTTAGGGATATCTTGCAATCCGCTCGCGGTGTTGCGGACAATCGGAAGCAGCCCGTAAAGAAAAAGTGCGACGATAGCGGTGCGCGCACTGATTCCAAAAAACGGCAACGGCACCAGTAGCGCCAAAAGGGCGAGTGACGGGATCGTCTGAATTACTCCGGCAATCCCGAGAATCGCATGCCCGATCGGGCCGCCGCGGCTGGCGACGATTCCGAGCGGCAAGCCGATTGCGATGGCAAAAAGAAGCGAAATGCCGGCGAGTTCGAGATGTCGTGTGATCCATCGCAGCAACTTGCTGCGCAAACTTTCGGAAACGAATGGACTCGCGCTTTCGGTTGTGCCAAAGAATTGCTGCGCGGCCGCGGCATAGTTTTTTGTTCGTTCCGCTTCGGAATTGAGACGAATCATCCGTGCTTCATCGATCGAATTGGAAAGGTCGTTCAATGCATGTGCCGCCTCCGGCGACAACGTTTTGCGATACAAGAACACCGCCTTGTATTGGGGAAAAAACTCCAGGTCATCGATCAACGTAACGAGTCCGTAATCGCCGATTTTGGCGTCGGTCGAATAAGCGTCTTTGACATCAATCTCGCCTTTGGCCAAGGCGCTGTAGCCGAGCGCGTGATCGATCCCGAGAATCTGAGCCGGTGCCAGTTGA
Organism: Verrucomicrobiota bacterium; assembly: GCA_046732175.1. Taxonomy (GTDB): domain Bacteria; phylum Verrucomicrobiota; class Verrucomicrobiia; order Chthoniobacterales; family UBA10450; genus AV69. Next base: position 34,032 of record JBKPMO010000087.1, read on the forward strand.
TATCGCGCACTCAGTGGCCGCCAGCCGTCGTGGCGCTCGAGAAATTCATGGGTTAACCCAAATTTCAAATCCGGATGTGTGCGCAGATCACTGATGGTCCTGACGGCCAGTTGATCGGCTTGATCGCGCCGCATTACCAGCGCGTAGGTGTTGTTAAACCCAAGATCGTCAGTCATGCCGATACCCTGGGCCGATAATGCGTTTCGAATTTGCGTCGTCGACACTCCCGGTCGTTTCAACATCTCTTCTGCAATCGTGCCGGTGTACTCGGGATAAACATCGATGCCGCCGCCGCGCAACGCTTCCCAGAGAATAATGGTGCCACCCATTCCCTGGCGGTGATCCGCTTTGATGCCGGCATTTTCGAGCGAACGTTTCGCGATCTCTGCCAGGACGTACGATTCCGTGAATTTTTTGGAGCCGATGATGATGGGATCAGCCGACGCAGAAACGCCGATCGAAGTTAACAGGAGCAGTGCGAAAGCTGACTGGGAGCGGCGACTTCCAAGTCGCCGACGGGAATAAACGACGCTCGTGAGATCACCCCTTACCAGGCGCGAACGGTTCATAACGTAACCAGGCTCCGTTGCGCACTGATGAATTCGCGAGCGAATTCGTTCGCGGGTCTCGCACGCAAGTCCGCAATCGATCCGCGCTGAACAATGCGGCCTTCATTCACTAGGACAATATCGTCGGCAAGAAAGGCAGCTTCCGGGAGGTCGTGAGTAACGACCAACACTGTTTGCCGAAGTTGCGCGCAAATTTCCTTCAGATCACGTTGCAGATTCACCCGCACAAGCGGATCCAGCGCCGCGAACGGTTCGTCGAGCAAAAGCAATTCGGGTGACAACATTAGTGCCCGCATCAAACTGACGCGCTGACGTTGCCCGCCGGAAAGTTCTAGCGGATAACGATCGAGTCCGTTGCTCGGAAATTTGGTGAGCGCGCAAAGCTCCACAATGCGTTTTCCGATTTCGTCGCGCTTTTTGCGGAACAAAGTCGATTGCAGCGCGAGATTGCGCCGCGCGGTTAGATGCGGGAACAGGCCACCGTCCTGAATGACGTAGCCGAGCCGGTGCCGGATTTTCATGATTGTTCCCGGTGCGATCGGCTCACCATCAAACTGCATTTCACCCGTATCCGGCGCAATCAGTCCGACGATTAAACGCAAGATGGTCGATTTACCGCAACCGCTCGGCCCGATCAGCGCGGTAATCTGGCCACGCGGAATTTCGAGGTTGATGTCCGAGACCGCGACATCGTTGCCAAAAAGTTTGCTAACCGCGCGAAAGTGAACGAGCGCGTTCACGGCGATAGCTACAGCGTGGAAAACAAAAACAGCCCAAACAATTTCTGTTCATCGGTCCAAAGCTTCTCAAAACGGAGACCAGCCGTAGCCGCCATCGCGATCATTTCGGCGGGCGAATATTTGTAGGAGAATTCAGTGATAATGTGTTCCCCGGCCGCGAACTTAAAGGCGGCATCAGCAATGGTCACAGTTTGCGGGACCTTGCTGATCAGATGCATCTCAATGCGCCCGACCTTCTCATTGTAAATGGCTCGGTGACACCATTGTCGCAGATAAAAATCCGCGCCGAGCTCGCGATTCATCCGCGCGAGCAAGTTTAGATTGAAGTCGGCAGTCACGCCCGCGCTGTCGTTGTAAGCGTGTTCCAGAATCGCTTTGGATTTTTTCAGATCGACTCCGATGAGGGCACGACCGTTCGGGCCGGCAATGCCCGCGATTTTTATCAAAAAATCGGCTGCGTCGTCAGGTTCGAGATTGCCGATGGTTGATCCGGGAAAGTAGACGACGGTGCGACTTGGTTTGCGATGGCGCCGGGGCAGATCGAAGGGCTGAAGGTAATCGGCGCAAACTGGAAGAACTTGCAGTCCCGGAAATCTCTTACGGAACGCAATGCTCGATTGCGTCAATTGCTCGCGCGAAATATCAACTGGCATGTAAGCCATCGGCGCGTCCAGGTGCTGCAGGAGAATTTGCGTTTTTGTTCCCGCACCGGTGCCGAGGCCAATCAATTCGATACTGCGGCCGAGCGCATCGCCAATTTCGCGACCGCATTCGCGCAAAATCCGCATCTCCGTGCGAGTGATGTAATACTCTGGCAGCTCGCAGATTTTTGAGAAAAGAGCGGAGCCGGGTTCATCATAGAAGAACTTGCACGGCAGTGTCCGCGGCTGCTGCGAAAGCCCGTGAATGACTTGTTCGCAAAATTCTGCATCGGCCGGCGCGAAATCGAGCACGGCGATTTGCCCGGCATGCTGATTCATGTCGCGTCGCGGGCCAGCCGGATCCCTGTGAACTGCCAGCGTTTTTCCGGTTGAAAAAAGTTTCGATAGCTAACGCGGATGTGTGATTGCGACGTTGCGCAGGACCCGCCGCGTAAGACGTATTGATTGCACATGAATTTGCCGTTGTATTCGCCGAGTGCCCCGGGCGCGGCGCGGTAACCGGGGTAGGGGGAATAAGCGCTGCGCGTCCATTCCCAGACGTCGCCAAACATCTGCGTCAAAGCCTTTGTGTCGGTCGCTGGTGCCGGATGGAATCGTTCCGATTCCACGAAATTGCCCTCGATTGTTTCATTTTGCGCCACTCGTTCCCATTCAAATTCCGTCGGTAGCCGTGCGCCGGAGAAATTCGCGAAGGCGTCGGCTTCGAAATAACTCACGTGCGTGACCGGCTCATTTTCATCGACCGGGCGAAACCCGGAGAGGGTGAAATGCCACCAGGTTCCGTCGCGTTTTTCCCAATAGAGCGGTGCCTCCCAGCGCTGCTCGTTTATGGTCATCCAGCCGAGCGACAACCAGAATTCAGGTCGCTGATATCCACGGGCTTCAATGAAGCGTTGATATTCGCCACATGTGACCAAACGTGACCCGAGAGAAAACTTCGGAACGAGGGCGCGATGCTGTGGCCCTTCGTTGTCGTAAAAGAAACCGTTGCCATGATATCCGATGCTTGTCACTACTTCATCGAAATCGATAAAACTCGTCTGCGGCGCTGCTTGCGTCTTTTTTTCTGTGTTTTTTCGGAAAACTGGATGGAGCGGATTCTGCGCGAACACGTGCTTGATATCGGTCACGAGCAGTTCCTGGTGCTGCTGTTCGTGATGTATCCCTAGCGTGATGATCGGTTCAATTTCATCGAGCAAGTCGTCCGACGCCGACCCAACAAGCTCTTCGATCTGTCGGTCGACGTTTTCGCGGTAGCGGAATGATTCCGCGACCGTGGGACGCGAGATTAAACCGCGCAGATCCCGCCGATGCATCGTGCCGGCGGCATTGTAATATGAATTAAAAAGAAAGGCGTATTCTGGAATCGCCGGCACATAGCCCGCAACAAATTTCTTGAGCACGAATGTTTCGAAAAACCACGTCGTGTGAGCAAGATGCCATTTCGTCGGACTGACATCCGGCATTGATTGCACCACGCAATCTTCCGCTTCCAGGTCGCGCGTGAGCAGTTTCGAAAAATCGCGCACATCACGATAACGCGCGCATAACGATTCTGCGCGCGATAGTGCCCGGGCCGAAACGGGCTTCTCCCCGATCGCTGGCATCGCTCAGGTCTCGTCGGTCTCGTGCTCTTCCCGACGCGCCTCCAGCATTTGATCGTGCGCGGCTTCTTCCAAACCGCCGCTGACCAATGATTGTCCGAGCGTTTCGTCATCCTCATCAAACCCCGGACGCGGGGCGCGATGGGCGAGCGATTCGGGAACAATCTCGTGCTCGTCCTCGGAAACCTCGACGCCACCGCCGATTTCTTCCGGCGCGCTGGTGTGCGGAACGCCCATTAACTCCTGACGAGCCTGTTCCCAATCGGTGTCGGTGAAATGGTTGGGGTCGCGTTCGTCGATCAATGCGATCTCACGCGCGCGTCGCTCGATCATTTCCGGCGTGGGAGCACCGACACCATCGCCATGCACGGAAATTTTTCCTAAGCCCGGTTGTGAGTTTTCATTCATGTACATAAATGAATCGGATTTCAGTAAACGATTGTGCGCACGAAGGGAATTGTCGAGCTATCAATTCGCATACAACAAAATAGGCACGTTAGGATGATTAGCCAATGATTCCGTCACGGGACGAAATTTTTGTTCGCGGCAACGGCGACCGTGTTGCCTTCAGCGAATACGGTGACGTTAGGGGCGAGCCGGTTATGTTTTGCCACGGCTGGCCAAGCTCGCGCATCATGGCGCAGTTTATCGACGACGCAGCCCGCGAATTGCGGGTGCGCATTATTTCGCCAGACCGGCCCGGTATTGCCGATTCGAGTTTTGCGGTGAACCGCAAACTACTCGATTGGCCACCTCTCGTTTCCGAACTGGCGGATTTTTTGCATCTGGAAAGATTTCGCGTGCTTGGGATTTCCGGCGGCGCACCGTACGCTTACGCTCTGGCGTGGGCGTTGCCGGAGCGGGTGCGCGCGGTAGCAGTGGTCAGCGGCGCGCCTGACATTGCTGAATTGAGCGATCGCAGCGGTCTTCTGCCGCTTTACCGCTGGCTGATGTGGGCCGAAAAGAAACTGCCGCCGCCGCTCTGCCGCTTCGGTTTTCGTCTGGCGCGGCCTTTTCTCTCGTTGCGACCGCCGCGACGCAGTCGACCGTGGCTCTTGAAATTTCTGCAGCCGTACGACGCCGATTCGCTGCGCGACGAGAAAGCATTCGAGGCGTGTTTCGAGAGTCAGCGCCAGGCTTGGAAGAATTCTGCTGAAGGGGTGATGGCGGATGCGCAATTATTTGCTCGACCCTGGGGATTTTCTCTGAGCGAATTTCGAATGCCGATTCGTTTGTGGCACGGCGATTCCGATCGCAGTTTTTCGCTTGGAACCGCGCGTGAAATGGCGACGAAAATTCCGAATTGTGAATTTCGCGTCATCGAACGCGCTGGCCATTACTCGGTGCCTATCCTTCATATTCGCGAAATCCTGCAGGATTTAATCGCGGTGTAAGCATTACCGAATTGGTGATTGCGCTTTCGCACCTGTCATCGCCGAGTCGCGAAGACGAGGAGGGACCTCACATGCGCGCAGTGGATGACCGGTCTGGCTTGCGTGATCAAAGGCCATTGGCGAGATCCCTCTCCCGCAACTGCGGGATCGGGATGACAGGTTGAACTGCGGTGCGGGAGGGGCCTTGGTGCGTCGACCTTCAGATTTTGCGAAAAAATCGCCGCACTGACGCGGCTCCCACATTGAAACTGCCCTGCAAATTTTCCATGCGCCGGGCATAACTCACGCTACGAATTTCGTGTGGAAGATTTCACTGCCGGCACTATCAGCAGTCAGCCCGCCCGTAGACAACTTACTCTCGGCGGTGAATGGGATGCGCGTGTGCGTAAGCTCGTGCGCGAATTCGGTGCCGAGCAGTCGCCCGAGCTGATTGAGGAGATGATTGTGACCGCGTTAAGGATGGCGCGGGAAAAAATGAGCGTGGCCGATCTCAAACTGATTTCGCGTTCGATGAAGGAAATGCGTTACGCCGCGAAAATCTTCGCCAATTATCAGTCGTTCCGCAAAGTTGGCATCTTTGGTTCAGCGCGCGTCGCCCAGGATTCGCCGGAAGCCAAAGTCGCAGAGGAATTCTGTCACCAGATAGTCGCGAAAAATTTCATGATCATCACCGGCGGGGGCGATGGAATCATGGGTGCGGCCCAACGCGGCGCGGGTCGGGACATGAGCTTCGGACTAAATATCCGGCTGCCTTTTGAGCAACGTGCCAATCTGACGATCGAAGGCGACAAAAAGCTCATCAACTTTAATTACTTTTTCACCCGCAAACTGAATTTCGTTAAAGAAACACAGGCGCTCGCGCTGTTCCCCGGCGGCCTTGGCACACTCGATGAATCATTCGAGGTTCTCACTCTCATGCAAACCGGCAAGGCCCGGATCATTCCAGTGGTGATGCTCGACAAGGCGGGCGGCGATTACTGGGAAACGTGGCTCACGTTTGCGACCGATCACCTTTACAAAATCGGTTTTGTTTCAGAGGACGACTTTTATTTCTTCAAGATTTTTCACGACGTGAACGCGGCCGTGAATGAAATCACGGGATTCTATCGCGTGTACCATTCCGCTCGCTGGGTGGGGCAGAAACTTGTTA
>JBKPMO010000088.1:0-17106 GCA_046732175.1 Verrucomicrobiota bacterium
GAACCTAGCTGTTGAATGGGAAGCGACGGTGCTTTGATTCGCCGCGAGCTTCAGCAGCGCCAATCTTCTTCTCGTTAGGCTAACCGAGTTTAAGGACCGTAAGGCGACCAAAAACCAGTACCGGCGACGTCAGACAACATGTCGTAATCGGGGGCCGGTACCTGCGGAATTGCGTCCACTGTCTGCGGACCGTAAGCGGTGCCGAGCAGGCTGCTAGCGTTGTTGTAAAGGGGCGTACCCTTTTTCACGTAGGGCGTCCAATCAGTGACCCCAACCGGGGCACCGGTGGTTCGGTTTGTCTCGATCGCGTACTGATCGCACGCTGCGTCGATCATGCGAAGATCATTCAAAATCCGGCTGGCCTGCGAGCGTTTGCGGGCCCGGAGGAACCCTGGAACTGCGATCGCTGCGAGTAACGCGATGATCGCGACGACGATCATGATTTCCACGAGGGTGAAACCCCTGCGGTGTTTGTTGCAGGTGTTTAACATATTATTATTTGGTTGTTTGTTATGGCGGTGCATCCCGCGAGAATCCGCAGGAGCATAATTTTCGAGCAGCTTTTGTGCCGGGAGTTATATTTGGTTTTCAGAGATTCTAGGAGTAAGTAAGTCTTGCGCGTCTGATGGAGTAGTACGACAACCTCCGACACTTCAATTCGATTTCTTAGTCTTAACTGGTTGTCACCAGCTGACTATGCTTAGGTCGAATGGCGGTTACTTTCCAAATCGGCCACTAATCTCAAGTCCAATCCCCACCTGAACCGCGCTCGCGGCCTGTGGCACGGTTCTGTCCTCCGCTTGCTACAAGGAGTCCATTAAACCAATGATAGATCGAGTGAAGCTATCCTCGAACTCGAACCCGTTACCTTCCGTTACAAACAGGAGCTTGATCCAGATGGCGCCGCGCAGTTCGGCTTGGTTGCTGAACAAGTAGAGAAGGTAAATCCCGAGTTAGTGGTGCGAGACGATGATGGCAAAGCCTACACTGTTCGCTACGACGCAGTGAACGCGATGTTGCTCAACGAGTTTCCAAAGGAGCATCGCAAAGTTGAGGAGCAACGAACGTATTTTGAGTCAAAGCTGGCACAACAGCAGAAGCAGATCGAGGCGTTGACCGCTGGGTTGCAGAAAGTGACTGATCGGATTGAGTCAACTAAACCTGCTCCGCGCGTGGTCAACACTGATTAGCTGGAGTCCCGTACTGATCGTTCACGACCTGTTTCGCGCGGCGACCGCAAGATCATGACGCTGAGGTAAAGCAAATGTTCCACGCGGTCGCACTTGGGAGCCTCGCCTTGAGTGGCTGCTTTATTTTCACACAGTGGGTCAGCAGCAGGAGATCGCTGCTCCCGCCTGTCAGTGAATGCCTGATATTTCTTGACAGCGGGCACGAGGTTCTTCCAAACTCCGCGTAAGTTCAAAAGATCTGAATCCGGGGTAGGGCAAAGAAAGCCTTGTCTCGGTGCTTTCTTTCCCCTCTTTCAGACCTTAGCAGTCGCAAGGGTCAACGACCGGGAAAAAAACCACAAACTATGAACTTATTCAGATCAACAATCGTAACACTTCCAAAGAACCGCTCGCCTTTACGGCCTGCATTGCTTCTCATTCCGCTCGAGTTCGCTTGCTTTGGGCTTTTGCCAATAGCAAAGGGAACCCCGGATCCCGCAGCGGTGAACGGTGCAACCAACACCGCCGATGGCAGCAGTGTGCTCTTCTCCAATACTGGAGCAAACAACTCGGGGTTTGGTTATTTCGCGCTCCATGACAATACAACCGGCCACGGCAACACTGCTACGGGCGCGGTTGCGCTCTCTAACAACGAGACCGGCAGTCAAAACACGGCTGACGGTGCTGGTGCGCTCCGTAACAACACCACCGGCAACGACAACACGGCCATCGGTGTTAACGCGCTCAACAACGCCAACTTTTCTAGCTACAACACGGCGGTTGGCCACAGTGCGCTCTTTAGGGCCTACAATTCCGGGGTAGGCTTTGGCTTCACCGGAAGTTTGAACGTAGGAATAGGCTACAATGCCGGCAGTGGAATTACGGATGGGGCTCGCAATGTGTGCATCGGCGCTAATGTGTTGGGCAGTGCTCATGATCACGACACCATTCGTATGGGTACGCCGACCTTTTCTTATGCCACGACGGCAAAGACCTTTATCGCTGGCATTCGTGGGATCACAACCGTAAACGCAAACGCTATTCCAGTGGTGATAGATTCCGCAGGACAGTTGGGCACGGTGAGTTCTTCTGAGCGGTTTAAGAAAGAGATCAAGCCGATGGACAAGGCCAGTGAAGCTATCCTGTCGCTCAAGCCGGTCACCTTTCACTATAAGAGCGATAGCACAAACACTCCGCAATTCGGCTTAATTGCCGAGGAAGTAGGGAAGGTGGACCCAGACCTCGTCGTGCGCGATGAGAACGGCGACATCTACACTGTCCGCTACGACTCAGTGAACGCGATGTTGCTCAATGAGTTTCTCAAAGAGCACCGCAAGGTGGAGGAACAAGGAGCAACTATCGCGCAGATGAGGAAGGAAATCGAAACGCTCACTAGGATGATGCAAAAGGTGAGCGAGCAAATTGAAGCGAACAAACCAGCCCCGCAACTAGTAGCTAACGACCAATAAGTCTCCCCTCCTCGCGCACGCGCGTGATAGTTGTGACAAAAGGGCTCCCCGCCCAATTTTGTGTTTGCGCCGTGCCCCCGGGGGGTCACCCTACCTCTGATTTCTGGCCATATTAGTGAGGATTAACCAAAATCACACGGGTGACGACTCGATTGGCATCGTCCCCGACAAACTCGAGGCGGACGTGCGAACCCGGTTGGATGGAACTCGGGCTAATCAGTCGGCCATGTTCATTTACGTAGCTAACGCCTTTATCGAGCCTGACCGTCACCGGTTGAGTGGCGGTCGCAGTCTGGACAACGATTTTGTCGCCGGGCGCGAAAGCGTTTACCGCCATGACGTGGGTTGAATCAAGTGTCGCCACAGTTTGCGTTGTCGTGATGGTGGTTTCGCGCGTGGTGCCTGTCTGCGCGAATGCGAACGGCGCGATGAATGCGCAACTGAGAATAATCGCTATTGTTTTCATCGATTTTCCCCCCTTTAATTTTCCATTTGCTTTTATTAGATTTCGCGGCCAGCGATTGCGCCGGATGTCTCACCACAAACCTGCAGCGAACTCAGCACTTGTTGTAACTTTCTCACCAACGCGCCGCTTTAATCTCAAAGTGCTGGGTTGCTGATCTTGAAGGCGAATGGCGAATAGCCGCCTAATCAGCAAAAGTACGCACGCGCGCGCGATACTTGTGACTGAGCAAATTGGGCAGTTGAGTTGTAATAGTCACGTGCTGACGCTAAGGCGACGTAGGTTGGGATAATGGGAAGGGCGTAATTTAATTAATTTTACCCGATGGACTTGAGCCGCCCACCGTCGACTGGCCAGCCATATTTCTGAGAAGGCCCAACAACATTGGTCCCATTAACGGGATGTGTTACAAACCGACAAATCGTCCCCACCGGCAGCAACAATACGGCCACTGGTGCGTATGCGCTCGTGAACAGAACTGGCAGCAATAACACGGCTAACGGGTTTCAAGCGCTCAATCAAAATACAACCGGAAACAACAATACGGCCATGGGCGTTGGTGCACTTCAAAATAATCGCGCGAGCAACAACACGGCGATGGGTACGAATGCTCTCTTCGGCAATACAGGCGGTATCCAAAACACAGCTACAGGATTCAGTGCGCTAGTTGGAAATACAACGGGCGGGCACAATACTGCCGACGGTTTTAATGCGCTGGCTGGTAACAGAACCGGAAACAACAATACGGCCGTGGGCCAAGGGGCGCTGGCTAAAAATACAACGGGCAGCAACACAGCTGACGGCCAAGGGGCGCTCAGTCACCTCACAACGGGCAGCGGCAACATTGCGTTGGGGTTTAGTGCGGGCGTTAATGTCACATTCGGTAGTTACAATATCGACATCGGAAGCGCCGGCACTGTTGCTGATGCTAACTTAATCCGCATCGGCACCAAAGGAACTCACAACGGGACCTTCATCGCCGGCATAGCCGGTGTGCCAGTTAGTGGCACGCAGGTTGTAGTGGACTCAAGCGGTAAACTTGGCGTAGCTGCGTCCTCGGCCCGGTTCAAAGAAGCAGTTAAGCCAATGGACAAAGGCAGTGAGACTATTTTTCAGCTTAAACCTGTTAACTTTCGCTACAAATCCGATCTTGATCCGGATGGCATCCCGCAGTTTGGCCTAGTAGCTGAGGAGGTGGAGAAGATCAATCCCGACTTAGTTTCGCGCGATGAGGACGGAAAGGTAATGACAGTGCGCTACGAAGCGGTCAACGCGATGTTGCTTAATGAGTTCCTGAAAGAACACCGGAGCGTTGCAGAACAGCGGAGCACAATCGCCGAACTCAAGACGACAGTCGCCAAGCAGCAGAAGCAAATTGAAGCACTCACCGCCACGCTGCGGAAAGTCAGCGAGCGACTCGAGCTGAGTGCACCCGCTACGCAAATAGCAGCGAACGAGGACTGAGGCCGAGCAAGCGGACTTAGACGAGACGCCCGGCCCACCACAGGCGGTCAGATGCGCCTGTCGGGGATTATGCTTGACGCTTTAGCGGCATTTTGCGCAAAAATGCGGCTGAGAACGGAAACTGGATGAGGGCCGGGACGTTTTACTCCCGGAAGCGGTCTGACCTTGATCCGGGTTAGAGCCAACAGTAACTGCCGGGAGATAGAAAAGAGGCTCTTTATGTATTCGTCATGCTTGCAGTTGTTCCCGTCCAAATGTTCATCGAACAGATGTTCGCCGCGGAACGGTTTTGTTTTATTGGTGGTCGTGCTCGTGCTGCTTGCGCTGTCGCCGACCGCCGCTCACGCGGTTAGCCCGCCACCGGACGGCGACTATCCCGGCGGCAACACTGCTGAAGGTAGTTCTGCTCTCTTTAGCCTGACCACTGGTAAGTCCAATACGGCCATCGGTTTCAGTACGCTCTCCGGAAATACGAATGGAAACTTCAATACGGCAGTCGGTGCCGGCGCACTCGATCATAATACAATTGGCGACCAAAACACAGCCGTCGGAAACGCGTCGCTTTTCAGCAACATCAACGGCAGCAACAACACTGCCATTGGACTGGCCGCGCTCCAGGATAATAACTCAGGCGTTGGCAATACGGCTGTAGGTTATTTTGCGCTGTCCAGTAATACCACGGCCAGCGATAACACCGCAGTGGGCTTTGAAGCGCTCGATTCCAATACAAACGGAACCAACAATACGGCCGTGGGCAAACATGCGCTTCTTTTCAACACAAGCGGTGGCAACAACACGGCAACTGGTGTTGCGGCACTCGATGCAAACTCAACCGGTAATAACAATGTCGCCGATGGTTACGCAGCGCTTAGCGGCAATACCAACGGCTACAATAACACGGCTACAGGTTTTCAAGCCCTGTTTTCCAACACCAGCGCCTTCAATAATGTGGCGACTGGATCAGCCGCTCTTTCTCACAACACGACTGGCAACACCAATGAAGCTAGTGGCGCTGCTGCGCTCGCAGCCAATATTGGCGGCAACAAGAACACTGCAAATGGCGGTTTTGCGCTTTCCCATAACACCAGTGGCTCATCCAATGTTGCCCTGGGATACAATGCCGGGGGCAATCTCACCATCGGCAGCAACAACATTGATATAGGCGCAAGCGTCACCGGTCTGGCCGGTGAAGCCAACACGATCCGCATTGGCAAATCAGGCACCCAGACGAAGACCTTTATTGCCGGTATCCGTGGGGCGATAGTGGCAAGTGGGGTTGGAGTGATTGTCGGTACCAACGGTCAACTCGGCACAGTCACATCGTCAGCACGCTTCAAAGAAGCCATCAAGCCCATGGACAAAGCGAGTGAAGCGATCCTATCACTCCAACCGGTGACATTCCGCTACAAGCACGAACTTGATCCGGACAGGATTCCGCAGTTTGGCTTGATCGCCGAAGAAGTAGAGAGGGTGAATCCTGATCTGGTCGCGCGTGATGAAGACGGAAAAGTGAACACCGTGCGCTACGAGGCAGTGAACGCGATGCTGCTCAATGAGTTCCTGAAAGAACATCAAAAGGTTGAAGAACTGACAGCGATTGTTGCAAAGCAGGAAGCGACGAATGCCCAGCAGCAGAAGCAGATAGAGGCGTTGACTGCTGGATTGCAAAAAGTGACCGCTCGAATTGACTCAGTTACGTCTGCCCCGCTTGTTGTGAGCGATAATTAGGCTGCTATTCTCTGGACAGGAGAACAGCGCCGAAAGAATGACTCAGATGCCCGAAACCGCAATTTTGTTTTGACTATAAGCAAACTCATGAGCGCGAGTGCCAAAAATTCTAATGTGCGGCCGTTATCTGAAACGTGTGGTCCAATAACAAAGGGACCCGAAGCATCTCCGCCTAAGAGCAAATAGCCCTTGGTATCGCCCGTCAGTTGGAAGTCTGGCTCGTTTGGCAACGTAAATTCCACGTGGAGGCCGTAGAAGTCAAAGGGGAAACCAACGAAAAAGGGATTGGCGTCGAGTGGGAAAACGAAGCCGAGCCCGAAATTGAACGTTGACACGCCACCGGTGATGACGCCCCCTCCGGCAAATGTCTGGATTGCGCTGTTGCGGTTCCCGGCACTATCGACGGTGTAGGCTTCTCCGGTCGGTCCTATGAGCGTACCCATTCCGGTGACCTGCAGAAACAGACTTGCATCAAGGCCTAAAGCGTGGTTGGCCGCAAGCAGGCGCACAAACTGGTTGTTCGCGAAGGTTATATCGAAGGAGCTTGTGTGAGCGGTCAAAGGGAAGCCATCGAGCCCGGGCACTCGGATTCTCAGGCCCGGAGCCTCAATCCGGACGTTAGTGGGTGGACCAAGATCAACCACAATCTGGTCGGCTTCTGATCTGTGACCGGTGATCGCCACTGCGGCGAAAGCGAGAACGAGATGTTTTCTGCTCATTAGAGGTTACAGGTTTTCGTTCACTCGGAGAGCGTTCTCAAACGCGACCAAGATCCGTGACTAGGCGAAGCGTAAGCGGCGATTCTCGGTTACGTCAAGATCAATCGGGACGTCTCGGCCCGACGATGCGTCAAATCCTTTTTTGCTTGGCGTCAAGGCGAACTGAATGTCGAGTTTAGTGCGACTGTGAACCGCGAATCCCCAAGTCCCGGCACATGTTCGCGCCACCGAGCGCACTCCGTTGCGATTGTATTTCTCTAGCGGCGTCATCCCCCGACACGCTGTTGCTGTGCAACGCATGCAAAAGATCCAAGGTCGACGGTAACAGTGTTCGCGCTTATAATATCTCCGCGCGGTTCACGCCTGGGCCGCGTTAGCAAACTCTACGACATTCTCCACCGCTGGTGCAGGTGTGATTTTCCAATAGTGTTCCGCTTCGTCCGGCGCCACAATTTCGCGATAAGTGTTATACAAGAGCTGAGGGTTGGTGTGCCCTAACTCATGCGCGACTTTTGGCGCATCCTGCGTAGCCTCAAGTCGGTAGGATGCGAAGCTGTGGCGTAACCCATTCTTCGGCCACTTACTAAGCCCGGCTTCTCTGCGAACACGCGCCAGTTTTCCGCGTGCGCCCTTCCGCACAACGTTCCCTGCCATGGCAGTGTAGTGACGAAGCCATGCGGCCAGGTTGGGCACCATCTTAACAACGCGTCGTCGCGCGCTCTTAGCCTTCGCCGCTTTCACATCGATGAAGCCACGCACCAGATCAATCTCATTCCAGTGTAGGCGCTTAATTTCGGCGTCACGTAGGCCAGAAAATGCACCTATAGCGAGCATGGGCACAACATCCGGTTCAATGCGGTGTGCAGCCTCTAATAGCGCCCGCAGTTCATCTACGGTGAAAATCGCCGGTGGAGTATCTGGCAGTTTTGGTTTGGCCGTGCGTGCAATGGGGTTGTTTTCCAACATGCCGTTATCGACCGCATGAGAGAACATGACGCCAACGTTGCGGCGGTAGTTAGTTCGGCTGTGCGCGCCAAGCGGTAAGCCTCGCAGCCAATGGTTCAATTCCTTGGTTGTGATCGTAGCAATTAGCCGGTCGCCAAAGTCGCGGGAAAAATGCGAGAGTCGCAGCTCTAGATCATCAATGTATTCCAGCGAGCGCCCATCGCGGCGCTTGGCTTCAACTACTTCGGCGGCCAGTTGTGCCACTGTGGTTTTGCAACGGCGAATACGCTCCTCGTGATCAATTAGAAACTCGGCTGCGTCTGTGATCGTCTTGCCGTATTCGGCCAGTTCGTTACGCGCCGTAATGAAGTCCGACATTTCGCGCGGCGTGAGGCCCAGAGCTTCGCGGCTGTGACGTTCAAGCAGTGTCTTTTGCCGTAAGCACTCCGTGTCCGCCTCGGCCCGGGTCTTAAAGAACAGCCGGCGCTTGCCCCAGGGTCGCAGGTCGAGTATGAATCTGTGAGTCTGTGAATGGCGATATGGCCGAACGGCTAGAACAGGCTTTTTCATGCCGAAGAGTATGCCATACCGTCAACATGAAGTCAACGGTCCATCCTCGACGAGGCGCGTAATTGGGTGTAAGTAGATTATATTGAAATATTTGCCGGCGTGGCGGAACTGGCAGACGCGCTGGACTCAAAATCCAGTGATCGCAAGATCGTGTGGGTTCGATCCCCTCCGCCGGCAGCTTCGCTCTGTCTCCTTCATCGCAATTTTTGGAGCAGGCTCCAGCCAAAAGACTTCCGTTAAACGATTCGCTGCGGATTATTACCATGTTGAAAAAGAAACGGACAGGCCAGCCGAAGGAACAAGCGTTTCACCACAACGTTTATGTGATCTTACTTGATGATGCGGCTGCCAAACATCCGTCGATCCTCCGGCTCAACCCAAACCGCGATTCACTCAAACCTTGCGTTTATGTCGGGATGACTGGCATTCCAGTCGATCACCGCTTCGAAAATCACAAAAACGGCTATAAGTCGGCTTGGGTGGTTCGGAAATATGGGGTTCGATTGATGCCGGAGCTGTACGAACATTTAAATCCGATGCCTTTCGAGGCAGCAGGACAGATGGAAAGGGAATTGGCTGAGGATTTGCGGGCTGAGGGATATACCGTTACCGGAGGAACATAACGAATCGCCGGAGACGGCGCGAACCTGGCTTGCTGACGGTCCGGGTGACATGCCCTCGGCTTGACGTTAATTGAGATCGATGCCGCCCAAATCGATCACCACTTTTATCAAAGGAGTGCTGATCCTCGCGCCTCCGCTTCTCATCGGCCTTCTTATCTTCAAAAATGGCGTCGATTTCCCCGTTCTGGATGAATGGGACGGTACCGCCCCGCTCTTTGAAAAAATGACGGACGGCAGCCTCGGGGTTGGTGACTTCTTCGCGCAGCACAACGAACACCGGATTTTCTTTCCCAGGCTAATCTTCTTCGCGCTTGGACGACTGACACACTGGGACGTACGCGCCGAGCTGTGGGTGATTTGGTTGCTCACTCTAATCTGCCTTTTCAATATCTGGCGAATTGCCCGGAGCTTTCCCTCGGCGTTTTGGCTGCTGTTTCCAGCCAGCGTACTTCTTTTCAGTCCGCAGAGCGTGGCGAATTTTCTTTGGGGATTTCAGGTTGGATTCCTGCTCCCGCTCGCCTGTGTCACGGCATGCATTTGGGTGGCGGCATACCTGCGCTATCCATTCAATTTCCTGCTCGCAATGATCCTTTGTACCATTTGCACGTTTTCCATCGGTGGCGGTTTCACCAGTTGGTTGCTGACAACGCCACTTTTGCTGTTGGCGCAGCTTCAATCAACTTCCCCCGCATCCAGAAAATGGTGGGCTGCTTGGGTCTCTCTTTTCTGGGTAGAATTGCTGCTCTATTTTTGGGACTATCAGAAACCGCCCAATCATCCCCCGGTGTGGTGGTTCATTGGGCACCCGATCCTTGCCGCCGAATACATTCTCCTCTTTTTCGGCGGTCCTTTTTCCCGCGGGACGAATCTGCCTCCAATCCCGGTCGGCCTGAGCATGGGCGCGCTACTCCTGATCATGCTCTTGGTTGTCGCTTTCTATATTTGGAAAAAACGCTCCGATCGCAGCTTGCTCAGGGAGCCTTTGCCCTGGCTCGTCCTCGCGATGGTAACGGTGAACTATGCAATCTTAGTTATGATCGGGCGCGCCGGTCTTGGTCCCGGCCAAGCCAGGGCCCCTCGCTACCTTCCATTCGCGGTCATGTTGCCGATCGCTTTACTAGCCCTGGGACGTCTAATTTATACCCACTGGGCGCGCTCAGGCTTCATCCGCGGTCGATGGGTGGCAAAAGCCATCCTGGCGGCGTCCATTCTGCCCCTGATATTTTTCACCGGCGCAGGCTTTCTCGGCGGTCTCCCTTTCTGGCCAATGAATCGACAACTCGGCGCTTACCGAAAAACCCTTGTCACTTTTATTAATGTCGTGCCGGAAACGGACCAATTGACTGAATCGGTCTTTCCCTGGCCTGACAGAGTGAAAACAGCCGTCAACGTCCTCGATCGCATTGGCTACTGGCGGCCTCCACTAATGCGATCAAACGTGATTCGTTCCCAAACAGAGTTTGGGACCGAGAGCTCGGCGAAAACGGAGTCTGGGAATGCGACTTTGGGGAATGTAGTGAACGGCACAAACGGCGACGCCGCTTTCGGTACGTTCCAATTTAATGAAGAAGCAGCGGGAGCTATCGCGGCAAAGGGATCGGCTTTCCTGCCAGATGAGCGACGTCCGGCTGATGCCGTCCTCATCACTATTGATAACGCCGCATCCGGAGGTAAACCGGAAATCTGTGCTATCGCTCGAATTGGGGATCCGCATCACGTCGCCCGGTTGCGAGCCGTTTGGGATTCTTCCGCTTTGCCATCGACATGGAACTGCCGGTTTTCGAGAGAGGGATTGCCTCAAGAGCAACACTACTATTTGGAGGCCTGGGCATTTAAGGTTGAGACGCTTCAGGCGTATCGGCTCCAGGGAAACGCCTTCTTCCTCCGGTAATTTCTGTAGTTTAATGGATCGAACTTTAGCCTAGTTCTCGTTAGGCAAGGCAAGTAATTGCTTTCCACCTCATCCCGTAAGTCGTGCCTGCTCGCGAACTTTTCGGAGTTAATCCTGTCTAAAAAACCTAACCAGAAACAATATAGCCTTCTTCGCCGTGCAGATTGATGTCGAGACCCTGGCGTTCGATTTCCGGCGTGATCCGCAGCCCGATCGTGGTGCGCACCACTAGCGCAATCACTGAGGTGCCGATCAAAGCCAAGGCGATGGTGATGGCCATCGCTTTCAGTTGTTCCAGCCAGAGCATGTGCCCGACAATTCTGGCGAGCCCGTTTTGCGTGGCGGCAGGTCCGGCCAGATTGGTATTAACCGTGACGGTCGCGAGCAAACCGGTGAGAAACGCGCCCAGGGTTCCGCCCACCGCGTGCACGCCGAAAGTATCGAGTGCGTCATCGTAGTGAAACCATGATTTCAACCTGGTACAGGCAAAAAATGGAACCGCGCCAGCCAGCACCCCAATAATCACAGCACCGTTAGCATCGACAAATCCGCAAGCCGGCGTGATGACAACGAGGCCGCCGACCGCGCCCGAACAAAAACCAAGCACACTGGGTTTGCCGCGCAGCATCCATTCCAGCACCGCCCAGGTGAAGGATGCAATCGCCGTCGCCAATGTTGTCGTCATGAAAGCATTGGCTGCGATGGCATCCGCCCCCAGCGCGCTCCCGGCATTAAATCCATACCAGCCGACCCAAAGCATCCCGGTTCCGACCATGCAAAGAACCATCGAATGCGGCGCCATGATTTCTTTGCGGAAACCAAGCCGTGGTCCTAAGAAAAGACAGAGCAGAAGGGCTGACCATCCGCTCGACATGTGGACGACCGTGCCGCCGGCGAAATCGATTGCCCGAATCTTCGCCTTCGCGTTCCAGACGCCATTCATCAGGCCATCGATCCCCCAAACCATATGGGCTAACGGGAAATATACCAGAAACATCCAGAGCGCGATGATGGCCATGACCGCGGAAAATTTCATCCGCTCGGCCACCGAGCCGATGATGAGCGCCGGGGTAATAATGGCGAACATCAGCTGATACGTGGCAAAAACATTATGCGAGACCCAGTAGGAGTAGTCGGTGTTTGGCGCCGAGGTAACGCCTCGCAGGAAGGCAAATCTCGGACTGCCAAAAAATGGGCAGCCGGGAGCGAACACCAGCGAGTAGCCAACCGTCCACCACAAAATCGTGACCAAGCCGGCGATGCCGAGACATTGCGCCAGAACGGACAAAACATTTTTTTGCCGGACCAAGCCCCCGTAGAAAAGAGCGAGGCCGGGCAAAGTCATGAAAAGAACCAGAAGGGTCGAGGTCATGAGCCAGGCGTTGTGTCCCGGTCCGGGACCGGAAACGTTGGAGCCGACCTGTGCATTCGCCGCATCCGCGCCGCGTCCCGAATTGTTGAGGTAGGCTTCGAGATCCGAAACGCGCTGTTCGAGCGATGGCGAAGACGTCGGCGTAGGTGTCTGCGCAAAAAGCGACGAATTGACAGCGGTGATGGCTACGAGCACAAAGAACGTCGCTTTAATGATCATTCGTTTTGCCCGTTGCCGTTCCTCTTTGCTTCTTTCATTCGGTGTTCGGCGTTCGACGTTCGGCGTTCGATGTTTCCCCGCTTCACCGCTCCAACTCTTCAATGCTTTAACACTTCAACGACCCACCCCAGTATTGACAGTCGATCCTGCCTTTGGTCAACCTTGATGGAGCGCAATGAACGAACCCATCAGTCAGATCAAAGACACGACCGGAAATCCGGCGCCACTGGGACTGCTCGGCTTTGGCATGACTACGGTGCTGCTTAATCTGCACAATGCCGGTTTCTACGAACTGAATAGCATGATTCTGGCAATGGGCATCTGCTATGGCGGCGTCGCGCAAATCATCGCCGGTATCATGGAATGGAGAAAAGGAAATACGTTCGCCACTACCGCTTTCCTTTCCTATGGCTTGTTCTGGTTCTCACTCGTCGTCCTGATTGTCCTTCCGAAAATCGGATGGGCCGGCGCAGCCGACAACACAGCCATGGCTGCTTACCTGGCGATGTGGGGATTGTTTACCGCCGTCATGTTTGTCGGTACTCTACGCCTGCATGTCGCCGGCCAGATCGTCTTCGGCTCCTTGACCGTTCTGTTCTTTCTGCTGGCCATCGGCGACTTCACCGCGGCAAGTCCCGGATTTAAACATTTCACCGGCTATGAAGGAATCTTTTGCGGATTTTCCGCCATTTATGCCGGGCTCGCTCAGGTGCTCAACGAATTATTCGGCAAAGTTGTTCTTCCCCTTGGGCAAACGCGGTAGCACAGGCGTCAAACGCAAGTCCGGCTCGGACCCTGTGGGGCGAACGGGCATCTTGCCCGTTCATCTCTTAGTAACTCTGAGTCGCGCCTCCAGCGCTGACTCATTGTGTAATAAAAATCTGTGCGACTTGGAAGTCGCCCCTCCCAGTTACAATGCTTTAGTACACAGCATCCTCGTGAAGGTTCTTCCCTGACTGGGAGCGGCAACGCCCGTCCGGCCCCGGACCTTCGAAGTCGCCGACATATCCCCGCAAAAAGAAAAACTCCACCGGAAAGCTGGCCAGGCTGGTTAAGGTCCGGTGGAGTTCTCCGATTAGATCAGGACGGTGTGGATTTCCCAGGCAGCCCGTCCAGCTTCCTGGAAACAGGCCTGATCATAGGAAACGTTGCTCGCGCCCGCGCTCTCTTCATCGACATCGTTATCGTCGTCCTCGTCGCTGTCCGATTCCGCACGCAAATCATCCGGCGCGACGGACGGTAAATCATGCTGCTGCAACTTTTCGTACCGCTGTCGTACTTCCGCCGGCACCTTGTCCAGCTCCTCGTTCGTTTCGACCGGACCGCTGAAGAGCAATTTCCCCTGCGCATCCTTCGCAGTCAGGAATTTCTTGCTGTCCTTGTTTTCGATCCGCAGTTCACCCTTGTCATCGGAAAGAACAATCTGCGCCTTGTTCAAATCGATTGTAGTTCGTTGGAGCGCGCCATTGTTACGAGTGATGGTGCGGATGCGTTCCACATTCCGTCGTGCTTCATCGGTGGCGCGCCGCGCCTCCTCGCGTGCCCGCACCACCGCGTCATGAATCATTCCACGCTGCTCGTCACTCAATTGTTCTTTCAACTCCGACATTTGTTCTTTTAAGTCGTCCATATTACCGACGCCTCCGAAGTCGAAATTCCAGTCGTGATTCATATGGCGCATACTCGCACGACGCTGCGGCACCTCTTTCTTCGCCAGTTTCACCGTGATTTTTTGTTCCTGACCTTTACGCAGAACTGTCAGTGTCACGTTCGTCCCTTCTGAATAACTGCGGATCAACTTCGAGAGTTGCCCAGGATCCGTTAGGATCTGATCGTTCAACATTTTCAGGACATCGTTCTGCTGCACGCCCGCGGCGGCGGCCGGACCATCCGGCACAACGTAATCGACCACCAAACCGAAACCCTTCGGCAATCCCAGCTGATCGCACAACACGCTCGGCACTTCGGAGGTTTCCACTCCCAGAAACGTAACCGGAATCTTCGGCCTCCGATCTTCGCGGTCACGCCGCGGCTGCGGCCCTATCGGCGGATTCGGCGGACTTGGTGGATTTGGCGGCGTCGGCGGTTGGCTGAATGCCGTCAGCGGAATAAGGCTAACGACAATTAGGATGATGGCTTTGGTTTTCATATTTGGTGTGTTTGCGGTTTGATAAAGTTTGCGGAGTCTCTCCGGGGGAGCGTACGCGCCCTCGCGTGCCCATTGCGGCGCCCTCGCCGCAATGCTCCTAGAAGAAAAAAGTCCGCGATGGCGAGAGCACCATCGCTCCGAGCCGGACTGGCGGTTGCACGCGAGGCGCATGCGCTCCCCGAACTGATTCGCGCTGCGTAAATCGTATTCATCGTATCGCTCCCATTCATTGGCCTGAAACCGGAATGAGAGTGACTTCCTCCGCCGGATAGGAAACGGCCAGCTGCGCGCCCGTTTCTCGATCGCGCCATCGCAACGTCTCGCGTTTTGCTGTCCAAACCCGACGCGCCGGTTCGGTCGCGCCCCGCGGGAAGACCAGGCCCTCGTCATGTCTCCCATAAACAACCTGAGTTAATCCCATTGGCTGATAGTCAGGTAACGCTGCAGCTCTTTGTTCTAACGTGGGAGTGGCCGAAGCCAGCTTATCGCCCGCCGGCCCGGCTTTCGTCTTATCACCGGGGCGAAAATCAACACGGGCGAGAATCAAAAAGGTCGCTGCTGCTGCCAATCCAAGACCCAGCCCGAGCCAACTGACTCGGAAGTCCGAGCCGGCCAGGCGTGACTCTGGCCGGACAATGTTGTCGCGGTCGTCCCCGGCATCGGCCAGCGTGCGCTCGATCCCCGAGATCAACTCGGCTGACGCCCGGGCCGGTCGCAATTTCTTCAATTCACCTTCCAGTTCAGAGAAATCGTTCATAGTGTAAAGGCAGAGGCCGCAGCGCCCGGCTGGTCGTTCGGACGCAAGGTCTTCTTCAAATTCCCCAGCCCATATCGATAACGCGAGGCCGCGGTGTTCTGTGAAATCCCAAGCGCCTCACCGATTTCGGCAAAAGTAAGTTCGTTCCAAATCTTCATGACAAGAACCTCGCGTTGATCGCGCGGCAAACGATCGAGCGCCGCCACCAGCTCGCGCTGTGAATCATCCAGTTGCTCAAACTGTGGCTGCATTGTCCGCTCGGCGTGGGCAAAAACTTCCACTTCGCGCCGGGCTCGCCGATTATCCCGGCGGATGAGATCGAGCGCCGCGGACCGGACCGCAGCATAAAGCAGAGCTCGGTTTTTGATGCTGAGATTGCGTCGCCAGAACCGAACAAAAGCTTCCTGCACCACATCTTCGGCGTCGGCTGCACTCCTGACCCATTGTCGGGCAAACAAGACCAGCCCGGGAGCAAGCTCCGAAAAACAGACTTTCCAATCTTCATGAGTGGCGACATTCTCCATGACCCTTCACGGTCTTTACTTTTGAGACGCCGCCAACCCTTGAATTTGTTTATGAGAGCGAAAAAATTTCTGGCCGCTGCATTCTGTGCCATGCCCCTGAGCGCCTTTGCTCAATCTCCCCACACTTCAGCTGCCCGAGAAATTTGCCAGGATCGACAGCGAATATTCCAACCTCTCGGTGGCCAAAGGAATGCCGGCCGCCAGCTTATTCCTGCGGGTCAGACCACCTGTCCGAGCTGCGGATGGTCATATCAGCCACAATAGGACCCCGATGTTACGCGACCGAAGACCTAACCAATCGCTGAAGCCGACGCTGCCGGGCGCAATTTCTTCTCTTTCGATGATTTCAGAACACTCACCAGATAGCCAAGCGCGCTCTCGGCAGCGCGGCTTAGCTTCGTCTCGTTAGAGGTAACTCGCATGTCACATTTTCTCCTTCGCATCGTGTTGGTATCGTCCCTCCTTGCAATCGCTAATGCTCAATCGCAGCTCTCCGCGTCACAGGCAAGCCAGCGAGCAGCACAGCTCGCAAACAGCGAATGCCAGAGTCGTTTCGAGCGTTCTCCCTTTGAAGCTTCAGCCGCAGAAGCGCGCTTAGTGAATGGTCGTTGGCATTGGAAGGCATCGGCAGGTTTGGGGCTAGGCGACGTAGTGGCAGAGGTTTCTTTTTCGGCCGGCGGAGACGACCCATCCGTTACAGTTCATCTTATGGACAGTCGCATTCCAACTATTTCTCCGGGGCCAACGCCGCGAAAGCCCTAACCAAGCGCTGCAGCCAACGCCGCTGCCCGTTGCGTTACTTTTCTTTATGCCCTACCCTCGTGTTTTGAAGCCTCGCCCTCAGCGGCGTGGCTGAGCTTTGACTCGTTAGGCCGCTCAAGGAGAAATGTAGATCATGAGAAAACCCAAATTACTGCAAATGCACAACGTTGGCATCGTTGTCGACGACCTCAAGGCCGCTATCGCGTTCTTTGCCGAACTCGGTCTTGAACTGGAGGGCGAAACGACCATCGCGGGGCAATGGGTGGACCGCATCGTCGCGCT
>JBKPMO010000089.1:0-16847 GCA_046732175.1 Verrucomicrobiota bacterium
GAATCGCAAGCGGACGAGAGTTTTACCAAAGATGCCGAAGATCCGACCGAACCCGAGCCCGAGAAGAAGTCCAGCAATGAGTGCAGCGAGGAAACAACCGGTACCCGTCGCAGTCAGCCAGTTGAAGTCGAAGCGGGCCGCTTCCGCAGTTGGCTTGGCTACAACCGGCGTCGTTCGCAAGACTTTTCCGTGAAGGTACGGCCAGTTCCAGCCGGCCGGACCCGGGCGCGGCGTACCGTCAGCCATGACTACTTTGAACGAAGGAGTCGTCGCCTGGTTAAGCATGCTCTTGATCGAGGGAAGTCCCCAGCACAGCACGAAAATTGATAGGATCGCGAACGGCATCCACGCCTTCGCGATTTGTCCGCCGGTGTAATTTTGGATGGGAACTCTCGCGGAAGTCGGCGGAATCTCGTCGGCGAACCGCCAGATTCTTTTCGGTTGCCAGACGCGCAGAAAAAGCATCGCCACGACGAGCGAGGCGATTCCTGCAGAAATATCTACCAGGTTGCTGTCCATGTGATTGGCCCAGAACCATTGCGTGACCGCGAAAGAACCGCCCACGACCAGGATGGCGGGAAAGACTTCAAGCGTTTCTTTCCAACTCACCATTGCCCGCACCAGCCAGAAGGGAATGATCACGGCTGTGATCGGAAGAATGCGACCAATCATCGCGTTCAGATCGCTCTCATTTAACGTGGTCACAGCCGCCAATGTGTGAACAGGCGTGCCGATGGCGCCCCACGCTACCGGCGAAGTGTTGGCAATCAAATTGAGGGCCGCGGCCTGAAACGGCTTGAAACCAAGTCCGATCATAAAGGCGCCGGCGATAGCCACCGGTGCGCCGAACCCAGCGCAACCTTCAATAAAAGCGCCGAAGCAGAACGCCACGAGCAAGAGTTGCAAACGACGATCAGGCGTAATCGCCGCGACCGATTGCTTCATGATTTCGAATTGGCCAGTCTGGACCGAAATGTCGTAGAGAAAGACCGCTGCGATCACGATCCAGACAATCTTGAGAAGACCGAAGGCCCCGCCGTAAAAGAAACTGCTGACGGCGAGTACGGCTGGCATCTTAAAAGCGATGATGGCGACGAGAAGGGCAGTCGCGGCGCCAGCCATCGCGCACAAATGCGCCCGCACTTTCAATCCCGCAAGGAGTCCTAACAGAACAATGATTGGCAGCCCGGCAATCAGCGTCGAAAGCCACCAACACCCGACCGGATCATAAACTTGTGTCCAAGTCATGGAAGCCACCGCGAGATTTAACCTAGGCGTCGCATTCTAATAGCGGTCGCATTCAAGGAGAACAAAATTCTGAACTCGGCTAGCCTCTCGCTGAGCATGCTGTGCTAGATATTCCCGGCTGCGAGCAGAATCGTCGTAAGGTTCATGCGCGCGACGTCATCTAACGAGACAAAGCTCAGTCATCGCTGGCGCCGAGGGTTGCTACACTCTCAACTTTTGTACAGGCCGGCGGGTCAGGTTGAACGTTTGGTTAGGCAGACGGCTATTTCTGAGCAATTGCGTAAATAACGTTTGCTTCTACGGACGATATGCCGAAATCCTGTATATAGCTCACGTTTGTTTCATAGACGCGTTTTAGAGCAGCGGCATCTAGTTGATCAACCGTTCCTCGGTATCCCGAACCCAAGACCGCGGACCACCAGGCGTCGGCAGAAGGAATCAAGTGTGTGCCAGCCTCGGCGATCACTTTTGCTCGCTCGATACCACCCTCGCGTAACAGGGCGCGCAAAGACGCGGGATCAGATATTCGGTCCCATGGATTGAACCCCTTATAAAGATCGGGTCTCACGTCGCGGATCGCGTTCCAGAATGCGGTCGTTGCAGGTTCGAAGAAACGCGGCCCCCAAGTCGTCACTGCAAGCTTGCCTCCAGGACGAACTGCGTTCCAGAGCGCGCGAACAGCTGCCGGCATATCCGGGACGAAGAAAATGCCAAATACACAGATAACTGCATCGAACTGTGTCTCACTCAGGTGTGTGTCGAGCAAATCGCCAACCCGAAATCGCGTATTCCTCAAGCCGCGCTTTACCGCCTTCGCTCGCGCAAGTTCAAGTAAGTTTGCCGCGAGGTCGATGCCCAAAACGAACCCTTGTGGCCCAACCATCTCGGCGGCGTGCAAAGCCGACGCCCCACTGCCGCAACACACGTCAAGCACACGTGAGCCCAAAGGGAGTCGGAGGCGCTCGACTGTCGCACGACCGAAGCGCTCCCAAAAAGAATTAGCCGGATCATCGTAATAGTCAGCCGCCGCATTATAGGTCGTTGCGGCTTTGGCTTTCGCGTCATCTGGAGTTGCCATGGGTTTCCGCCTAACGAGACAAAAGATCGGCCACTCGCCTCTCGCGGGCGGCAGGAGCTTGTCTGAAACGTTCAACTCGTATCCAAAAACTCTCAACCGTGCTTCGTACAATCCCAACGTGCCCGCTCGCGAATACTTTCGGAGTTGGTTTCAGCGATTGGTTAGGTCGCATCCGCTCCATCTCGCCGATAGCGGCCAAGAACAAGTTCTGGAATGCAAGTAAGTACGACCGCTCCAGCAATTGTTACAGCGCCAATCCAGGTCCATCCCGACGATCCAAGCGGCAGAAGTCCAAGCCCATATCCAAGCGACGCAACGGCGCAAAGGATCAGAAACGGTCCTGTGAAGCGGCAGTGGACGCGGCCGCAGCGCGAAGCGTTATACAAACACGCTATACCCATGAACGCGAGCGACGTTGTCCACAAGATCGTTCTCGAGATAGGCGGTTCGCGAAAGCGCAGTGCGAAGCCACACCATGGA
This sequence comes from Verrucomicrobiota bacterium, assembly GCA_046732175.1. Taxonomy (GTDB): domain Bacteria; phylum Verrucomicrobiota; class Verrucomicrobiia; order Chthoniobacterales; family UBA10450; genus AV69. The sequence continues at coordinate 2,807 of JBKPMO010000089.1, forward strand.
ACGCACCAGAGAAGAAACACGCTTCGCGCACTGCATAGTAGGTCGTGCCGCGAGCCGCGCGAATTGAATGCATTTCTGACCATAGACCTAAAAAGATCAAGCTCAATCAAGGCTGACGCCTGCGAGCTTTGCCTTAACTCTCAACTTAGCGCATCTTCGCTGAACAGTATTTCAAAACGATCCTTTTTATTGTATTCGCCCCGCGGACGGTGAATGCCGGACCGAGAATTTTCTCAAGGGGAACGGTTGAAAAAAGCGCTCCATTCTTTTTCCTGCGGCGCCGCCAGTAAATCTCCCGTCCGTGAACCTCGAACGCATCCGTGTCCGTCCGCAACGCACACAGGTCTTGCTTCAACTTCTTGTTCAAATTATCCGCCAGGAAGATAATATTGCTCTGCCAGATTTCATCGAACGTCGATCCTGGAAACGGCCGATAGTTAGCGATTTCTGCTAATTCGGCTTCTCCTCTAACAAATGTGTGCACTTTGTAGCCCAAGGCGGCTTTCAGTGCTCTTTCAATTTTTCTTTCAGGGGTCTTGGTCTTTTTCGTCGTCGTCTCAAACACAACGTTCCCACTGGCAATGAACGTGGCTACGTTAAGAAAACCGAGTGACTCGAAGATTTGCCGCAAAGACTGCATTTTGACGGTGCGGCCACCGCCAACATTTATCGCTCGAAGAAAAGCGATGAATCTAAACATGAGACAGCGTTCGTTTCCAAGACTGCGGTCTAGCGATCAGCGTGTCAGCGTGTCAGCCGCGAACATCAATCACATCATCAAGTCGCCGCCGTTGATGTCGAGGGACGCGCCGGTGATGTAGCCGGCGGCTTCGGAAGCGGCGAAGCAAATCAAATCGGCGACTTCGAGCGCGGTGCCGAGCCGCGGCACGGGATAGTTTGCGGCGAGACGTTCGAGCAACTCGTCCGAGGCATGTTCGCGTGTCAGCTCGGTGTCGATCATGCCGGGGCAGACGGCGTTCACGGTGATACCGAACTTGCCGAGCTCTTTCGCGGCCGCGCGTGTCAGTCCGAGAAGTCCGGCTTTCGATGCCGTGTAGTGCGCACCGCCGAGCGTGCTCACCATCCGGCCGGCCGAGGACGAAATGTTAATGATGCGGCCGTAGTTCTGGACGCGCATTGCCGGAAGAACGGCTTTCGTCATCAAGAACGGTGCGGTGAGATTGACCTCGATCGCTCTGCGCCATTCCTCGGCGGTGAGATCGGGAAAGCGTGTCGATAGCGGAAGCGCAGCGTTATTGACGAGAATGTCGATCCGTCCAAAGCGTTCGAGCGTGCAGCGCGCGATCTCGTCGGAAACGCCCTCCGCGGCAACGTCGCCCGGCACGGCGAAGGCGCGCCCGCCAATTTCCTTCGCCAGCGCCTCGGCGCGCTCGCGGTCGCGGACGTTCACCGCGACGGAAGCGCCGCGCTCATGCAGGCGCGCTGCGGCAGCTCGTCCGAGGCCGCGCCACGCCCCTGTGACGACGGCGACGCGCCCCGCAAAATCAGCGTTTTCCATCAGGAGATTGTTCGTTCGTCTGTGACATAACTGTGGAGCACCCGAGAATCAAAAACGCGGTGAAAACAACGGGGTGCATAGTGCCTAACGAGACGGAGACAAGCCAAGATCATTGCCGGCGGCGAGTTTGCTTTATTCTCAACTACTTGTCGCGCCGTCTCGTCACGTCCATAGCTCTCGGCGAAGGCGGAAGTCATGCGAGGGCGGACCTGTCGCGCCGTAGTCATACGAAGGCGGATCATCTATCACCTGTCGCGCCGGAGCCTTGGCGAAGGCGGAACCCTCAACCTTACCGCTACTCCCCAATCAGACGTCTCTTCATATCAGTATATGCAGCTTCGATCAGCTTCGCCAGTGCCGCGGCATCAACTTCACGGTCGGGGTTCAGTTTCACATGGCGCATGAACCTGCCAGTGCCTTCCAACAAGCCCTTTGGATCGGCAATCTCGGTGCCACGAAAAAACCCGACGTTGACGTGAGCTTTGAAGGCGTTCACATACCCGAATGCCGCATCGCCTACACACGCAGTCGGATGACCATCATGTAGTAATTCTCGGACGTCGTCTCCGCAACTGCGTATGACCTCAAACCAGCGTCGCGCGATCGCCCCCAATTCATCTGTATGCTCATGCATCCAGCGGTCGATACCGGGATCTCGCTCGACCGCGGTGGGGAATCGCATAAGCTGGCTCACGGCGATTTCATTTCGATGCTGCCGTCTAACGAGAAAGATGTGAGCGACTCAGCCGCCTGAAGCACAGGGTCAATTTTCGCCGCAAATGGAATTTCATCGCTATTGCAGGCGGACATACAGCAGGAAGATGTAAACAATAAAGAGTGCGGTAGCAACGATGACTAGCGCCTTGTGGTATCCCTGCCGAGAAGTCAACATACTACCGAGAAGAAACACAGCGAAAATGGCGTGAAATATCAGATTCGTCGTATTCGGCAATCGGTTGTCGAGCACGAATTCTTTGGCCACGCTCGCGACAACTGTTCCCAAAGCCAAAAAGAAAAACCAGCGCCGGTGCGCGAAGAAGTGTTGCTTAAGATCGACAACTGCATCGCCAAAAAAATCCGGGAAGACCAGACCCGCGGTCATGTAGATTAGGCCGACATTTAAAAGCACCGCGGCGAATTGCAGGAAAGTCCAGTCATGGCGGTTTCGCATTCCGAACATCGACCACCAGTGCTGAGTGCAAATCAAAAGCAGGAGCGCGGCTCAGGCGATCACCAGCCAATACATTCGAATTCGAACTCGCGAGAGCAATATCGCTCGGAACCCCTTTAAAATTTGCGCGACCGCCAGACCAAGGATGACCGAAATCAGAACGGAGAGATAACTGAACTGATCCATGTTGGGGCTTACGATTTCCTCGTAGGCAGCACCGCCTAAAAAGAGCAAAATCAGCTACGGCTACCGGCGCCGAGACTCATCTGGAACTAAAGATAATCTAGTAAGCATAACGAAGCCGGACCGGTCGCGCCGTAGTCATACGAAGGCGGATCATCTCTGAACCCCCTCAACTTTCTTGATGGCCAGTGCATTTTAGATGGTTACGGCTTTAGATCCAGCATTGCCTTGCCATTTCCCACGTCAACGGGAACCGAGACCTGTTCGTGAACAATCAGCCATTTGCCATTGGTCTTGCGATAACCAGCGGTCCAGCGCAGCCAACGATCAGTCTGCCGGCCGTTCTTCATCGTTCCACTTATCCTGTTGAGACTATGACTGAATGCCACGTCATCGCTTGCGCTGATGCTTAGGTCGCGAACCTCGTAGTCAATTGGAGTCTGGTATGACTCGAAAAGCTCCTGCCAGCGTTTCGTAAACATATTGCCGCCGCGGTGTTGCAACGGAGGACCCAAGTCGAACGAAATGACGTCCGGGGCAAAAACAGACATAACTCCGTTAATGTCTTTGGCGCGAATCGCTTTTACAAAACCGTCTATCAACTCTCGAATTGCGGCTTCGTTTTTCGTTCTGTTTTCTTCGATGGTCATAGAACTTTGTAAGCTCAGCGTTTCGTTGCGAGAATCGGCTTCATTGGGCCGGCGCGAACAACCGGCGACGAGGGCGACAATGCAAAGGAATAAACTTCCAAGTTTAAATTTCACTCCGCACTCCTTTCACAGTCACGCACCGTTTCATAGTTTTCCATCTAACGAGAATAAGCTCAGCTGCCTCCATGGGCGAATTTGCTTTTACTTCATAATTCCACCTTGTCGCGCACCAGCTCGCGGTTGGCTGCCTGCCGCGCCGTCTCGTCACGTTCGTAGCTCTTTGCGAAGGCGGAAGCTTTAGCGAAGGAGGGCAGCAATCGGTTAGGCCTCATTCCGGGGAAATTCCTCTCCAGGGCATGCCGCGATAAGAATCCGCTACTACCCAGGCTCCGGCTGTCAGCGCCCAAGAAACTACGAACTCAGCCCATTGGAAGGCGTTTGGGCCCGCCGCCACGATGGGTACCCAGACCAGTAACGTGAACATGCCTATCTGCAGCGCCGAGAGTGCGGCCGCCAGCCTTGCACAAACACGGATGAGCACCGCCATGCCGGCCGCGATGAAGGCGCCGCCGGTGAAGTACGCCCAGGCCACATGCGATGGTAGCCAGCTAGGCACGAGCGGGGCGGTCTGTTTGAGATAGGCGAAATGAGCCACCCCGAAAGGGATGAAGGCGAGGCCATAGAGCACCCTCGCGATTCGCATGCCTTTCTCCCCCGTTACGAACCCGAGGCGTTTCCTATCCCAGTCGGCGGCGAACCAGGCGTAAAGGATCCAGGCGCCCGCTACCATGACCGCCGTCTTACACGATGGCCACCAAACGTCCACGGTGAACTTAAGGAACATCGCCGGCACTCTCAACAGCAGTAGCCAAAGCAGGAGATAGGTAAGCAGCACGCGGGCAGCTGTGGCAGCTGTCCGTCTCCAAAGCAGACCTATGCCAGAGGCCAGGGAGATGAAAGCACAGAAATAGGCCAATACCTGGCGCGCGGGCAGACCTTTGGGTACCGGCTGCCATATGGCAGCGAAGTCGCCCTTAATTAGGCCCAGGACTCCTAGGGCGATCATGGTCATCGCAAAGACCACATGACCCGGGCTTACCATGCGCATCGGGCTATCCTCCGTGGTATTCCAGTTCATTGATCCGTTTTGCTGGATATTTACACCGCGGCCTAACGAGAAGTAGTTCAGCTGCGGCTACCTGAGAACGCAGCTTCGCTGGTTTGGACGTATTCTAGTCACGAAAGGTGAGTTAACAAACTGGATGGCTGTCTGCCGCCGCGCCTGGTTACGCCGACTGCGCTGCTTGAATTTGGTGTCTCGCCTTCTTTATATCTTCGGCAATCGCGCCCAGGTTCTTCTTGAACTGATGTCCGCCATTCTGGAACTTGCGTACCGTGGCTTCCGGTAGCTTCCGAGCATAGAGCGCGAGGTGTTCGACTGGAACAAGCTCGTCGTCGCGACAATGATATAGGAAGACGCGCGGCATATGAGGAAGCTTTGCGAAGTCAACCTGCAGTGTATCGTCTCGCCATTTCTCATCTGCCCCGACGTAAAGGGCGGCGAGCCGAAACAAAGCTGTGCCACGACTAGTACGCTTGGCATCTGAAAGGTACTTCAGGAGCATCGCCCCTCCCGCAGAATGCCCGACCAACAGAGGCGCAGCAGGAAGCTTAGGCGAGACGGCCACTGATTACGGGTTTCCAAAGCTTATATTCGGGAGCCAACTCTCTAGGCATCCTCGGGTGCAGCACCTTATAGCAGCCCCTAGGGCAGCTTGCAATAAAGTCGCTAACTTTCGGTCCTCCTTGTATGCGCTGCCACCGCCTTGCACAAAAAACACCGGGGTCTGCGTGTACGATTAACGAGAAGGAGGTTACTCACTTAGCCACTGGCAAAAGTGTGAATCTGGCCGCAGGCGTAACCCAAGTGGCTGGGTTGGCTGCATCGGCTGGTTAGATGTCATAAGTCGGCCGTCATTCAAACCTCTTTTGTAATGCGGCGACGCCGCAGCAACCTGCGTACGCCCCAAACTATGAGGGCTAATAGGGCAAGCGCAGTTATCACAAGCACCGCAAGGTTGTGCTTGGGATTTGAGATGATGAAACTGGGATATCGCGCGTAGAAACCATTAAACTGCTGCAGAGCGGGAGGCACCGCCAACAAGTCTTCTTTCGATAATTCAAGCCGGTGCTCGTTCGGATGATAGCGAGACCCCATGGCGTATGCGTGCCCAGCGGCGTCGAGTTCAATGTGCCCACCAAGGATATGCGTGAGTGGGCGCGTCTTAAAGAAATCAACAACCCGCACCGCGCTGGCGTAGTCCGCTGCCCAATCTTCTATTGTCAGCCGCCCGGGCATCAGAAAATCTCCGGAAAAAAGAATGCCCGTTCTGCGATCATAAAATGCGACGTGCGACGGGTGGTGCCCTGGTGTTGGGATCACATCCACCGTGCGGCTGCCAAGCTCGACCTGAGCGATTCCATCCGGCCACTTGTCGAACCCAAAGAACCCTCGAACCGACTCCAAGTCTGCCGGCACAACTTTGACGGAGGGAAGAGAAGCAAACTGCAAGTCCCCGGCACGATGATCGAGATGGCCGTGTGTGTGCACGACGAGCAACGGAATCTTTGCCTTACCTTCACCCGGCAACAACTCCAGGACTCTTCTCGCAACGGGCATCCGCGCCGAATCTGCAACCGCGCCTGTGTCGATCAGAAGCGCTTTGTCCGATCCGACAAGCAGGTAGAGAAAATTTCCTTCGAAACTCGCGCAAAGACTCTGACGCAGAATAAAGGTTTTCGGCTCGTATACGTGGACTTGAAGGGGCTGGTGTGACGTGGAGCCGCAATCTGGAGCGCCTTCGTCCCAATGCACGTCCAAGGAACCCCGCACCGGCTGTGGCCAAGCCTGCGTCGCGATGGTTAGACATACACTGACGGCGCTTACAGCAGTGATGCACGACATCTAACGAGAACAAGATAAGCCGCCCAGCACTTTGAAAATTTGGAAGCGCATGATCACAAGCTTACAACAAAGTGCTGGGTTGGCTTTCATCGATTGGTTAGGCTGCCGGTCCTGGTTGCGACATGCCTCGAGCAAATCGCCATCGATCGTCGTCTCCTCGCTGGAGCACGAGAAAAACGCGCTGCCGGTGGGTCGTCACCTCTCCACCAGTACACGGACGAATCTTTTGAATGTCCCAGCCCCGCTCGAATGCGAAGTCACCGGCTACCAGACGCTCCTCTCGCTGAAATGACGGCGTAACGTCGTAAGCACTCAGGGTCGCGGCCACTCTCGGAACAAGAGAATCGCGACTGATCGCGGGCGCGCCCGCTGGCCACAGGACGTAGTCCGGCGGGAGTAGTTCTAGAATGGCACCGACATTCTTGTACTGAAAAGCCTCGCCCCATGCCTCGTAAAGTTGGTCAATTTCAGCATTGACACTGTTTTTGACACTCATGTGATCGATCATACTACGCCACCTGGCCGGATTGGCGTGTTCTGCCCTGCAGCAACCCACCAAGTCCCATCGCGGCGGACCAGCACGTAGAGCGCCATCTCTGAAAATATGCCACTCGTGTCCGAAGTGGGTTCGACCGGTCGCCAATTGGGCTGCAGCGCAAGACGCTTGACGTGCGCGACAGCAACGCCGGGCGCCGGAACCAGCACCCGCTCCAGTTCGAATCGCGAGGAGAAACCACCTTTGCTCTGCTTCTTAAGCTTGACGTGAATGGCATGCAATTGGTCATAGCCATGAACAGTTGCGCCGAATGGGCTTCCCCAAGCGACGTCCGCGGCGAGACGTCGGTCGGTGATCTCAGCGTCGTGTTGGTCCCAACCAGCCTGCAGTTCAGCGACGAAGCGGGCGGCGGCGTTGCTCGCTTCTTTCACCGCGTTTTCGTCGGCGTTAAGGCTTGGTCGTGATTGGTTATATTCATCAGACATAGTGCTTCGACTATAGCGTGAACATCGTCTAACGAGAACAAGATTCTCCGTCGCTGGTAAGAGCGAGTGCTGCTTGACTCTCAACTACTTGTCGCGCCGTAATCACACGAAGGCGGACCTGTCGCGCCGTCTCGTCACGTCCGTAGCTCTTGGCGAAGGCGGAAGCTTTAGCGAAGGAGAGCAGCGCCTGGTTAGCGCTTTCGCATCGCATGCTGTTAAGAAAGTCTCACTGATGTGGCGAGCTCATGTCTTTTCTCGAAAATCCCGTTGGTTGACGAGCGGAATGCTTTTTATTAGGGTCTGCCTCAGCTCAAGATGTCGTGCATCGACAATCTCCATGAAACGCCTCGCCTTTATTCTTTTCTTCGCCGCAATCTTAAGCGCGCGCGGACAAAAGACGGAGCTGGCTGCGGATCCAAGTATCCCGATTCCCAAAGTAGAAATCGACGCCAAAGGCGACCTTAAGATCACGGCTTCAGCTAGCTCGTCCCCTACCGACTTCGATTTTCTCGTCGGGAAATGGAAGATGCACAATCGACATCTGGATAAACGGCTGGCCGATTGCCACGACTGGACGGAGTTCGATTCCTTGGACGTGAATACGAAGATGCTGAATGGCGCGGCCGACATGGATACCTATTCCACCACGCAGTTTCCTGGACTAAATGGGGAACTTTTTGAAGGCCTTACCCTGCGCTTGTTCGACCCCAAAACGCGACTCTGGAGTCTTTACTGGATTGCGAGCAACACGGGGACGATCGATCCTCCAGTCGTTGGATCCTTCGATGAAAACGGCGTGGGCCATTTTTTTGGCAAAGACACCCTGAATGGAAAACCGATCCTGGTTGTCTATCGCTGGGACGCCCGGAACAAAAACCGCCCGATCTGGGGTCAGGCCTTTTCACCGGACAACGGCAAGACTTGGGAATGGAATTTTTTCAACGTATCCGAACGAATCAGTGATTGAGCGTCGCCGAGTATAGTTCCGAAAGGAAGGAGTTACTATCTAACGAGACGGAGCTCAGCTACCACTGGCAGCACCGAGCATCACTAACGTCAACACTACTTTCATAAAGTAAAGTTACTCATCGGAACGGCTAGCGGTTAGCTCCAGCGTCTCGTTAGGCGCGGCTTGGATCAACGCAACGATGTCCGAGATGTCTTTGTCTTCTATCTTTGGTTTGTTCGCTTTGTAGAGGAGCGTGATGATGGGGTTCAGCACGTTTACGTTCCGGATCTTAAAGGAATGGCTGCGCTTCGACCACGAAATTCGGCGATCACGCCGATAGAAGACTCTCTCGCCTTCGTCATCAAAGACCATGATCTGCATCAACCAGTGCTCACGAAGCGGGTCGCTGATCCAAATGTCGTGAACGGCTGCATCAACTGCGCTGCCGTCCCAAACGACCTTTCCACCTGGCGGGCTGCAGAGAAAAACCTGTTCTGTCCCAATGGAGCGCAAACAGGCCTCGAGTTGAGAGCGAAAGACGCCGATATCAACATCTCCATGCGGCCGAATCTGCTTGCCAAGAATCACATCCAGCGAGCATCCACCACACAAGGTCCAATCGGTGAACTTGCCGAGATGCAGCTGGACTTCTTGAATCGCTACAGGTTTCCAATCTGTTGGGAAAAGCATTGGTTCTTGGCGCCTAATGAGCGAGAGATAAGCCACGCCAGGCTGCGACGAACGGTGCTTTCATTTCATACTTCATAATTGGTTCTTCGTCTTTGTCGCGCAGCGACCTGGCATTGGCTTCATCGTTTGGTTAGACGGCGGCAACTCCCGAGAGCGGCGCCGGAGGGCCAAGCACGTAGATCGACCAGGGGGCGACCGTCGTCTCCGAGACCCATGCTGTGCCCTCATCCAGTCGCCCAAGCGGCTGATGCATGTCGTGGACGACCAGTCCGGCCCGTGCGTACATGCGCCGATAATCGGCGTCCGAGCAGACCACATCCTCGACTGGACGCCGGTCGGGGACATCGAGCATGATGATGCGCACGCGATCTCCGCTCTTGGCGAGCCGGTTAGCCGGGAAATCGCGCGTGGAGAATGATGCCCATTCATGTAGGTAAAGCGCCGGGGCCGACACAAGGTTCAGAAAGCGGCCAGTTGGCGAGAGCAGCGAGCACAACGCCATTAATAGGTCCTGCTTGCGCTCGGGCGTGGGTATGTTGTCGAATGTGAATGCTGCGAGAATGAGGTCGAAGAACCGCTTCGGCAAACCGCTCAAGTCGCCGTCGCCAACCAGTTCGTAGCGGCCAACCGGATCCCGGCCGCGAGCGCGCTCCAGCATTTCAGCCGCGATATCGACCCCCAGAACGTCGAAGCCTAGGTTTCGCAAGAATCGTGTGGACCGTCCTGTACCGCACTCGAAGTCCAGTGCAATCCGGCCGCCCACGTGCTTGCGAATCAGGATCGGGAGGTCTCGAAACGCGAGGAAATACGTATTTGGGAACTCGAGCTGCGCATACGCCTCGGCTCGTTTACGGTCAGCATAGACGTTCAAAAACGGCTCGCTTACGGATGGCTATTGCCGGCGGCTAACGAGATGGAGCTGAGCGACGGTTACCGTGGGCGGCCGTCGCTTTACATTTAACTATCATCTCTCAACCCTCGACCTTCTTAGTGCAACGGCTTGTCGCGAGCTGCAGCGCCCGGTTAGACATTTGTGTCGCTAACATGAACGGATCAGTGTACGAAATCCCGAGTCGTGCGCTCAGAGACCTTCAACCGGTACTCGAGCTGTCGAATGGAAAGCTTTAGGTAGTCTGGCGTGAAGAATGGGTCATCATCGGAGGCGACGCGGGAGTTAAGGGTGCGAGCTGGATCACTGGGTAAGTAACGCCAGACTGCGAGATCCCAAACCGGTGAAACCTGCAAGTGCGCAGCCTCAGCAGCGCGCTTTGCCTCAATCTGCTCACCGATCGCCCGGAGTGCCCGCTCGGTGGCGGTAGGGCCGAATGGCGCCTCGAAATGACTGACAAGTCTGATCTGCGATGGATGCAGAAGCATGTCGCTTGGGCTGGGACTAGGCGTTGCCTGCTGCCCGTGTGCGTTAACTAAGCCGACCGCTGCCATAATTGCGACGAACACCCGGGCGATGCGCATTGTGAATACGTCTAACGAGCAAAACCGCAGCCACCGCTGGCGGGACTGAGCTTTGCTGGACCCTCAACTCTGTTCTGTACACTGTCAGCGATCAGCTGCAGCGCTTGGTTCGATCGAAAGTGACTGTTACAGCTCAAAGTAGAGGTGATGGTGCTGCGCGCAGCGAGGGTTAAAGGCCGCACCGCATCGAGGGCAACAGTCTCGCCAGCCGAGATACTCTGCAATCGAAAGTGTCTTTTGACAGTTGCCACAAAAAATTGCGTGGGTCTCGCGTTCATTCTTGCCCCAGACCGCTGGCGTATGACCGGCCAACTCTTTATGACATTGTATGCAGGCATAAAATGTGTCGCAGCACTTGAATCGCACAGCCACAACATCAAATTCCGAGTGGTAGTGCTTACATTGAGTTCGCTCATTGACCGTGATGCCGCGGACTACCATCTAACGAGAATAAGATCAGTCACCGCTACCGTTAAAAGGCGGATCAACCAAAGACCCTCAACTGTGGCTTGTGCATTGCTAGCTGCCCGCTCGCGACCACTGTCTGAGTTGGCTGCATCGCGGTTAGGTCTATCGGCTGGCTTTCGCCCAGCGAATAGTCTGAATAAGTGGAGTAAAAATGCTGACAAACAAGATGCCCAGCGCGACCCAGAGATAGCTGAAGAAAAGATTCAACGGTATAAGGAACCCAATGATACCGGCCAAGGTGATGGGCCAGCTCCAAATAGCCAGCAGGCGGCCACCATACTCGTTGATCTCATACCAGTGCGCCTCGGAAACGAACGCCTGTGCAATACGAATGCCGTAGAAGCGATTCATGCGAACCTTCCGATAAATCAATGGCAGGGAGACACAAAGCGTGACAAGACCGGCAACAATAAAAGCCGAGGCCGCGAAGAACTGATCCTGAGTGCGCACAGACCTAACGAGAACAAGATCAGCCACCGCTGGCTGAGCCGAGCTCTGCTTGAAATGAATGTGTGTTAGTCATCAAGATGAGACTATCCGCCGGCCAGCGGTTGGCTGCATCGCCTGGTTAGGCGTTTGGTGTGGCTTCACGTTCATCGTTTTCTGCACTTCGTGTGATAGTAAACTTTCCGTTGCAGTTGTCGACGTGCACAAGACTACCCGCTCCGATGCGAAGCTTCTCTGCGAGCCACCGCTGTATCACTACGACGAGATCCTCGCCAACGACTTCTCCGATGCCGCGGGCGAGTGGAGCGAGTTTATCGCCGCCAGCCGCGAGGGGAATCTGGAGAGTGAGCTTCCCGTCGATGAGTTCGACTGGGCCTTCCAGTGATATTTGCTCCGACATGACAAGCAATGTGAACGCCTAACGAGACCAAGCTAGGGCGCGGCTCAGGAGAGCGCAAGCGGCTGCGACTTTCAGCATACTAGCTAGGTTGAGCATTCAAAGGAAGGATGCCATCTGAACCGTGGGCTGCAGCTGGCTGGCCAGTGTCGGTCTGTCCACGCTTTTGCTTTCGCGCGCAGCGCGGGACGACCGGGAGAACTACCAATGTGAGTACAACATTCATAAAACCGATTTTAGGCCGCCTCACATTGGGTGCTCCATCCTTGACGCAGCTCGGCACTTAGTCTCCTTCCATCGGATTCAACGGACCAAACCCGTCGAACACCTGGACTTCAATATGTCTGGGCCCTGCTGTTTCTTCCGTAATCACAGGCGACCCTTGCAGCATTTGTTGCTCCTGTTGAGTCCTTTGGGAAGCCTGCTGAGCTGCAAGCGCCTGCTTATAGGTGTTGAATTGGGCCTGGTTTCCTACAAGGATCTGGTCCTTTTTCCCAGTAGGAAACACGTAATAGACTTTCCCCTGGTACTTCACGGCCGAGACTCTATCCACGGCTAGCTGGCTTACTTGTTGTTGCTGCTTAGGCGTGGTGACCGCCTTGGGCTTAAAGCCCGCCTGCGTCAGAAGCGCCTCTTTTTTGGACGTGGCGAGCTCGGCTTGGTTAGTGGCCATGGTCTGGCAACTGGTCACTAAGGCAAGAATTGCCACGGCATCGAGTAGTATAGTTGTTAGCGTTAATAGTTTTTTCATATGTTTGTTTTGCGTTGTTGGTTGTGTTGTTAGTCGCACCGAAAAGTTACGGTGATTGGCATCGTCAGCGCTTGTCGTCCCCCGAGTCATTGGCTCGGAGTGCGTAAATAACAAGTGAGCCGCAGACAATGACGAAGATGGTGTAAACGACTTCTGCCTGCCATCGCGCAATGTAACCGATGCCTGGTTAAAGCTTTCGTATTGCATCAACATCGGTGTCGAGTGCAATGCCACAAAATGGACAAAAGTGCATCTCTGCCACAAAGGGGTTTCCGAAATACGCTGGTGGTAAACCGAACCACACCCGCATTTCGGACAGTGCAGGAAGAGACGGGAGATTGAAGCTGCAACCACTATGACAAATCCTATGACTGGCAGCAGGACAAGCCATGTCGGGCGCAAGGTCGAAGCCAACCAACCGCCAAAGACAAAGAGCGCAATGCCACAAAGGACAATAATGTTGCATATGCGAACGCGTCGCTTCAGGTGTTCACGAATCGTCACACGGTGCGAATAGGTCTAAGGGGAACAAGATTAGCCAACGCTGGCGGTGGCGAGCGTTGCTGGACTCTCAACTACTTGTCGCGCCGTAGTCAAACGAAGGCGGATCATCTCTCAACCCTCAACTTTCTCAGTGCAAAGGCCAGCGGCGTTGCCTCCATCGTCTGGTTAGGCGTGCTCGACTTGAGTCTTGTCGATCTGTAAAAACTCAACCGGCATCCCATTGTCTTCAATGAATGCGACGGTGACGCCTGGGCTGGGGCTATTTGGTGCGATGATCACCTTCTTGCCCTCGAGTTCTTGCTCAAGGTCGTCGACTTCAAAGGCGACATGCGGAAGGGTCTTGACGAGCTCCGGATACGGCGCATCGGGTTCGTACCTCATCCATTCGATGTGGTAGGGACTTTCTTTGTAACCACTCACATAAATTTTCAAGTGTTTCAGATGCACTTCGCCCTCTCTTCTTTCGGTGGTCGGGATCCCGAGATGATGGTACTTCCTCATTTCGAACACTCCTCTGAAAGTTTTTCAAAGCGCCTAACGCCCTGCCCATAAGTTGCGGGCGCCGAAGGCGACCGTCTGCTTCATCGCTTATTGGGCGGCCTATGCTTCGGGCTCACACCTCCTCAACCGTCAAGGCTTTCGGTCGGCGTCCGTCGACGTCCACAAATCCATACCTCTCCGCACAAGCCGCCGCAACGACAACTGACCCCGTCAGCGCGAGGATGTTCGGATCGGCCGCCAAGGCTGCGACTGCACGACCGATGAACTGTGGCGATTCCGAGTTGCTGAGATCAAGGTACGCCGCTGCCTCCATCACCTTTTCCGTCCGCACCAGCCCCGGATACAGGGAGATGACGGCGACTCCGTACTCCTTGAGTTCGTGCGCCATATCC
>JBKPMO010000090.1:0-4120 GCA_046732175.1 Verrucomicrobiota bacterium
GGATGAAGCTGAGGCGGCATCACCTGCCGGTGACGCGACCGGTTCGGTACGGATCAAGGTCGATGTGAAGACCAACATGCTGGGCGTTTTTGAGAACGATAAGATTGTCGCGGCTTATCCTGTCACAGTTGGTTCGGGCCAGATACCAACACCCATCGGCGAATGGAAAGTGCGCGGAGTCGCGAAGTTCCCGACATTTCGGTACGATGAGAAGATGCTTAAGCGCGGTGAGCGAGGTAAGAATTTCTACATTCTGAAACCGGGTCCGAACAATCCGGTGGGGGTGATTTGGATCGCGTTAAATAAACGCGGGATCGGTATTCATGGCACGGATGAACCTGACACGATCGGCAAAGTAGCGAGCCACGGTTGTATTCGATTGGCGAACTGGGACATTGTCCGGCTGGCTGGACGAGTGAAAGCAGGCGTGCCGGTAGAGGTGAAGTAGGTCCGAGCCGGACTGGCATAACGTCGAACACCGAACATCGAACGCCGAATATCGAATGAGAAAACAGAAAGGATGGGACCACGCGACCACCGGGCGAACTAAGCGGCGACCAACTCGATTTTGACCTTTTGGCCGAGCGAGCGAGCAGCACGGTTGAGCGTGGCGAGAGTGACAGAAGTATTCTGCGGATCCAGCAGTCGATGGATCGCGGCCCGGGACGTCCGCATTTCTGCAGCCAGAGCACTTTTGCTCAGCTTCTGCTTCTTCATTAGGTCATACACTTTCAACGCCACCGCTCTCTTGAGCGCTATGGCTTGAATTTCCTCGAGCATTCCGTCCTCCCTGAGGAATTCCCGGAAGCTGCTGCCTCGATGTTTGTTTTTAGTCCTAACCAATTTTGAGGTACGCATTTTTCCGCTTCAGAGCCAATGCCTTGTCTTCGGTTGGAGTTCTTCTGGTTTCTTGATGAATCCTGCAGAAGAACGATTTCTCTCTCATGCACAAAAAACAATGTACGCGCGATTTTGTTCGGCAACGCACTGCGGATTTCCCAAAGCGCTGATCCTAAATTGCGAACCAGCGGCATGCCGAGAGGCCAACGGTATTGAACAGTCATCACGTCGATGCCGATTATTCTCCTCTCATGTTTCGTCAATCCTTGTAACCATTCGCGCACCGGCTCTCGCCCCGTTTCCGTTCGAAAGAAGACTGCGGGCAAGGGGCGGTCCACCGCAACGACTGTATCATTTTTGATACAGTTAGCAAGCAGGATCTGGACCTGTTGAGGACGTTCGCTATTTGCAAAGCGCCGTGCTCGGTGAATGCGTACGGGTGGTAGCGAGGATCACGGTGCTTTTGCGAACCGGTCGCAAAATTGCGGCCGGTTCGGAGTGCCGAAGGGGACGTCCGTATTTTCTGGCGGTTTATTAGCGTTGTCTGTTAGTCTGGCAGGATGTCTCGCGACATCGCGCCCAACCCACGGCGGAAAGCAGTATGCTGATGCCAAGCGTTTTGATTATTGAGGATGATGAGGATGGCCGCCGCGCCATTGCCAAGTTGTTCGCGCGGGAAGATTGGAAAGTCCTTGAGGCAGCAGATGGCGATTCCGGAGTGGAACTCGCTCTTCGGAACCGCCCGGAAGTTATTTTATGTGACTTGCTCATGCCGAAGTCGAATGGCTTTCAGGTTTGTCGCACCATCCGCCAACAGCTTCAGCCGACCAAGATCATTGTGGTGTCAGGACGGGATTATGCGGTCGATCGCGCAACCGCCCTGGAAGCCGGTGCGGACGAATTTCTGCTGAAGCCGATTACGTGGGAAGCCCTGCGCGAGTCAATCGATCGACTCCTAATTCCGCAGCGACCACGAGCGACAACTTCGCCGGAAGAACTTGGCTCGGTCCCGCCTCGCATAAAACTCTGGGGCGTGCGCGGGTCGCTGCCGGTGCCGGGGCCGGCGACAATCCGGTATGGAGGCAATACCAGCTGCGTAGAAGTACGGGCCGACGGCGAAATTATCGTGCTCGATGCGGGCACCGGGATTCGCGCCCTCGGTCTGGCGCTGGAAAAGGAGTTTGATCGGGAGACGATTAAGCTGACTCTTCTCATTACACATACCCACTGGGATCACATTCAGGGTCTGCCCTTCTTTTCCCCGGCCTACAACAGCAAAAATTTGATTCGGATCCTGGGTTATGAAGGAGCGCGTGCTGGCCTGGGCACGATCCTGGCCGGACAGATGGAGACGCCGTTTTTTCCGGTGAGCTTGCATCAATTGCCCAGTCATCTCGCGATCGAAGAGCTTAGAGACATGGAGTTTCACATCGGCAAGGTGAAGGTGCAGGCAATGTTCGCGAATCATCCTGGCATCTGCGCTGGCTATCGGCTCTTTACCAGCTCCGGATCGATCGCCTACATGCCGGACAATGAACCGTACGAGCCTCTTAAAATGCGACTGGCGGTGCAGAATGGGATCGACGAGAAGGAAGCGCGAAATTTTGCCGACGCGGAGCGGGCCAAAATGGTGGAGTTTCTGCAGAATTGCGAAGTGGCGATTCTGGACGCGCAATATTCCGACGATGAATATAAGAAACACGTGGGATGGGGACACAGTTCGCTAAGCAGTGTGGTCTTGCTTGCGCTCGATGCGAATGTGAAAAGGGTATTACTTTTCCATCACGATCCCAGTCATGATGATGACATGATTGATCGGATGCTCGAGCAGGCGCGGGAACTGGTTAAGAAAAGCGGACAGACAATGGTCATTGAAGGGGCCCGCGAAGGCGCTGAGATCCTGCTGCAGTCACCAGCGAGAAGCGGAAAAGTTGAGGGAAAAAGCTGAAAAACTGACGACGCTAAGCGCCGCGTTATCGGTAAGGAGCAAAGGGCTAAGGCGAAGAGCAAAGCGAGAGACACGAGATAACGGCAACCTGAAAGCGTTGAAAAGTTGAAGGGGTCGGGGAACGAACCAAACACCCAACGGTCCGAGCCGGACTAGAGTAACGTCCAACGCTTGGTCACTTAATCCGTTCCCAAAGTTGCAGGATGTGGCCGCTGCCCGGTTCCGAGGTGAACGCGGTCGGGCGCGGCTGGCCCACTGGCGCCCAACAGGCGCGCTTGTGGTTGTCATCGATGATTTCATAGATACCGAGCACGGTTTTACCTTTGTCTGGCCCGGTTGCTTGGAGCGAGTCGACTGTCTTGGGCGATTTGGTAGGGTCAATCGTAAACGTGCCAGCGCCACTCGTGCCCGCTTGGCCTCCCGCTGAAACAGTGAACTTATTCATGTCGGTGACCAGCTTGGTTTCCTTTCGAATCTCCTCGGGTAGCGGTTTTCCATCGATCACGCCAGACGCGAGCTGAAACGTGCCGGTGAGACGTTCGTAATCTTTCCTAATCAATTCTTTCATAGAAACAGTAGGTTCGGGTGTGACTGCATGGGCGCAGATCGTGGGTAACAAGAAAGAAAATAATACCAATAACAATGTTCGAGCCGACATAAAGTATCAGAAAGATAAGGAGCAGAGCTCAGAGGGAAAAGGGGAAAGCGCAAGCGGCGGGACCACGACCACGGGACGACGCGGCATCGTTAAAGCGCTCGCCATCGGACAGCCCCGAAGGCTTTCGAGGTTGAAGAGTTGAAGCGAAGGGCGAAGCAAACGCTCAACACTCAACCCTCAACGTTATTGGCAAAATACTTCTTCACATCGCCGACTTTGCGCTGAACTTTCCCGCCCGTTTTCTCTACCGTCCCGCGATCTTGCATATCGGGATTGCCAGACGCTTTGCCCGCTTTCTCTTGTGCTCCACCTTTGGCTTCTTCGAATGTTCCTTTGATTTTATTCTTCGTGCTCGATTTCATATTCCTAAATCGCAGGTGGCACGCGCTCGCCGCATAAAAGTAGCGCAGCGCTCCTTATCGGAAGAAGTGTGAAGCGGGAGAGAAATGGCGATTAATTCATCTCACCGTTATCCGTGGCGGCTTTTCCTTTTGCTAGTGATCAGCCGGTTGCCAGTGTGCTCGCACTACTGCCGTATCTTAAAGCTGTTCTCGGGCCGACATTGGCAGCACATCCTTTACCGCTGCCGTTGCCACTGCTTGTTTTGATTCAAGGGACTTTCAATTTCAGCGTCGCGACCGGGTTCGGTTTGCTGGCAGCGCGTGCTCTTGGAC
>JBKPMO010000091.1:0-5193 GCA_046732175.1 Verrucomicrobiota bacterium
CCATCTTTGTGTTCGGCGATAGTCTATCGGAAGGCCTTGCCATTAGTCCGCGCCAAGCCTGGCCAATGCTGCTGGTCGAGAAATTGCGCCCCATCGGTCCGAATTTTCGCGTGATCAATGCCAGCGCCAGCGGAAGCACGACCGAAGACGGGTTGCGCCGCCTCCCCACCCACCTGGAGCATCCCGTCGATATTTTCGTTCTCGAGCTTGGGGTCAACGACCCTTTCGACGGCATTCCGGTCGAACAGACGCACGCGAATTTGCAATCAATGATCGATCAAGTGAAAACGCGCAATCCGAATGCGACGGTCGTGATTGTGGGGCTGCAGTTTCCAATCGCGGCACCGGACAGCGAATGTGTCGCGACGTTTGTAAAAATATTTGGTGAACTGGCCCAGAAAAATCACGCTGCGCTGGTGCCGAATTTACTCGAAGGCGTTGTGGGCGATCCAAAACTCAACCTACCCGATCGCATTCATCCGAATGCTACCGGACATAAAGTTCTGGTTGAAAATGTCTGGCGCGTCCTCGAACCGATCGCGTGGGAAGTGGGCTCGAAATAACACTGCGCCATTTTTTTTGGTCATCCCAAGCGCAAGCGAGGGCCTCACAAATGCCCGCGCGACGGGCCGCTTACCTCTCTAGGCGAAGACCCTAACGAGTGGCTGAAGCAATTACGGGAACGATTAAGGCCAGTCAATTGAACTCAGAACATCCGAGACGCTCAACCTGCCTCTCGATTTAGCGAAAAGGCGCCGAGCGGCTGCTTTGAAAACCACTGCAAGCCCATTGCAAACGCCGCTTTTGGACATTGGACATGCCAAAACGACTCAAATATTCAGCGAATCTACAGACACCCGGACCGATCGGCGGACGCCCGAAAACACCCGAATCCTTGCTCTCGTAACAGCATGAGATTCTGTATTATGCAGCGTTTAAGTACGTTAATCGGTATCGCGCGACCGGATTTCACAGCGCTTCGGACGCCTTCGGCGGGATTCTTGCTGTGTAACACGCTGGCCATGAAAGTTTCTGTCGTTATCCCCTGTTATAACGAGCGAAATACGATCGCTGAAATTGTCTCCGCCGTCCGGACCGCTCCCTTGCCAGATATTGAGATCATTGTGGTCGATGACGGTTCCACTGACGGCAGCCGCACCATTTTGAAACGCAATGTCGAGCCCATCGCCGATCGCGTCATTTATCATGGCGTTAATCGGGGGAAAGGCGCAGCTTTGCGCAGTGGCTTCGCCGCCGCCACGGGCGATATCGTTCTCGTCCAGGATGCGGACCTCGAATACAACCCGGAGGAATATCCGCGCTTGCTCGAGCCAATTTTGAGTGGAAAAGCCGACGTCGTTTTCGGTTCCCGATTCATGGGCGGGCGTCCGCATCGGGTCGTTTATTTCTGGCACATGGTCGGAAACAAATTGCTGACCTTGTTCTCCAACATGTGCACAAACGTCAACCTCACCGACATGGAAACCTGTTATAAGGCATTCCGCACAGCGGTCCTGAGGAACATCGATTTGCGTGAAGACCGATTCGGCTTTGAACCGGAGATCACCGCCAAAGTCGCGCGGGCGTGTTGCCGCATTTATGAGGTCGGCATCTCCTATGATGGCCGGACATATGAAGAAGGAAAGAAGATTACCTGGCGCGATGGGATTCGGGCTTTTTACGCCATCATCAAGTATAACCTTTTCGCTCGTAAGCCAGTCGCGCTCTTCTCTAACGAGAATTCGGCTAGTGAATCGCGCGATACGGTTGGACTGGGTCCACGCCTGAAGCACTCCTGAATGACGTTCCAACGGTCTTGCGGGCGCATCGCACACCTGTTGTTGTGGTGCGGCCTGACGGCGGCGTTACTGACGGTAAGCATTCCCAAGATTTACTCCGGCGCCACCCAATTCCCGCTTCGGCCCGGTGGCGCGCTTCATACCACCGACAGCTACTTGAAATTTGCCACCGGTGCAGAAGGCGCGTCGAAGAATGTAATTTCGACGTTTGAATCGCTGTCGATATCCAAACCTATTATTATCTTTATCCGCAAGGGCGACGCGTTTAGTTCCGGTCTGGGAATGACGACGGCATATCTCGCGTCACCGCATTCGGTCCGTTTGTGCGAAATCGATGGAACACACCCCGAGAATGAACTTTCCCTAATCAATCCGGACAAGGTGGCGGCGGTGGTTTTGTGTCGGCTTACCCGGCCTGCTTGGTTGCCGGCCGGCAAGGTGTTCGGCTCGGGACTGGAAATAGTGTCAATAGGGAAAAAGGGATGAATGCGCTGGGCCTTTTCGGCGCATTCGGAACGTTGTTCGCCGCAGGTTATGGCTTGCTCGCTTTGCTCGTTCGTCGGTCCCTGCGGCTAAGTCTTGTTGAACAAATCGCGTTCTCGTGGCTGTTCGGAACGGGCGCTGTTTCTTTGCTGCTTTGGACCTTCGGTTTTTTTGCCCACGGCCTGCTCCTGCAGGGGTTGGTCAGCATTGTTTGCATTTTCCTTGGGGTGGTTGGCTGGAAGTTGAAGACGCCATCGCAAATTCGCACCAAACCAAGCTGGTGCGAAGTCGCTCTCATTGCGGTTATCGCGATCGAAATCGCGATCGTGTTTTATCTTTCCTTTGTTCATACCCTGGGCTGGGATGGGTTGCTGAATTGGGAAATCAAAGCACGCTATGCCTTCGCCAATGGCGGCGTTCTTCCCGCGGCTTATTTCAGCGATAACGGCCGCGCTTTCAGTCATCCCGAATACCCTCTCGCGATTCCGTTCACCGAGCTGTGGCTTTACCTCTGGCTGGGTGAATCCAACCAATTTTTCGCGAAGACAATCTTTCCGACGTTTTACGCCGCAGGAACATTCTTGGTCGCTGCCTTTACCGCGCGTGTGGGCGGAAGAATATGGCTCGGATTACTTATGGCGGCGCTTCTATTTTTTGTTCCACAAATCACGGTCGAAGTCGGATGCGCGAGTGCGGGCTACGCCGATTTCCCACTGAGCGTTTTTTATCTTGCCGCGACCGGATGTCTCTTTTCTGCTTCCGAACAGGGCAACAATGTCTTCTTTCGCCTCTACGCCGCGTGTCTGGCCCTTTTGCCATGGGTCAAGCGCGACGGTCTTATTTTATGGGCGGTCGCAGCGGCTTGCGGGGTCTTCGTCATTTTGCGGACAAGAAAGTTCCCCTCATCATTCTTGGCATTCCTGCCGGGGATCGTAATCATCTGTGCCTGGCGTCTTTATCTGAACGCCACGCACGCACTTCAGGCGGCGGATTTTTTGCCGTTCAACCTGGAGACGTTTCGTACCCATCTCGACCGTGCACTGCCGCTCCTTTCCGCGCTTCTGGCCGAATTCCATAGCCTTCCTACCTGGAGTCTATTTTGGTTTATTGTCGCAGTTGCCTTTCTGTATTCATTGCCTCGGATGCACGACACGAGTGTTCTTATCCTACTCGTTGCCCTGATTGCGCCCATCGTTTTGTTTTTGTCACTCTATCTCTTCAGCAGCTGGCCAAACTATCTTGACCATGTTGGTCTTTCGCTCAGCCGCCTGCTTATGCAGGTCGCGCCCGTAGGATTTCTGCTCATCGTTCTCGCGGTTTCCCGGCGGCCCGAGAAACATCGGCAGCGAGTGCAAACGCCTGATCGTGCCACTTGCGCGATCGCACGTTCCGAGCGAACGGCCGTGGTTGAGCTTGCCTGAAGAAACTGCCCTGGCGCGTGATCCCGAAATCGTTCGGGAAATGTTTGATCGTGTCGCCCGACGATACGACCTCGCGAACCACCTGCTAAGCTTTGGGTGCGATTTCTACTGGCGCAGACGGGCAGCTGAAATCGTGGCGGGCTGGAAGCCGGCCTGCGTCGTTGATCTTGCGACCGGCAGCGGCGATCTCGCGCTCGTAATCCAACGCAAATTATCGACGGTCCATGTCGTGGGGCTGGATTTTTCCAATGCCATGCTCGCGCTGGCCCGTCGCAAGGGAGTTCGTCGTCTTGTTGCCGGGGATGCCGCCCAATTGCCGTTAGCAAACCAATCCTTCGACGTTGTAACCATCGCGTTCGGTTTGCGAAATGTACGCGATTGGGGCGGAGCCTTGCGCGAAATGCAGCGCATCCTTACCTCCACTGGACATCTGCTTGTTCTGGATTTTTCTCTGCCGCAAAATCTGATCTGGCGTTCCCTCCACCGATTTTATCTGCACCGAATCATGCCTTTCGCTTCGGCGCTGATTACGCGCGAAAAAAAGGCCTACCAATACCTCGGCGCTTCCATCGAAAATTTCCCCAGCGGCCCCACCATGTGCGACTTAATCAAGGCCAACGGTTTTAAAAATGTCGTGGCTGAACCACTCACTGGCGGAATTGTGACTATTTATAGCGCCCAAGTAGCCGATCATCCGAGCGTAGCGTAGCGAAGTCGCCTGCCGCGCCGTACTCTCGCGACCGCAAAACGAAGGTGGGAGGGATTTGGAAGGACGTTACGGTGTCGCCATAGCGACCGGCGAAGTCGCCACTGAAGGCGACGCACTCGCCGCCGGCGATGGTGTTGTCGGCTGGATCAATTCCGCTCGCAACGCTTTCAAATCCCGACTGCTAATCGCAAACGTGCCTTCGTGTTCGTCTGTTCGCGCCATCGCTGTCCCGTCAGGTGAAGAACCGCCTACTGTCAACTTATGCTGAGCCTTGTCATCCGGCGATGTGGTGAAAGTAATAACAAGCTGCGGTTTCTCAAAGGCGGCCACCGGCGCATTTGCCACCCATTGAGTGGCGTGCAAAGAAGCAAGTGTGTTCAACAGCGATTGCACATTGACGGTATTAATCGACCCGCTGCCCGTAACCCACTGCCACTGATTGTCCGTTCCACGGATCAAAGTCTGTTCGCGATCGGTAAAAAGCGACAACTTGTGAATTTGTTCCGCTTTGAAGCTAAAAATCGTTAGGTCCAGCCACGATAACGGGTCGGCAAACACATTATTGAGCATCGAACGTCGGACCGCGACCACGAATGGTTCCTCTCCCATCCGCGCGAAGACATTGTCACCATCGATTTTTCCGAATGCGATTGTCGCCAGAGGGTGTTCGCCCGCAGTGGTCTCAGCTGTATTTTCCGAGGCAAAGGAACTGAGCGCGACGGTTAGTCGCGGCTTATCCAGTCCATATTTCGGCAAGTCAGACGCTACGTCTGCGACGAAA
>JBKPMO010000092.1:0-18931 GCA_046732175.1 Verrucomicrobiota bacterium
TACGATGTAATCGCGAACAATTTCGCCACCGAAAAAAGCAAGCCACTGGCGAGTCGCGAAGGCGAGCATTTGTTGTTGATCGGACGTTTCAAGCCGGGCATGACGGCGATGACAGCTGAAGCGGCCCTAAAGACGCTGGCAGCAAATCTGGAGAAAGCGTTTCCGGTTGAACAAAAGGATCAAACGTTCACCACGGCGCCGGTATCGCGCTTTTCCATCAGCGATGATCCGCCGGACGACGGCGATGTGGCAGCGATCGCACCTCTTTTGATGGGGATGGCCGCGATCGTGTTGTTGGTTGCATGTCTGAACCTGGCCAACATGTTGCTCGCGCGCGGCACAGCGCGACGGAAAGAAATCGCGCTGCGTCTTGCACTCGGCGGCAGCCGATGGCGGATCGTTCGACAATTGTTGACCGAAGGATTGCTGCTCGCACTCCTCGGAGGAGTTGGAGGATTGATGCTCGGCATTTGGTGCTCGGGTTTACTGGCGCGATCACTCAGTAGCCTGATGCCTCTCGATGTCGTGTGGAATGGCGGACCAAGTTTGCCCGTCCTGGCGGCGACATTCGTGTTTTGCCTGCTCGGCACAGTTTGTTTCGCACTCGGACCGGCGATGAAACTCTCGCGCAGTTCGGTCATTGAAGATTTGAAAGAACACGCCGGCGAAGATGTAGTCCACCGGCGCTGGCGTTTTTTGCCGCGCAACCCGCTCGTAGTTGCACAAATCGCATTCTCACTCGCATTGCTCACCGCCGCAGCGCTGTTCATTCGCGGTGCCAACAAAGCGGCGAGGTTCGAGACGGGTTTGCATGCAGAAAAGGATTTGTTACTCGAAGTGGACGCGAGCTTGTCGGGTGCGCCTCAATCACAAGTTCAGCGGACGTACCGCGCGTTGAGCGATCGCCTGGCCACGCTTCCGGGAGTGCAGCACGTCAGCATTTCGGCAACCGCACCGTTTGGAATGCTGTCGCTCGGCAAAGCAATTCAGCGCGCCGGCGTCCACGTAGCGCCGGACCAAAAACCGTCGAACGCGGCCGAAGGTCTCGCTTACAAGACACGTTTTCATAGCGTGGGGGCCGAGTATTTTGCCAGCGTTGGTCTGCCGCTTTTGCGCGGACGTGCTTTCTCGGTGAATGAATCGACGCAGGGCGAAGGGCCAGCCGTTGCCATCATCGACGAAACCCTGGCGCGAAAACTTTGGCCCGACGGCGACGCACTCGGTCAGCGTATTCAATATGCCGATGACAACGCTCCACGCGCGAAAGGTGATAGCCCCGACAACATGGGCATCAGCCAGGGTGGCAAAGGCAATATCAAGACCGGCGAAGCGATCGAGGTAATCGGCATAGTGCCTTCAACGCGCGGTGCATTATTCGAGCGCCAGCCGCGTGGCTCGATTTACGTGCCATTCGCCCGCGGCTTTCAAAGCGCAGCTTATTTCTTTCTGCAATGCCCCGGTCTCACAAAAGAAAATGTCGCGCAAATGGCGGACGCGATTCGAGGCACCGTTCGCGAAGTTGATCCGACCCTGCCAGTCCTTTCGCTAAAAACATTTCCGCAACACGTCGATTCCAATCTCCAACTCTGGACGGTTCGTGCCGGTGCAACCTTGTTTACAGTTTTCGGTGCACTGGCATTGACCCTGGCGATCGTCGGGGTGTATGGCGTCAAAGCCTATTCGGTGGCGCGTCGAACGCGCGAAATCGGAATTCGGCTGGCCCTTGGCGCCAGACCGAGCACCGTGCAGTGGATGATTTTACGCGAAGGCTCATTCATGCTCGCGGGTGGCATTGTGATCGGACTGTTGCTCGCGATTGCGACCGGAAAAATTCTCAGCGGAATGCTTTATCAGGTTGGCGCTCTCGATCCAGTTGCATTTTCCACTGCCCCCCTCTTGCTCGCGGCCGCAACTTTGCTCGCGACCTGGCTGCCCGCGCGCCGAGCCACACGAATTAGTCCGATGCTGGCGCTGCGAACCGAGTAGTGCTTGCGTTTTAGCCGGCATACGTAACGCCAACGCCGGAATCACCGACCCCGGCTGGAACCGAAACGGAATTTAGTTTCTAACGAGACTTATACGGCGGCGCCGAAAGCCAAACCCAGGCCGTAGGTGACGACAGCTTCGATGACGCCGACAAGCGTCATTTCAAAACCCGATGCCCACCACGACCGAATCGTGATCAGCGACTTGACCGCGCCAACGGCAAAATGCGCGATGATGCTGACGACAAAGGCAACGATCACGGCCGGAAGTCCGCTCATGAAAAAGAATGGAACGATCGGGATGAACGCGCCTACCGCAGTGGAAAGCGAGGCCGACGCCGCGGATTTCCAGGGATTGGGGAATCGATGCTCGGACAGTCCGAGTTCGCTTTGGGCCATTGCCCGAACCAGTTGGTCGGGATTTTCGGCCAGTCGTTCGGCCATTTTTTGCGATTCTTCGGCGCTGAATCCCTGGAGCTGATAAAAGAGTGCCATCTCTTCAATTTCTTCCTCGGGGTTCTCTTCGACCTCGGCTTTCTCACGCGCGATTTCGGCTTCGTATACTTCGCCTTCGCTTTTGCCCGCGAGGTAGGCGCCCGCACCCATCGACAAAGCCGAAGCGAGCATTCCGGCAAGACCGGAGATTAAAACATAATGCTGTTGATTGTTGGTCGCGCCCGCAACGCCCGAGACGATTCCGAAGACAGCGCCCAGCCCATCGTTGACGCCATAGATTGCATCCGCCACCCAGCTCCCACCGCGTCCGTGCCAGCGTTCACGCTTTAGAATAGTATCGAGAACGGTCTTGGGATTTGCCGGGCCGGCCATGGCATTTAGCGCGCGCGCGTGTGCTTTTTCTTCCAGAGCACTGGTGCGCAAGAATTCCTGCACGTCCTGCTCGCTCGCGAGCGCGCGGTCGCGCTGCGCGGAAAATTCGCGCTCATGTTTTTCCTCGGCCGCCTCCATTCGGCGAATTGCGATGTCGGGTCCGAGTGAACGCGTGAATCTTCGCTGGAGCCGTGTCCAGAAAGTGTCGGCCAATGTTGGGATCGGCTGACCCATATCACGTAACTTTTGCTCCCAGCGATGGGCATGACGCTCTTCTGCTTCCGCCATGCGGATGAGAATCCCCTTGCGTTTTTCGTCGCTTTCGCGCTCCGCCAGGTCGCGATAAACTCGCGCTGTCTCCACTTCCGCGCGCCAATTCTTGCGAACGACTTCGATTGTTTCCTGGTTCGGCGTCTCGCCCATCGCAGGATATTAGAGAGGATACCTTAAGGATGCCAAGCCTCGCTCCGCAGCGCCGCGCTAGGCTGCTTCCGCATCACCCGGGAAAGTGGATTTCACGCTCAATTGCTGGGCTGTGATCACAATGGCGACCGACCCAATGATTAACACCGCCGCCACGATCGTCCGGGAAGCAAGACGCTCGCCGGCGAACAAGCTACCCAGAATCATGGCCACAATCGGATTGACGTAGGCATAGGTCGCGACCTTTGACGGGTCGCAATGCCGTAGCAGGTAAAAATAAGACGTATATCCGACGATTGCTCCGATCAAAACGAGGTAAACGAACCCACCTATCGAAAGCCAGGTTACATGACTAATGCTGAATCCGCGATCCTCGCGCAGCAAAAAACCGGCAATGAAAAGCAACGCTCCGCCGCAGATCATCTGCTGGCTCGCTCCCATTATGAGAGAGGGGGAATGCCTGACCCTGCGCGAGTAAAGAGAACCGATTGACCAGAGGAGTGATCCAATCACCAGGATCAGCATGCCGAGTCCGACATGACTGGAGGGTTGCGCTGAAGATAATGTCAACGCCGGTCCGATCAGAATTCCGACGCCAATAAATCCGCCGATCAATCCCAGCCAAACCACCGGTGTTGGTCGCGGAGTGGTCCTGGTAATCCAACCGAGGAGGGCGATGTCGATGGGAACCGTTGCCACGATCAGCGCCGCCAGCCCGGTGGGGACCCATTTTTCGGAGATAGTTACCGCTCCGTTACCGCCAAGCAAGAGACAGCCACCGATAATGAAGGCGCCTTTCCAGGTCGTGCGATCGGCCGCCGGTTCACCATTCAGTCTGGCAATTATGTACATAATCATTCCGGCACAGAGAAATCGCGTGCCCGCCATCAGAAACGGCGGAATCGATTGAATGGCGTAGAGAATTCCAAGATAAGTCGAGCCCCAAATCAGGTAGAGCGCGGCGAAGGCGAGCAGGATCGCCAAACGCGTTGGCTGTCGCATCGGCTACCAGCGCATCGGGCGTTCACTCGCGCAACCGAATTTGCACCGACTCAATGCTGGTATGATCGGCGCCCTCTGATGAGTCGATACACAAGCAGAAGTAACATCGCGCCGATGACGGAGGCGATGAAGCCGGCAGGTTCCCCTGGTTCATACCAACCGACGGCGCGGCCGAGAAATCCGGCCACGAAAGCTCCTGCGATGCCGAGCAGAACGGTGATCAAACAACTGCCTGGATCGCGCCCTGGCATAAGCAATTTGGCGATCGCTCCCACGACCAAGCCGATGACGAGTGTGCCTAGAATCGTTCCCATAAACGCACGTGTGCGTGCAAAATTGATTTGCTCGCCAAAGGGCGCAAGCCCTTTTCGCCTTATAATTCAATTACCTGCGCATTCCGAATATCATCACTACCGCGAATCTCTGCGAGCAACTTTTCGTCGGGCGCGCTGTCCAAATTCAAAACCGTAAGCGCGGTTCCGCCGGCCTGGTTTCGGCTGAGCGACATGGTGGCGATGTTAACGCCATGTTCGCCGAGCAGCGTGCCAATCCGGCCGACCATACCGGGACGATCGGTGTTTTCGAGCACGAGAATAACTCCATGCGGGCGCGCTTCGACTGGTCGCGCGTTAATGCTAACGATTCGTGGGGTAATTCCGAAAAATGCGCCGCCCACCGATAGTTCCTTTCCTTCGGCACTGGCGGAAAGCTCGAGCATGTCGGAGTAATCACCAGGTGCGCTCAGTCGCGTCTCGGTAATTTTCAGTCCCAAACTTTCCGCGAATGCAGGTGCGTTGACTTCATTCACTTCGTTCCCGCCGGCGCTTTGCAAAAAGCCTTTCAACACTGCGCGCGTAATCGCGGTAGTATCGACTTCGTTTACTTTCCCGCTGTAGTTGATATTGAGGAAATCGACCCGTCTCGGGGCGAGTTGCGAGAGAAAACGGCCAAGTTTCTCGCCGAAACGCAGGTGCGGGCCGATCAGCGCGAGCGTTTTCGCATCCAGTGTCGGCATGTTTACGGCATTGCGAATCGTTCCCTCGAGCAAGGCCGCGCGAATCGACTGCGCGATTTCGATCCCGACACTTTCCTGTGCCTCCGCAGTGGAGGCACCCAGATGGGGTGTCAGGACCAATTTCGAAATTTTTCGCAGCGGCGAATCGGCGGGCAATGGTTCCGTTTCAAAGACGTCGAGCGCGGCGCCGGCAATGTGGCCATTAGAAATGGCATCAGCTAATGCCTGTTCATCAATCAAGCCACCGCGCGCGCAATTGATGATGCGCACGCCGCGCTTTGTTTTGGCGAGATGTTCCGCGTTCAGAATATGACGCGTCTCCGCGGTAAGCGGCGTATGCAACGAAATAAAATCGGCGATAGGGAGCAATTCATCGAGATCTTCCACGAGCTCGACCTGGAGGCTGCGCGCGCGCGACGCGGACAGGTACGGATCAAATGCAACAACACGCATTCCAAACGCAATCGCCCGACGGCTTAGCTCACTGCCGATCCGGCCCATGCCGATAATGCCTAGCGTTTTGTTGTAGAGCTCGACGCCTTCCAGATTTTTCCGGTCCCAGGTGCCGCCTTTCAAGGTGGCGTCGGCACGCGCAATATTGCGGGCAAGACTGAGCAGCAGCGAAAACGTATGCTCTGCCGTCGAAACCGTGTTTGCTCCGGGCGCGTTCAACACCACCACGCCGCGGCGCGTCGCAGCTTCGACATCCACGTTGTCGACCCCGACACCAGCGCGGCCGACGACACGTAATTTTTTTGCCGTGTTTAAAATTTTCGCCGTCACCTTTGTCTGGCTGCGGACGATAAGCGCAGCGAAATCTGAAAGGGCTTCCACTAATTCCGTTTCGCTCAATCCCGTCTGCACTTTCGTCTCGAGTGCGCCGTCACGGGCCAGCTCGTCGATGCCGCGCTGTGAAATAGGATCGGCAACGAAAACTTTCGGCGGGCTCATGGGTCGGAACCTTCAACATCCCGCGGACAATGCAAAAGCGGAACATCGACTTTCAATCCGTGTCCCTAGACTTCTGTGGCTTGCTCATAGGAATCAGCGGCTTTCAAGCCCGCGGGGCCGCACACTGAAGGCCTAGGTTCCGATGACCCCTCAGCCGTAAATAATCAGGCGAATCGTGTCGGGTAATTGCGCCGCAATGTTGGTGACAACATTTCCGCGCAAAAGATTGGTGAGCGTGAGCCGATGGGAAGTGCCGAGCATAAGAAAGTCCACGCCCATAGTGGCGGAGAGATCAAGAATGGTGGTAGCGGCGTCTTCGCTCACCGCGTAAACGGGTAGCACGCAAACCGCGCGGTCGGAACCGAGTTTGAGCATGAATGACATGATGGCGCTGGCTTCGGGATCGTCCTGCCAGCGCGCACGACCGAGGGTGGTTGGACCACCGGCATAGTAAACGGCAATCTCTTTCACGAAGAGAACGCAAAGTGTTGCCTTTCGCAATTGTGCCTCATCAAGGGCGAAACTGAGTACCGGGGTAATGCCTCGGGCGGCGACCATGATTTTCTGTCCTTCGTCCAAACGCGATTGCATGGTCGTCGCAAGATCGGGCGTAACCATTTGCGCGACTTGCTGAGGAACCATCACGGTCGTTAGGCCGCGGCGCTTCATCGTCCAGGCGCGGACGGCGAGCCCGACACCGAGGACACAGAGCACGAAAAAGAGCGCGTCCGGTTTGGTGTGCGCGAGTGTGATCTCGACCAGAAAAAGAACGATGAAAGTGATGCCAAAAAGAATGCGGTGATAGATCTTGATTGGCAGGACACGATTGAAGCAGCACGAGCCTAGATTCACCGTAATCGCCCCGACAACGCCGATCGCGTACAGACCGGCAAGCGCAGTGAAGTTCCGTGTTGTCAGGATAACGATTACCGGCAACCCAACGGCGATTAAGAGAGGGATCTGGGGCACGCCATGCCGGTTGAGCCTCATGAACTGGGGTGGCATTTCGTGATCGCGTGTCATCATGTAAAGCAATCCAATCATTGCGACGATGGCGGTGTTGGCTGCGCTCAAGAGAAGGAGGAAGAAGACAATGCCAACAATCCAACCAAACATTTGTCCGAAAGCCGGGCCAAAACTGGCGCTTCCAAAATATTCGCCGATAAAGCGCAGCATATCTTCACTGCGGAAATTTAATGCTTCGCGAATCGGATAATTGCTGCCCCACAAGGTCACCGTGCTATTCGGGTTCATTGAAAGCATTGCCCAACCAAGCAACGCGGTTGCGATAACTACCTCGACCGCGACCGGCCAGATTGCCTTCGCGGCTTCCGTCCCCACGCGTGGTTCAGCGATGGTTGCGCCTTTATCTAATTTCATCACTCCGGTGAGGTTAGCGATCGCTTCCACACCACTGAGGGCGAGAATGACGCTGCAAAATTGCACCCAGACATGACCATAACTTTCGTGGAGCGGTTCCAGATAGTGCGTGTTCAGGTGCGGCGCGCTTATGATGATGAGCGCAAGAACGGCAATTACGGTCGGTACCGCGAGGATGACAGCGAGACTGCCACTATGTTTTGGTCCGTAAAAATTGATCGCACCCATAACTAGCAACACCGCTACGGTTGAGAGGACGATGTGTTGTTTGAGAATTGGAATGTTGAAGTAGCTGAGGGCCGACCAACCGCTCAGCGCAGCTGTTACAGTCAGGTCTGCAACCAGCAAAAGTGCGCCCACGACGGCGAGGAGTCGTCCTTGCGAGCGCGCTGCTGAATAAACGCCGCCACCATCGGGAAAATATTTGCAGATGATGGCGTAGTTAATTCCGACCAGACCGGTCAGTGCACAAACCGCGAGAATGATCGGCAATGACGAAAAGCCCGCGGCGAGAAAAGCCAGACCAATGACGTAAGCCTTACTTGTTCCCCAATCGCCATAAAGCAATGCGGCCGCGCGTTTCCAATCGACGTTACGCGGACGGTGCACGGCGGCGCCTGGCGGACTGAGAGTTAATGTGGCCATGCCGATGAACGATTACTCCTGCAAACGGAACATCAGCTACGTTTGATAAAACCTGGATTCGTAATCAGCCGAAGATGACCAAGCGAATCGAATCTGGCAAATTCTCCGCGATGTGATTTGCGACACTGCCGCGAAGCAAATTCGTCAGAGCGCCTCGTTGGGTAGTTCCGATAACCAAACAATCGACGCCCATCGTCGCAGAAAGATCGACAATGGTAGCGGCGGCGTCCTCGCTCACGGCATACACCGGCAGCACGCATACACCACGCTGCTGTCCCTCCTTTAGCATCAACGACATAATGGCGTTGGCCTCGGGATCTTCCTGCCATCTCGGCCGGCCCCTAGTGGCGGGCGACGCGGCAAAATAAACAACGACCTCCTTCACGTAGACGACGCAGAGAACCGCTTTTCGTAGCTGCGCTTCTTCAAGTGCAAAATTGAGCACTGGATTGATTCCGCGTGCGGCGACCATGATCTTTTGTCCCTCTTCGAGACGCGGGTGCATCGTGGCAGGCAAATCGGGGGCGACCATGTCGGCGATCTTCCGCGTTACCGTGAGGGTCGTCAGGCCAGAGAGTTTGTGAGAATAAAAACGCAGCGTAAGCCCTATACCCAAAACGCTACAGGCAAAAAACAATGCGTCCGGTTTCGTTTTCGCAATCGTGACTTCCACCGCGAAAAGGACCAGGAATGTCGACAGCATGATGAAGCGTTGGAACCATCCGAGATCAAGCTCGCGATTGAAACTGCATGAGCCGAGATTAACTGCGATAGCACCTACGACACCGACCGCATACAAACCGGCAAGGGCATTGAAATCATTCGTCAGCGCCAGTACAAGGATCGGAAGCGCAACGGCGGCGAGCAAGGGGAGCTGCGGAACCCCATGGCGATTCAGACGCGCCAATTGTCGCGGCATCTCCCCATCCTGGGCCATCATGAAGACCACACCGATCAGCGCTACAACGGCGGTATTCACCGCGCTGAAAAGCAAAAGACCAAAGATAATACCGACTGCGATGCCGAACGCCGTTCCAAACCAGGGTGCTATCGCGACCGCGCCATAGTGTTCCGCGAGGAAGCGCAACATGTCTTCTTTGTGATCGGCCAGTTGCGGCGCAAAAAATTTTGGTAGCGAAAGCATCGCCCAGCCAAGAAGAACAGTCCCTAATACCACCTCTATCGCGACCGGTACAATCGCCTTTGTCGCTGTGTGAGTAACCTTCGGTCGCTCCGGCGAGGAATCGGGATCGAGCTTCATCACGCCAGTGATATTCGCGACCGCTTCCACACCGCTGAGCGCGAGAATGACACCAACGAACTGGATCCAGGTGACCGCGAAACTGGAATGCGCCGGTTCCAATTCGGCGACCTTCAGGTGCGGCCCGCTGAATGCGACGATTAAGACGACAACAAGCACAGCCGGCACTGCGAGCCAGATCGAAACGCTCCCGCTGTGTCGCGGTCCGAAATAATTAATGATCCCGACAACAAGGATCAAACCCGTGGTGGCGAGCCGTGCATTATCGTTTGAGACGCCAAGGTAACTTACGGCAGCCCACCCGCTGAGCGCTGCGGTGACAATAAAATTTGCTACCAGTAACAAAGCCCCGGCAGAAGCGAGAAATCGGCTTTGCTTGCGCGCTGCCGAATAAACACCACCCCCATCCGGAAAGTGACTGCAAACAATGATGTAATTGTAGCCGACGATCGCGGTGAGTGCGCAAACGGCGAGAATTATTGGAAAAGAAGAAAAGCCCGCAGCCACGAAGGCCAAGCCAATGACGTAGGCCTTGCTCGTGCCCCAGTCGCCATAGAGCAACGCCGCGGCGCGTTTCCAATCGACATTGCGCGGCCGATGTACGCCAGCCGCCAGCCCGAGAACGGGTTCAGCCATTTTCTTGCCGGGACTTTCGACTGCTCAGCGCGCCCGGCGCAAGTGTATTCTGTAGCCGGAGTCATCGACTGCGGCTACAACTTTGCTCCTATCGAACGGGTGATAATTCCGCCGCGACTTCCACTTCCGCGGTCTGCGGAAACATATCCAGCGGAGTAATGGAATCGATACGAAAGGATTTCTTCAACGCCGCCAGGTCGCGGGCGAGCGTAGCCGGATTGCAGGAAACGTAGATCAATTGCGTCGGAGGACGTTCTATTAACGTTTCGACAAGCGCCTTGCGCAGCCCGGTCGCCGGTGGGTCGACAATAATGGTAGGGGCGATTGACCTCATTCGCTCTTGAGAGTTGTCGTCGGACTGCGCCGGGCGGTTCAGGTGAACCGTCCCTACCTTAGGCAACTCAGTATCGACGTCGCCCGCAACGTAGATTTCGTTTTCGTTCGCATCTTCCCGGGCAACGGCAATTGCGCGCTGGTCCCAATCGATTCCAATTACCCTGTCGAAACGCGTGCGCAATCGTTTCGCGAAAAATCCGGCGCCGCAGTAGGCATCGATCAGCGTGCCGCCCGCAGTGGCGAGCAGTCGATCGACCAGATCGAGCAGGGCGGCGGCGACTTCATCATTGGCTTGCGTGAAGACCCGCGGACCATCA
This sequence comes from Verrucomicrobiota bacterium, assembly GCA_046732175.1. Lineage (GTDB taxonomy): Bacteria > Verrucomicrobiota > Verrucomicrobiia > Chthoniobacterales > UBA10450 > AV69. The sequence goes on from JBKPMO010000092.1 coordinate 10,780, forward strand.
ATAACACGCAAGGTATAATGTCCATCACGCGGATTGCTGCCGCGCAGTTCAGCCAGTTTCGCATTCACTTCAGCACGCGCGATCGGGCAACGCTCGATCGAGAGCAGCTTGTTCGAGTCACGGCGAAAAAATCCGATTACGCCATCGCGCACGTGAACGGTAATGCGATTGCGGTATCCATATTCGATCGGCGACGGAATAAATGGCCGCATTGGCGGTTCTTTTAATCCACCGATACGCCGAAGCGTTTCCTTTACCTGCCGCCATTTCAACGCCAGCTGATGTTCGTACTCGATGTGCTGGTAAACGCAGCCGCCACAGCGACCGAAGTACGGGCAGTGCGGCTCGACCCGATGAGGCGAAAGAGTAAAGATGGTCTCCAGCTCTGCTTCGAGAAATTTCTTGTGTTCGCGTGTAATGTTGGCGGAAACGCTCTCGCCATCGATGACGTAAGGCACAAACACCGCCTTCCCATCGGTGCGCGCCACACCTTTTCCGCCAAAGGCGACATCCTGTATCTGCAGTTCCAATCTTCCTCTACCTCTTCCTCGTAATCTTCGTCCGTCTTATTACCGAAGGAAGACGCAGCGGAAGAGCAAGATTAGTAATCGCGAACGTAAGGATACTTCGTTTCGTTACCAAGCTCAGGCGGAAACTCCGCATAGCCGGCGTGGATCCACGGAATGTCGCTCGGCAGGAGCGGATAATAGCTTTGCCGATAGGCCGGCACCGGCCAGAGCAGGATCTCGAGCAGACCTGCGATATGCCGCGTGGCCGACCGTCCCACGCCTCGCACCACGCCGTAACCGGCAGCGGCGGCGTTGCCTTCGTTGGTATTAACCGTGCAAATGGTCACCGGAATTTCCGCCGGTGCGAGAAAGAAATTCGAGAGACCACGGCCGAGTTTGCGCGTCGGACCATAATCATTGGAAGGCGGATCGTGAATATCTGCCAGGGCCGTGCCCGCAATCGCGAGCGCGACAAGAAAAGCGAGCGTTTTCATACCTAACCCAAATTGTAAGCAAAAAGGAAGGAATTAAACAATCCTAATTTTGTGGGTCATCCGTCGCTTGGTTCCGTGTCATGAAAATCGAGACGCAAATCGTGACCAACAGAATTGCCATGATGATGATAAGCGAGATGTAATTCGGGATGGGAAAGGTCTTGGAGAGAGTCATCTTCACTCCCACAAAAACGAGAATGATCGATAAGCCGATACGAAGGTAGACAAACCGGTCCATCAGATTCGCCAGCAGGAAATACAGGGAGCGCAGGCCAAGGATCGCGCAAATGTTCGAAGTATAAACAATGAAAGTGTCCTGCGTAATGGCGAAAACCGCCGGGATGGAATCGACTGCGAACACGAGATCCATCACGTCGATCACAAGCAATACCAGGGCGAGCGGCGTCAACATGAGCCGACCATCAATCCTCGCCGTGAAATGCGAGCCGCGAAAATCGCGCGTTACCGGCATTACTTTGCGACAGGTCCGCAGAAACCAGCTGTCGCCAAAGTCAGTTTGTTGCTTGCTGAAAGCCATCCGGATGCCGGTGATAATCAGGAAAACCCCAAAGATATAGAGAACGAAATGAAAGGCGGAGACAAGTGACACGCCAAGCCAGATCATCACCCCGCGCATGATCAGTGCGCCGAGGATTCCCCATACCAAAACGCGATGCTGCGAAATCGGTGGAACTTTGAAGTAAGCGAAGATGAGAACGAAAACAAAGATGTTATCGACGCTGAGTGAGTACTCGATCAGGTAACCGGTGAGAAAATCGAGGGCACGATCCGGGCCCAGCATTTTGGAGACGATCAAACTGAAACCGAGAGAAAGAAGCACCCAAAGCAGGCTGCGCAACGCCGCCGCGCGCATCGAAAGCGCGCGGTGACGCCGCTTAAAACTTGCGAGGTCGACCGCAATGGCGATGAAGACGCCGACGTGGAAGGCGATCCAGAACCAAATACTTGTCGGCATCGGGTGAGACTTTCACGCACAATCGCGTGGAGCAATCGCAAATTGCACCTGTCGCCCATACCACCTATACGTCGTATGTGAATAATTGGGCCGATCATGGACGCTGAGCTGGAAAAGTTAGTCGAATCCGGAAAGCTAACGACGAAAGCAGCCGAGCAATTAGAGCAATTGCGCCCAGGCTCGTTTTGTCTGCACAAAAGCTGGGGATTCGGTCAGGTGGCGGAGTGGAACCTGTTACTCAACCAGATCGTGATCGATTTCAAAACCAAAGCGAAACATCCGATGCAGCTCGGCTATGCCGCGGAAAATTTGACCGCGATTCCACCCAAACATTTCCTCGCCCGCAAACTGAATGAACCGGAGGCAATCAAAGCGCTCCTGAAATCGGACCCTGCGGCGGTTGTTCGCAACATCCTGGAAGGATTCGATGGCAAAGCGACGCTGGCGCAAATCAGCGAGGCCCTGGTCGGCGATTTATTCACGGAAGCGGAATGGAAACGTTGGTGGACGAGCGCAAAAAAGGCAATGAAGGCGAGTGGTTACTTCTCGGTCCCAACCAAAAAGTCGGAGCCGATTGCATTGCGGGCCGAACCTGTGTCCCGCGCAGAAGAGCTTCTCGCGTTTTTCAATCAAACCCGCCAACCAAAAGAGCAAGCGGCTGCACTTGATCAGATCATCAGATTTCATCACGAATTCGAGGACCCGAAGAGGCAGTTGCAGCCGATTATGCAAAGAATCGAGAACACGGCCGCGCAAAATCAAAAGCTGCATTCGCCGCTCACCTTCGAACTGGTTCTGGCGCGCGACGACCTGTTGGAACGGGTTCCAGGACTAACAACGACGCGACCCGATCTCACGCTGGAGCGTTTGATTTCGGAAGAGGAATCGCGCCTTATTGAAATTTTACCCAAGCTCCCCTCGGCTAAAGAGCGTCGTGTTTTACAGGCTATGCCCCGTTCCCTGGGCAATGTGTGGACGAGGCGCGCCTGGCAGATGATGGGATCGAACAACCCACGCCTTGTCGCACAAATCCCAAAGATATTTGTCGAAAACGGCAGAGGCGACGAGCTGCAAAACATGCTCGAACGCGCTGTCCGCGAGCATTCGGCCAGCAGTGAACTGATGATCTGGCTTTGCCGCGAACGCGCCAATTGGCCGAAACTTGTTACCCCGGAAATTTTACCGGCAATGCTGTCCGCCATTGAACGCGATCAGCATAACGAAGCCTCGCGCTCTTCCCGCCTGCGCGATCTGCTGCTCGATGATCGGGATCTGATTAGCGATCTTTTCGCTGGCACGGACGTCAGCGTTGCCCGCGACATCATGCGCCGCCTTCTCCTCACGCCCGTCCTCGACGATTTAACCAAACGTTCTCTGATGGCTCGCGTGATCAAGTTGTATCCGGAACTGGAAAGCATGGCAACCGGAGCCCAGCCGGAGGAAAAAGCCGAATCGTTGATTGTTTCCTGGAGCAGCCTGCACAAGCGTCAGGAAGAATATGAAGAGATCGTGAACAAAAAGATTCCGGAGAATTCGAAGGAGATTGGAGTGGCGCGTTCTTATGGGGATTTGCGCGAAAACTTCGAGTTCAAAGCTGCCAAACAAATGCAGGCCGTGCTGATGCGGCGAAAGTCCGAGCTCGAGCATATGTTGCACCGCGCCCGTGGCACTGATTTTTCCAACGCAGACACTTCGCAGATCTCGATTGGCACCATTGTCACCTTACGCGAGGTCGATTCAGGGCAGGAGGAAAGTTATACCGTCCTTGGCGCGTGGGATGGCGATCCCGAACGTCACATTATTTCCTATCAGACCGCAATCGGGCAATCGCTCCTCGGTAAAAAAGCCGGCGAGCGCGTCACACTGAATACCGATCATGACACCGCTATCTACGAAGTGATCGAGATCAGAGCTGCACCAATTGATGTTGCACCCGCTCCGGTCGAAGATCATGGCGTGACGCTGGGCGCTGGGTAATCAGGAGGCAATGTTCGCGGCTCTTTCTCTCGTCGGTTCAGCGTTGCCGCAAGACCGCTTCCAGCCCACAAAGGTCGCCGGGCATCGGGAAGACGCCCGGCGACTGAACTAACGAGATTTAGAATTGCGGTTTACGATTTGGGCGAAGCCGCTGGGCTTGCCTTTTCCTTCTTCGCTCCCTTGGCAGCCTTCACTTCCACATCCTTGGCCGTCATGGTATAGGAGATGTGAACCTTATCGCCCACTTTCACATCGCCGTTCACCTTGGTTCCGGAATCCCGATCGAGCTCCCAACGGTCCTTGCCTTTTTGGACAACGATCATCGAGTCGTTGACCTCAAGAACCGGGCCAGTCACCTCGTAAGTTTTTGCTCCCGCAAAAGCGATACTGCTTAGCGCTAGAGTCGCCGCTGCCATCAACACAAATATTTTTGTTTTCATAAGTGATCGATTAGACGAGCCGGGGGGAATCTATTCAAGGGTTTTTGGCAGATAAGACTTTAAACCTACAATACCCTACAAACTTTTATAGGATTATGGTTATTACCAAAGAACGCGGCAACAGCCCTGCCGACTGGGAGATCTAACGGGCCGTTACTGGCAGCCACCGCGCTGAAATGCCAGTCCAGTTCGGACTATCAAATATTTGCGACACGATGGCGGGCCTCTCTCTTCGTTGTCGTTACAAATTAGGGCGAGGAGGTTGGATTTGGCGAACTTGGCTCCGCCGTGGTAGCGCTCGCCTCCACTTTGGTGGCGCTCATTACATAGGTAACGGTGACTTTCGCCCCAACTTTGAGATCAGCCGAACCTTTTGTCGTGGCCGGATCGATATCAAATTCGAATTTCTCCGAATCCTTTTGCACAGTCACCATGCTGCCCGTGGCGGCTACCACCGTCCCAGTGACCTGATAACTCTTCGCCCCAGCGGCGAATGTTATCCCGCTGAAAATCAAATTCGCTACCGCGACCAAGCTAAGTGCCATTCTCATTTTCATGTAGTCAATTACGAGCCGCCCCAGGCGCAGCGCAAGGTTTTAGGATCTCGATCTTCGTGCCGCGCACGTCTTTCCGATTTAACGATGTAACGCTTTTACTTGTCGCGCCGTAGCCTCGCGCGCAGTCGGAGGTAATGCCAGTCGGTTCCGACTCACTCCTTCGCCGGCTCCGGCATCGTCCTAATCCCAACGCGAGCCAGATACTCATCAGCCTGGAGCAGATCCGTCCCCGCGCGCTCGATGATTTTCAGCAAATTATCCATCGACGAGACCTCTTCGAGCTGTTCGGTGAGGAACCATTGGAGAAAATTGATTGTAATGTGATCGTTCTCCTTCTTCGCAAGATCGACCAGCGCATTGATCTGCTTGGTGACGTGCATTTCCTGATCGAGCGAAAGTTTCACCGCATCCCGCGCCGTCTTGAATTTCGATTTCGGAGCATCGATTGCCGGGATCACAACTCGTCCGCCCGCATCCACGACATATTTTATGAAGCGGAGCGCGTGTCCCTTCTCCTCTTCCGCCTGCCGGAAAAAATGCTGCGACAATTGCGGCAGCGCCTCGGCCGCAAAATGCGCCGCAATCGCGTAATACTGCAACTCCGCGCTAAACTCGTAACCGATCTGCTCATTGATGGCATCAATTACCTTTTGGCTTGTTAACATAACGTGAGCTTACGGCGGATTGCCCGGATGCAAACGGCTTGAATTCTGCGGAACAGAGGCGCAACTAAGCGCCAAAGAACGCCGGATTGAGGTCATCCTGTTTCTCCTTCGCGTGATTCCGGCTATTTAGTTGTTGATCCTAATCCGGTTAGATTGCCCGCCGAGAAATTTTCGCAAGCCGCTCTCATTCACGAAATTGGATGGTGTAGAAGACGATCTGACCTTGTCGGTCGGAATGCGGCTGGATGTCAACGGCTTCGCCGCTGCTTTGAACCTCATTCAAATAGCTAACATCGTAACCAAACAAGCTGTAATCGGGTGAATGCGCCAAATAGATGTAGCCGGAGCGCTGCGGCAAGGCTGGCAACTGGCCATTGTAACGAGGAAAGGCCCAGAAGGGCTCCACCAACTGCGGTCGATCAGCAAGGAAAGCGACCTGTTCATTGAATCCCCAGTCGAGGCTGGCGATTACAAGATCCGAGCGGTCTTTGTTTTCGCGGCAAAACGCATCGAGCGCGTTACTCCATCGGCCGCGGCCACCAGTGTCGGCAATTAATTTCTCGGTTTTACCAATCGCGTAGACCTGGGTAGCAGCCAGAAGAATGAAACTACCGGTAGCCGCAATCCGAACTGCGCGCTGCGCGAACCGCTTTTCGGTTGCATTCCATAAGAGCGCAAATGCCGTTACGATGATCAGCTGCGGGAGAGGAAAAGCCAGGATCGCATGATGAATTCGAACAGCGCCAGGCAGCAGCAGCACGCCCGCCGTAGTGAGGATCAAACTCGTTAGCAGGAATCCGATCGCCCGGAGGCGATGTTTGTCCCGGACAAAGCTGGCGACGGCGACGACAGCAATCGCTAAAACCAGCCAAAGCGGAACATACATGGCGGCCGGCTGATCGTACATTTTGTTAAACAGTCCTCCCACATTGATCAGTCGGTAGAAATACGATCCGTTGTAAAGCGCGAGCAATGTGTGGAGCTTTTCTTTGAGCTCACCGGCCAGGGAAGGAGTCTGTTCTACTACCGCGAGTACTTTGCTCATTCTTGGGAGCGTGATCACGATTGGCAGAAGAAAGGCGAGGCATGCGGCAGTCGTCACCCACCATCGGCTGCGGGCAGCCTGCCACAGGTCTTGAGCATAGAAACAAAGCGCGGCAATCCCTGTCGCCGCAATGAATACCAACAGGTCAAGTTTGTTGAATACTCCAAGCCCGAGAAACAATCCCGCGAGTAAAAGACAACCGGCATTTCGGTTCCGCCACCAAACCGAACCAAAGTAAAACGCGAGGCATCGGCAAAAAAGCGCGGGAACCGCGGCTCCCCAATCGAGCACAGCTAGAAAAAACCACGCTGGATCGAGTGTAAGCAGTACTTGACCGGCTATCGCGGGCCAGGCGCCGAGCCATCGCCTTATCCCGAGCATGAAGAACAGGACTGCAAGCATTGCCCAAAACAGACTCGTTAGGCGTAGAACGCCGAGACTCGGCCCGAAAACAGTGAAGGCCGGAATTAACATCCAGCATTTTAGGGCGCCGAGGTACGGCTGAACAAAAACCGGGAGCCGTCGATTGAACATCGTAACCGTTTCACAACCTGGCATGTGAAGCCGTTTTTGCCCGATGACGAAATCCTTGGCCAGTCCACCAAAAACTGCTTCATCGTAATAGAGACCTGGCGCGCTCAGGTTCTGGCGTGCCATCGCGATCGCGATGACGGAAAGAACCAGCCAGACAGCCATGGTCACAGTTAACCCGTGATGAGTTAGGAGTGAGCTCACGCGGTCCGTGTGTCGAGACTTACCCATTTGCGGCAGCAAGGATTGCGTGGCGGCAGAAGGATTTCCATGGGGAAATGACGGCGACGACAAAAATCCGCATGCATACGGCCCACAGATTCCATGCGAGTAGAATGAAAACAAAAAGCCCAGCACATCCTTTCGACATGCTGGGCATTTAGTTCTGGCGACGTCCTACTCTCGCACGACCTTGCGTCGCACTACCATCGGGGCTGCAGCGTTTCACTGCCGTGTTCGGAATGGGAACGGGTGGGGCCACTGCGCTAGTATCACCAGAAATCTGCTCCGGACTTTCGGAGCAGATTTCTGGTGAAGTGATTCGTTAACCGTTAAATCGTTAAAACGGAGGCAGCGGGTTCAACACCCGCGGGCGCTCTTCCGTTGTAACATTGCAACTCTTTTTCACCTGTCAAAGAACCGGGAGGTTCTTTGATATCTACATACAGAGCGTTTGAGAACGCACACTGAAAGGCTGCGTTTTAATTTGAGATCATTTGATCCCCGCTACTTCAACCAACTCGATAATCTTGAATGTGATCGTTACTCTTCCTAAACTGAAAACACGGTTAGGATTCTCGAATTAATCGAAGTAGCGGGGCAAATGATCAAGCCGAACGGGTTATTAGTACCATTGAGCTGAGCCGGTTCACCCGGATCGCTTACACCCATGGCCTATCAACGTGGTGGTCTACCACGACCCTTCAGGGAGAACTCATCTTGGGATAGGCTTGGCGCT
>JBKPMO010000093.1:0-4009 GCA_046732175.1 Verrucomicrobiota bacterium
GGGTTTATGTGTCGCTCGTGGAGTTGGTAATTTTCACCCAGACGCGCTGCGATAATTTCCTTTAGATCAAAGGCCATCGCGGAATGTTCTGCGATTTGCACACGAAACGCAAATTCAGCCTCATGACCGGCGCTTCAAGCGATTGGCCTGATAACTCGGTCGTACGGCGCAGCCAACAAAAAGCCGCGAGATCCACTTGGAACCTCGCGGCTTTTGAATTCAGCGCTACTATTATATTAGTCGTTGTCTTCAACGACGACGCGCTCGACCGTGCGACTCTCAGTCGGGCCCGTGTAGTAAACTCGCACCTTCTGCCCAGCCCGCAGCGGCGCAGTCACGACTTTGCCCGCGCCGTTGACGATTCGCGCGGCGGTGCCCAAGGCAAAACTGACTGGTCCTTGCTCACTCTTGACTATAACAGTTCTGCCGGGCTCATAGGTGGTCACCGTGCCCGCCGTGTAGGTTGTACTCGTTGTCTGAGTTGTTGTTGCTGGTTCTGTCGTTGTTTGGGTTGTTGTCGTGCTCGTCTGCGCGAACGCCAAAGGCGCAACTAATGCGCAGGCGAGAGCAATTACTGTTCTTTTCATATGTACCTCCCTTGTTTGTTTTGATCGTTTCTCCCGAGCGTCATGCTCGGGCAGCTCGACAGGCGCCCCTAGATTATGCCTGTCCATTTTTCCCTTGGACGGGTGGGCGCCGTCGGTATTCGAATTGCACACGCTTCCGTCAATCTAACACTACGACGTGATCAACCAGACGCGTGTAGCCGTCGCTGGCGTAGAACACGACCACGCGCGCGCCAGGTTTAATCGAGCCGCGGACCGGTCGGCCAAACTTATCATAGACGAGCCCAGGTCCGGATAGATCAAACCGTTCCGGATTAGCACTGTCCGTGCGAATGACCAGTGTTCCGGGAGGCTGGTAACTGGCCGCGCTCCCTCCCTGAGACGATATGATCGGTGCTGTTACCGTTACTCCCTCTACACTTGTTATCGCAGTCGTTGTCCTGGTAGTCGTTGTGGTAGTCTGCGCAAACGCCGGTGCCGCAATGAGCACGCAAGCGAGAGCAACAATTGCTTTTCTTACCATAAATGCCTCCCTCTTTTGATACCCAAAGTTCGTAGTTCGAATATCTGCCGGACGCTTCCCAGATGTTACGATTTGATGAAAATCTTATTTGAGTGATTGAGCGCCCGTGCGGATTCGTTAACGTGAATCTGCCGATGACCAGCAAGATGCCGACTGCCGAGCCAGCAGTCACCCCAGAACTCGTCAAGCAACATGGCCTCACCGCGGAAGAGTTCGAGCGCATCAAGAAAATTCTCGGTCGCGAGCCAAACTTCACCGAGTTGGGAATTTTCTCCGTAATGTGGAGTGAGCACTGCTCCTATAAGAACTCGAAGAAGGAACTGAAGAAATTTCCCACTACTGGCCCGGACATTCTGGTCAAAGCCGGCGAAGAAAATGCAGGTGTCGTCGATATCGGGGACGGTTGGGCAATCGCGTTCAAGATGGAAAGCCACAACCATCCCAGCGCGATCGAACCGTTTCAGGGCGCAGCCACCGGAGTCGGCGGGATTATCCGTGATATCTTTACCATGGGCGCGCGCCCCGAATTTTGCCTGAATTCTCTGCGATTTGGACCGATCACAGATCAAAAATCAAAAATCAAAAATCGAAAGTCGAAAGTAGCGGCGAACCGCCGACTCTTCACGGGCGTCGTCTCGGGGATCGCGCATTACGGAAATTGCATTGGGATTCCCACGATTGGCGGTGAAATCTATTTTGATGAGAGTTTCGAGGGTAATCCTCTGGTAAATGTTTTTTGTCTCGGTGTCTTGCGTCATGAGCAACTGGCGCGCGGCACAGCCACCGGCGTTGGCAATCCGGTCTTTTACGTCGGCGCGGAGACCGGACGTGATGGCCTGGCCGGGGCGGCCTTTGCTTCGCGCGAGTTGACCGAGCAATCGCGCGAAGATCGCCCGGCAGTGCAGGTCGGCGATCCGTTCAAGGAGAAGCTCTTGCTCGAAGCCTGCCTTGAACTTCTTGGGCATGATGCCGTCGCCGGCATCCAGGACATGGGTGCAGCTGGGCTTACCTGCTCGACGTGTGAAACCGCCAGCCGCGCAGGAAGCGGGATCGAGATTGACCTTGCAAAAGTCCCAAAACGCGAGCCTGGCATGACGCCATATGAGATCTTGTTAAGCGAATCGCAGGAGCGGATGCTGATCATCGCGAGGCGCGGCAAGGAAAACCTCGTGCGCGCAATATTCCAGAAATGGGATGTGCCGTGCGTCGAGATCGGCCGCGTGACCGACGACGGCCTAATGCGTGTGCGCAATAACGGCGCGATTGCCGCGGAGATTCCTGCCCGGCCGCTAGCCGATGAAGCACCTCTCTATTCGCGGGAAGCAAAACCGCCCGTTGTAGCCGTGTCCCTGTGGGACGCGCGCGCGTCGCTCACAGAACGACGGCTACAGGAAGTGTCCAATCATGAAGCACTGCGACAACTTCTGCGCGATCCGACAATCGCATCGAAAAACTGGGTGTATCGACAGTACGATCACACCGTGCGCACGGGCACGCTGGTGAAGCCAGGTTCGGACGCAGCCGTCTTCTTTGTGCGTTATGCCAACAAAATTCTCGCTGCAACTACTGACTGCAATTCGCTCTATTGCTCGCTGGAACCACGAGAAGGGGGAAAAATTGCGGTAGCCGAAGCGGCGCGGAACCTCACCTGCTCCGGTGCGCGTCCGCTTGCCGTCACCGATAACTTGAACTTCGGCAATCCGTACAAGCCAGAGAATTTTTGGCAGTTGCGAGAAGCAGTTGAAGGCATCGCCGAAGCCTGTCGCGCGTTTGGCACGCCGGTTACCGGAGGAAATGTTTCTTTATATAACGAGAGTCCGGCCGGTGTGGTTGATCCGACACCAACGATCGGAATGGTTGGTTTGATCCACAAGGAAGAGCACGTCACCACGCAATGGTTCAAGAACGATGGGGACGCGATCATTTTGGTTGGTGAAATCACGAGTCCCGTAACCGCGGGCGCCGACCGCGGCAGAGAAAAGACTGGCCACGACAAAAAAGCCGAGGTCACCGCCCTAGGCGATAGCCTCGGTGGCTCGCGGTATCTCAAGGTGTGTCACGGTTTGAAAATTGGTCCATTGCCACGTATCAACCTGGCGTACGAAATCAAGATCCAGAACGCGGTGCGTCGTCTGATTCGCCAAGACCTGGTAAAAAGCGCTCATGATTGCAGCGAAGGCGGTATCGCTGTAGCCCTCGCTGAATGTTGTTTCAATCCGCAAAATTTTCTCGGAGCGGAAATCGCGCTGAACGCGGACGGCAGGCCTGTCAATACAGTGCTGTTTAACGAATCCCAGTCGCGCATCGTCATTTCCGTGGCTCCTGAGAATGCCGAAACGGTCATATCGATGTTGCGCGAATGTGACGTCCCCTTTCAAGAGATTGGCAAAGTCGGCGGCAACGAGCTTCGTATCCGGGTAAACGACGAAATCTTCCACTGGCCGGTTGCTGATCTTCACGATGATTGGTGGAACGCGATTCGTCGTGCCGTTGAAGACGAAACGGAAAGAATTCCAAGCTTGTAAAGATTGCTTGGAACACGAGATTGAATCGCACCACAATTTGATGAATGATCTAGTGTGATTTCTCCCCCGAACAAAATCGACTCGGACCAGGCCCCCGACGCCGCCATATTCCCGCAGCATGAATGCGGGCTCTTCGGCGTGTTCGGCCATCCGAACGCGGCGGTGCTGACGTACTACGGTCTGTTTGCGTTACAACATCGCGGCCAGGAGAGCGCGGGAATCGTAACCAGCAACGGCCCGGGTACGACTTTCCTCCAGCACAAGGACATGGGGCTTGTGTCGCAGGTGTTTGGACAGGATGAACTGGCGAGACTCAAGGGAACACGCGCCATTGGGCACACGCGTTATTCGACGACTGGGACGAGCACGATCAAAAACGCGCAACCTTTCGTGGT
>JBKPMO010000094.1:0-7941 GCA_046732175.1 Verrucomicrobiota bacterium
CGAGCAACACTGAAGTAATACCAGCGAGCGCGCCCGCACTGATGAGCGCCGTGGCCCAGGGCCGGTCAGCGAATGCGGTCGCGACTGCCGCAGGATCGCCGAGATAAGTGGTATACTTTCGCATCCCGGTGATAACTCCAGCCATCAAAACGTAGAGCACTGTGCAAATAATGAGACTGGCGATGATTCCGATCGGCATGTCGCGCTGAGGATTTTTTGTTTCCTCCGCAGTCGTCGAGACGGCGTCGAATCCAATGAAGGCGAAAAACACGATTGCCGCGCCGCTCATCACGCCGCCCATCCCGGTCGGCATAAACGGATGCCAATTGGTGGGGTGAACCAGGAATGCGCCAAATGCAATCACAAACATGACGACCGCGATCTTGATGATGACAATAGTCGTGTTGACCCGCGCGCTCTCACGAATTCCGTAGACCAGAAGCGCCGTCACTGCCGCGACAATGAGAAGCGCCGGAAGATTCAGTGCGATCGCGTGGCCGGCAATGGTTGGAAGCTTAGTCGACGAATAGTTTGCGAGCGTATCGCCGCCCTGCGCAACAATGCCCGTCGCTGTTGTGTGATCGTTCACCAGCCAAAGCGGAAATTTCAGATTGAAGAGACTGCCGCACAGTCTAACGAAATACCCGGACCACCCCACGGCGACCGCCATATTGCCAACTGCGTATTCGAGAATCAGATCCCAGCCGATAATCCACGCGATGATCTCACCCAGCGTCGCATACGAATACGTGTAAGCCGAGCCCGAGACGGGAATCATCGCGGCGAGTTCGGCGTAACAAAGCGCCGCGAATCCGCATGCGATCCCGGCCACCACAAATGAAAGCATAACAGCCGGTCCTGCGCCCGGCCGCCCAAAAATTAAAGGCGCATGCGTTGTCCACGACTGAACGAAATTCAACACCGGCGTTTTCCAAATTGACCCGACTGCATGTGCTTGTTCCCCTGCCGCTGCCGTCCCCGCCAGCGCGAAGATTCCAGTCCCAATAATCGCGCCGATGCCGATGCAGGTAAGATCGAACGCCGAGAGAGCACGCTTTAACTGGCGCTCGGGCGCCGCTGCCTCGGCCATCAAGTGCTCCGGACTTTTCGTCCTGAAAAGCTTAAGGACCATTGCTTCTTTACAGGTTAGGAATTCGATTCAAACATGGATGCGGCAGATCGTGACATTAGGCTAGCCGCGCGGTCAATCTTAAGTTCCGGTCTCAATTTTCGTGCGGATGCATCGCGCCAGTGGAAAATCTGGCGTTCCGGCATCTAATCGCTGATCCTACCGACGAGTTTCTGAATTGGGACTCGAAGTTTTTCGCAACGATCTGCCCTCCTCCTCGTTCGTCCGTGGAAACTAACCAATCGGTTTCTCGCCGAGCGTTTGCTTTCCACCGGCCTGTTTTCTTCAACGTACACAAGATTAGGGTTGAGTCTGACAATAAGTGGTGCGCGCGAGTCACCAGCATGGGTTAACTCACTCCAGAAAGGTAAAAGTAAATGAATACATTAATAACATGGAATCAGCTTAGAGAGATGGAAGAAGCGGCGCAAAACCGCTTCAATCGTTTCCTGGACGGATTTCCGAACAGAATAGGCTATGGGGAGACCCACAGCCTGAAAGTCGCAGATTGGTCGCCGGAGGTTGATATCAGCCAGGATGATCACGAGTACCTGCTCAAAGCTGACTTGCCTGAGATGAAGAGGGATGACGTTAGGGTAATAGTCGAAGATGGCATCCTCTGCGTTTCCGGAGAACGCAAAGGCGAAAAGGAAGATCAGAAGAGAAAATTCCATCGCACCGAGCGCGCCTTTGGCAACTTCCGACGCAGCTTCACCCTGCCTGAAGATGCTGATAGCACGAAGGTGACGGCGGAGTTCCGCGACGGAGTACTGAAAGTTCACCTCCCGACCACGACGAAAGCAAAAGCAAAAGCTCTCGAAATCAAAGTGCAATAACGCGCCAACACTGACGGCGAGCGTGCGGAAAGTTTCGTGCGCTTGCCTCGGTGGATGGGGTAGGCTCCAGTTTATCGCCGCTGCTCAGTAATTAATAGCCACAGCATGAAACCCGCGGCAACTAATCTTTGTCTTGTCGTGGCCGGAGTAGGGCGAATTAATCTGCAAAGCTCCGCCACGCTTCTTGACCAACTCCGCGTTAGAATCGGCTGCGCGAAACTACTGGATCCGCTAGCCTCTAGACCGAGCGTCGCAGCTTCGGAAGCGACTCGCGAAATTGCGTGGGAGAGCGACCGACAATTCGCCGGAACGCGCGATTGAAGTTCGTCATCGATTGAAAGCCGCTGGCGAAAGCAGCTTCACTAATTGTTGAATTGGGATTGAGCAAAAGCGCCTTCGATTTTTCCACTCGAACTCGCGAGAGATAATCGATGAAACTTATCCCCGTCGCTTTCTTGAACATCTTGCAAAAGTAATGACGGCTGATGTTAGCCGCGTGAGCTACGCGCCCGAGTGACAGAGGCTCCGCCTGATGCTTCTCGATAAATTGCCGCGCTCGTGCCATGTTCGCGGGTTCTTCTTTCTCCTGCCGCGCGACCAGTTGATTGGATAAGATCGAAAGATGCTGCGCAAAAATACTTAGCAGTCGCAACATCGCTTGATATCGGTCCAGCGGTAAAACGCACGTCCGAAAATACGCCCGCTCAAGTTCCTTCCAGTCGGTCTTATAGCCCCAAGCGCGGAGCTGTCGAGTGATGCTGGCGAAGTGTTTCCTCGTCGGGTTTTTCAGCATCACTTCGCCCGTTTCGAGAAAACCAAGAATGTGATCACCGACATATACTGGTACCGCACTTTCGGAGAGACCAGCAAACCAGGTCACGGTGCGCACTGTCGAGTCGGGCTCCAGCGATGCGTCAGTTTGGGCCCGCAGGCAGGCGGCGCGGGCTCTGTTAAAACGAGCGAGGATCGCCGCGAGCGAATCACGGTCCTCTTTTCCATGATGCGCCGGCGACCACGAGTCGCGTCCTCGGATATTAAGCGGCAAACCCATCGCCGCGCTAAAGGCACGTTCGTAATCTTTGAAAATCTGCGAGCGAGAGAGATGCTGAATCACCTCTTGATCAGAGGATCTGGATGCGCTTCGGTTCCTCGCTATATTCTGGACAGTGATGCATCTCGCCGCACTCGAGTTCCGCATCGCCGCGCGCCGTCTGCTTGGGCGATCATTCACGAAATTTGCTTGCAGCCCGTCGAACAGGAACGTTGTGAGCCAGTTGTTTGCGTTGCTTCGGAGAACTCATTCCTGATCGTGGCGTATCCCGCTTCTGAGAGGAGCCACTATCACGGAAGTCATGCTTGCGTCTCTGTTTTGGCATGTCAACGTAACCTATCGAGACTTAAATCGCATTGTGCTCGGGAAGCACGAATGCTTCCGCTGCCTCACGCAACAACTGCGATTGCGTCGCGAGATCGACCACACGTTGCATATTGCGTTCGGCAAGCGCGTTCTTACTCAACGTCCGCTGTGTCTGAACGAGCGTGGTATGTTGTTCAGTGTTCAGATGCGATCCCCATCTTATCGCCTGCTCTGTGCTAACGAGAATGGGAATAACAAGGTTTTCGCTCGCCGCCAATGTCTGCAGCTCCCCAGAATTTCCGCCTTCGTTTTCCCAGCGGTTTTCTGCGGTGTTTTCTTCATTCTCTGAAGTTGTCAAAGGAGAGAAGCTCATGATGTCGATAAATGAATCAAGCCCCTCATTGGCCACCATCGTGACGTGTGTTCACGACGAAACAGTTGAGCGAAGGTGATCGCGAAACGAAATTGAGGATCTTGCTTGGGTATAGCCCTCCCGAGTTTGCGAAAAAGCGCCCGACGAGGTCTCGGGACTTTGTGTTGCACGAGGTAGAGCGCGCCATTTTGAACAATGGTTGATTCAATCATAGTCAGTCCTCAACAGAACGATGCGCATTGCGTCATCTGACCTTCGAGCGAGACAACTGATCCCGCCCTTTTGCAGAAGCGCACCCGCCATCGCCTCCTCCACTATTGGATCAAGCGTTAACAGGAGTGTAAGACTTGTTCTCATTTCAGCGTGCGCACTTCAGCCCTCCCCGAGGAATACTAGGTATCTCTGTGCTCGTCTTGGTGGCATCCTGAAGATCCGTTTTCGGCCCAACCGCAGCTTTACGGTTTACTGCAGGAGTTGCGCGGGTCTCTGCTGAAAACGGCGTATAAAACACGTAGGAATTTACGTGAGCTCCCTAAGTGCGCCAATACCTTGTTGGTTGCCAGTAATACCTATTGGGCATCGGGAGTCGGTGTAACTCCACGATTCCACAATTGGAGCAGTGGAATTGTTTTTTCTTAATTCGTCTCTCTCCCGCTAGCTCGTCACAGTTTGCCTCTGTTTCCGGTCGCCGTTTCTGCTTCATCCCTCCTTCCCCATCGGCCATCGTGGATCCCCGTCCGCGACGGAAGGCGGGGTCGCTGACTTCGGAAGTTGCGGTTTATAGATCGCGCCCACCAGCGCGCCGAGGATTGCGAACTCGATCAAACCGCCTGCAATCAACATCCATAGAATTTTTGTGGTCAGCGGTTGCACCGCGAATCGGATAAAATCGCCTCCCGCGACAAAAATCCCGATCACGATGCCGTAGCCCATTCCCGCCGCCGCGCTCTGGAGACCGATCGTGCTGATATAAAGCCCGGTAAAAGCAAACGCCTCCACCGCGTGTCCCAACAAAAGAAGCCAAAAATGATTAAGAAAATCGGAATCCGCTCGCCATAGTGCCGCCGTTTCTGTGTAGGCAGGCTTCATTAATATTCCGTGCCAGACGAATTCGAATCCGAAGATAGCAACAAACGCCACAATTAACGCGATCGCGCCTCGTTTGTGATTCATTTCTAGCTTGTAACACCAGGTATGCTGCGTCGTCGAGAGTAGATTCCGCTAATCAGCCTTTCAGGTCTTCATCCCCTGAACCGTGCGACGCGCCACTCGCCACTGCTCTCAACACCCTTCAATCCCCCGGCCCCCATCTTCTCCTTTTTCACAGCAACTAAATCATCACTGCGCTCTGCTTTCAGCTTTTAGGACCAACCATATGGATTTGTCCTTCTATATAAGTCACCGCTTCGCCACCGATGCGCACGCGCTGCCCGCGATCTTCACAGAACAGTTCACCGCCTCGCGGCGAGATTTGACGCGCCCGCAGCCGGGGTTTGTTTAGCCGGTTCGACCAGTAAGGAATTAGCGCGCAATGCGTCGATCCGGTCACAGGATCCTCCGGTATACCTGCCGCCGGCGCGAAATAACGTGAGACAAAGTCACAGTCGTCTCCCGGTGCCGTCACTACTACGCCCTGCGCACCGAGCCGGGCGATGACATCGAAATCCGGACGAATGCCTGCTATTTCCTCCTCAAATTCGAAGATCGCCACATAATCGCGCCCGCCTAACACTGTGATCGGCTCCGCTCCTAATCCGGCGGCCAGTTCCTTCGGCGGCGCGCTTATTTTCCTGCCTCGCCGGGCGGGGAAATCGAGCATCAGTCGCTCATGCTCCCGCGTCACCTTCAGCTCGCCGCTCTTCGATTCAAACACCACCGTCTGCTCTCTGTAATCGGAATGCCGGAAAATGACGTGCGCCGCAGCTAGAGTGGCATGACCGCAAAGGTCGATCTCCATCCTTGGCGTCATCCAACGCAAAACGAAATGCTTTGCTCGTGGGACAAGGAAGGCCGTCTCAGACAAATTATTTTCTGCCGCGATCCGCTGCATTGCCTCATCCGACAACCATTTATCTTCCAGGATGCAAACTCCGGCCGGATTTCCGGCAAAAAGCCGATTAGTAAAAGCCAGCACCTCGAAAAACGGGATCGTATTCATAGCTGATGTTCGCCCACTCTCTACGTCCGCGCTACATCAGCTCAACTACGTCGCGCACATCTGCTGCCCTGGGGTCATA
The DNA here is from genome assembly GCA_046732175.1 of Verrucomicrobiota bacterium. Classification (GTDB taxonomy): domain Bacteria; phylum Verrucomicrobiota; class Verrucomicrobiia; order Chthoniobacterales; family UBA10450; genus AV69. The sequence goes on from JBKPMO010000094.1 coordinate 5,933, forward strand.
ACATCGTTACGCTAGAAGCAGCAAGAATGTTTGGGCCGAAGCTTAGCCAGCTCGACACATGATCTGGCGCTTTGGTTGGCTAGGTCGGCTCTCGACGTTTTTTCGATTCTATCTTCCTAGTTTCTTTCTGAGTACGCAGCGTTTTGCTCTATCAATCCGTCGAGCGCTTCGACCAGAGTTTCCACCCTCGAGATCGGAAGATCACGGTCGTAGTGAAATTGTGAGAGGATATTTAAGCCGATGTCTTTACCGCGGATCGGGTATGATCTTGATGACCGAAGCGACCTGCTTCTCAGCCAGCGCATCCATAATCTCCGCGATGTAAGGAGTGGCTGAAGGACGCATCGATTCCAGCCAGCGAAAATCGGTCAAAGCGCGTCATCCAGGGGCAACATCTTGCAATGCATTGCGCATCTGAGCTCACTCGAGTCAGGGCATCTACCAACTAAAGCAGCGGGAGCCCGGTTCGCTCGGAAACCTTCTGGAGCAAATTATCTTCGCTATCGTGTGCCCGGTTCTCCTGTGCTTTTAAAGCGTTCTCGGCTTCCGTAAGATAAGTCTCCGTTTGCCGACGGAATTCGGCGTCTATGTGAGCCGGTCCTGTCCATACAAGCGAACCGTTTAAAAAGCTGAAGCCACTTGCGTTCCACAGTTCTCGGAAGTTATTGAATACCGTGAAGGTTAGTGGCGGTTCCGTGACAAAAACAACCGCACCAGCTTTTGATTTGGCCTTACTAATCCCAATGATTTTCATTGCTTTTCCTAGTGTTTACCTCCTCTCGTGACCCTGCAAGCGAGGAGCTTTTTACCGCGATTCTACTATTGTGGCATTCTCTTGCACAGGAATAGCTGCTCTGGCATCATGCTGCCAACGAAATATTGGGAAATCCATCGCTGACAAGCTCAGCGCTGCTGGTCGGTCGTGGAGCTATTGATCTAGGTAAGTTTCGCCTAATAGCAGCGGGGCATAGGGTAGTGCCCCCCACCATCCAGCCTTGGTTAGAAGCATGCTCTTTACCGCTCTGTTATGGGGGTTCTTTACGCGCAGGTCATGGGTTGCCTGCGTAAAAACGGATCAGTTTCTTTCCGGTAGAGACGGGAAGGATCTTCCAATACCGCTCCGCTTCTTCGGTTTCACAAGTTCCCGATAGTGGCGAAAGATCATTGCTGGTGAGTTGCCCATTTCAAGCGCCAGCTTTCCGCGTCGTTAAACTGAGCGAGATGATACGAACCAAAGCTGTGTCGCAACCCATTGTGGAGCCATTCGGTACGCAGCCCGGCGCGTTCCCGATCAGCCTTTATCTTTTGCTGCAAATTAACAGGACAAACGCTCCCAGTACACGTCCGGTAAGGCGTAAGCCATTCGCAAAAATTTGGCTGCATTGCGACCATGCGGCGACTCGCCGTCTTAGATTTCGAGGCTTTTACTTCGATCACGCCAGCGTCGAAATCGACTTGGCTCCATTCCAGCCGCTCAATCTCAGCCCGACGCAAACCTGCAAACGCCCCGATTCTTGGTTCGAATCCAAGCGGGGTAGCCATCTAAACGGGTGCGAAGTGGACAGATGTGCTGATTTTTGCAGGTTTCTCCCCAGGCCTGACTGGCCGCTTTGGCAATTTCTCGCATCTTTTGGCGTGTTTAGCGGTTAGAATCTTATACTCCGCGACTGCTATGAGGTTGATTCGGTGCCGCTGCTGTCCGACATTACGTCCGGCACAGCGTTCCTGGTCGAACAATAGTTGCGCGATGAACCGGGATTTAGAGGGGATAAGATGTTTTCCGAAAACTATTCCGTCTGTTTGAACGACGATGGATCGCCGCGTGAGATCGGGCGCAACGGCCCCGTCATTACCTACAAAGCAATTGGCTACGACAGTGGACGAACGGTTGCGATGCAGCTCATTCCTCTGACCAGTCTGAGCGAAGGCGAGCGGGTCCGATTTGAAGAAAGCGCACAAGCGGCGCGGAAACTCGATCACGATAATATTGCCAGAGTTTTCGACGCCGG
>JBKPMO010000095.1:0-44458 GCA_046732175.1 Verrucomicrobiota bacterium
CTTACGAACGGTGAAATTGCAATCTGCGGTAGTGACCTTAAAACCCAAATTGTGGGGCCTAAAATGTCTACAGAACAGCCGCAGGAAAAAGGTGCGCAATGAGTGCAATTGCCGACCTACGTCAGAAAATTGATGAGGCAAAGGGACGGCTGCCATTGCCGGAGCTACTGGCGCAACTCGGACTCGGTGCGCATGCGAAGACTTCCGCGCGTTGTTTGTGGCACGACGATCAGCACCCCTCCTTCTCCGTCTTCAAAGGCAAAGATGGGTTTTGGCACTACAAGTGTTTTGTCTGTGACGGCCAGGGCGGAGAGGAGATTACCTTTCTTGTAAAGCATCTTGGGATTACAAGACGCGAGGCAATTAACCGTTACTTAGAGATGGCCGGCTTTCCACCCTCCGCTCGTAAGTCTCGTGAATATCATGAAGCTCTTGAATCTCCTCAGTCTCCTGAATGTCCTGAGTGTCCTGAGTCTCCTGTGGATCACGTGTATCCTGTGTCCAACGGACAATTCCACCCGGCGCTCAAGGGATATGCGGTACTAAACGCATGCACGGAACCGAATACGGCAAGGAAGCGCCGTTGGAAGCTCGTCCGTGAGTTGAAGGGACTAGAAACCCGGACAGGACGGCCCCTGAAGATGGCCGAGGTTCTACTATCGTTCGATGAATGGCATCGGCGTTCGTTGCCCTTTCTCGATCCCGCAAAGACGCGCGCCGATTACTTGGCAGCATTTCTTGGAGAGCTTGGAAAGGTTCGTGTTCCGTGGGGCGAAGGAGAAACACTGAGAAAAGCGCTGGAGAATGTGTCGAAGCTCTCCCTCGACCAACTTCCGGCGATCCCGAGTTTGCCGTACGCGCACGAAACGTGGCGCAGACTTCTAGCACTGCATCGCGAGCTATCTCGTTTAAGTGCGAATGGGATATACTTCCTTAGCTATCGGGACGCGGCGAAAGTGTGTAGCGGGCTAACGCATCAAACGGCGCACACTATCACCGGGGCGCTCGTCACACTCGGCGCGATAGAAATTGTTGCCAAAGGCAAAGCGGGCTCGAATAGCAGAAAAGCCGCAGAGTTCCGTTATCTCCTGCTCGAAGGCGATAATGGGCGCAAGCAGATCAGGACCCAGAAGTTCAAATCTAAATTGGCTGGGGTCTCGCGCGCGTGCGCGTGGGAAGAGTGGAAGCTTGGGTAAGCAGATGGCGCATCACGCGCCGGTGCGCCGTGCTGCAAGCAAAGCCCGCGGTTTCTAAGGGACCAGACTCCTCGCTGCTGTACATGAGCGGCGCGACGGAGAACCGACAACCGTTAGCGATTACCTTCTCATAACGCGCGAGGCATAACGCGCGAGGCACAGCGCTGCGCCCGCGCGATTGCGAAGTGTCAAAGAATTTAGACTCGACCTCGGTTCCCTCGTTCGCGAGATCATGGGTGACAAGACCATGCGCGAGATCACGTGAAAGAATCCCACTGGCAGGCTACTTCAACTCCGGAGAAGGCGGCACCGCACGGTTAGCTTGTCTTTTCTCACAATGAAGGTTGGGTTCAGATAAAGAATTGCGGATTGCGCATGTCTCAATAACGTTAGACCCCGGGGAACGAGTAAGAGTGACCCATGTTTTCAGTTGAAACAAACAAAGCCAAACGGCTTCTCGTCGTTACGGCAGCTGGGCACGTGTCGGAAGAGGAAGTAAAGCACGCCGCAGCGCAGGTGCGAGAAGCGTTGCGGGATGCTGCGTCGGGCATCCGGGTCTTGACCGATTTTCGGTGGCTGGAATCAATGCGGCCGGGTGCCGCTCCTCACATAGCGGAGATCATGGATGCATTAGCTGAGAAGCAGGTCGCTTCGGTTATCAGGATAATACCTGATCCAGGTAAAGATATTGGAATGCTTAACATCCTCTCACAGTTCCACTACGGCCGTGAACTGCCGATCTCGACTGTGAAAACATTGGTGGATGCGCTGGACCGGTTATTAGAGCAGAACGCTGAACGCGACAGGAAGGAGTTAGAAGCGCAGATCGGACCAACAGCAGTCCGCTGATTGAGAGGTCGGGCCGGCGCCTCAGTTTACGATTCGTTTCTAGTTACGAGAGCCAACCGCAGAAGGCGAAAGAGGCCGCGATCTACTTTTTTGCAAATGTCATTAGGGAATTCAGGTTTCCGGCCGTAAGGTCAGGTTATAACAACTTCATAGCGTCGATCGATCGTCTGAAACGGCCTTCTCTCTACGCCGAATACAACGGACGAAAAGAAACCCATGGAAGCGACAATCACCCAAAACGGCGCACTCTACCTGGCGCAGCAGAGAAACACGCAAGATCGGCGCAAATACTTTCAGCGCATGCGAGTCGCGGCGCTAAATCAGCGCGCCGTCGTACGGACGTTGCGCGCGCGCACGAATTGGCCTCTGCCGCATCGCGACAACGGCAAGTAGCCATGCACCGACAGCAATTACGCGAGATCATTCACGACGTGAATATCGTGTGCGCGATCACCCCCATCGTGCAGAAGCATCATTTGACCGTCGATGCGACCACTGAATTGTTGATGCAATTATCGGTCCCGCGCGCGAGACATCTCGCGGCGCTTGTTCGACAAACCGTCTAGGCATTTCTCCTGCTTTGAGAATTTCAGCGCTCTCATGAATGTATTCCGCGCACAAAGAGTTCTCCTCGCCGTTCAACGGGACGAGAACCGGCACCTTCGCGTTCGCCGACCTGGGAACATTTCTGACGTCCGCGAGATGGTGCAAGAGGGGCTACTTGACGCGAATCTGAATGATGGCTCTGAAGGATCCGCAACGGTGCTAGGCACACTCACCGACGCAGGCCGCAGGTTTCTGCAGACATTTTCGGTGAAATACCGCTTCTGTGCCACGCGCTAGTGGAGATCGACAGGCCCCGGCGGAGGCTAGTGATCCCGGCCAAAATATTAGATTCAATATTTGTCGAGACCGACGATTATGTCTGGCTGGCGAGCAAAAGCTTCATTCTGCGCTAATAGGTCCAGGCATTCTGCCGGCGTCCACCATCTCCGAGCTTCGATCCATGCGAGTGCCGCCCGGGGCATGTGTGCTGTCGACGATCCGTAAAACGAACCGGCCGCCAAAGAAACTTGAGCTTCTGCTCGCCCGCCTGGCGTCAGATTACTTCCCATTCGTTTGCAAGTTGACGCTCACCCAACAATGACGTCCCCGGGGACCTGATCATGCGACTGATGACGGCTTGACTGGTTTAACTAGTCAAGTTTTCCCGGCGCGCTTGAAATTAGCGCTTCGCGAACGCGTTTCCCGATGCAGCTTTCATCAAATGTCAACTGTTTAAAAAGATTCGACCCCATCTGTTTCCGTAGTTCTAGTGGTGCCCCTTGATGACCAGCGCTAGATCTTTGAAACTCCAGTCCCAGGGATTGCCATCCGGTAGCGGAACCATCTGTGCGCGCCAGTCCGCCAAGACGTTCACTAATTGCGACAGACGCTCCGAAACTTCGGTGGCCGTGCGCCCCTGTGCCGCTTGCGTGCGACTAGCTTGCAATAGCCACTCTGCGGCGTGGCAGGCCCCCTTCCGAAAATTTTCATCACTTCGGGAATTCACTAATTGTTTTTCTACCGACATGCGGAAGCGCGGTTCCGGTTCCGCAGACGCGCAACCGGCATTGACCTGGGGTTTAAGTTGGTCAGCGCGGGGAAGTACGACCGGAGGGATTGCGCTTCGATGCCAGCGTGTCACGCGATTGCTGTTCGGTAAGGCGGGCGCCAGAGGTCAAATCAACGATTCCGAGAAGATTCTCGAACGGGAAGACCGCGACCGATGCCCCATCTTTGATCAGGGTTACGGTGCCGTCTTCGACTCGCCAGCCATCGGCCTGATAATAATCAAAGTCCGTATAGCCGCGGAGGATCACGCCGTAAGTGTTCATTTAATCGAATGCCGAAGGGGGGACGTACTCCACTCTTCGGTCCCGTTCGTCAAGCGCTCAGCCTTAGTATTGCCCGAGCTGGGGCATCAAATGTGGAGCTCGTGGGACTGTCCATGATTTCCCGCGCACGCTGAACGGCCGCAACGTAATCTTTCGTTTCAAGTGAGACGAAGCTCCGACGACCATTTAGCTGTTTGGCAAACCAGTAAGTGTCGCCGCGCAAGTAAATGTCTTTGACTCTTCCCTTGAGCACACCGGCATGCTCATACCGCGATGGGAATTCGGTGGCTCTACATCAGGAGCATTTGCAATCCCCTGGACGTAACGCGTGAATTACGCTGCGGACATGGCCACTCCGATGCGATGTACGAGAAGTTCTACGCGTCGGAATCGGGTTGCCTCAAGTTTCTCGAGGAAGTCGTGAATTCGATTGCCAGGGAGACGCGACGGGAAAAGCTCCTGCACCTTCACTTTCAGCACTTCCGCGACATAGAGTAGCGTTTTGTTATCGACGTATGAATGTTTTTGTAGCGCACGTCGATTTGCTCCTCAGCGCTCGCCGCTTTTCGTCTCGGCAGTTTCAAAGCTCACGCGCGATGAGCACTCAACCTGGTAAAGGTCGATCAGTTGAGCAGCTGTGCGTCTCGGCACCGGCTACTTCATCGCGAAAGTCCACGACGCGGTTTTGGGCCATCAGCGACGATACAACCGCTTTCACCCCAGCGTATGAACAGACTGGCCCAGAAAGCAGTTATGGAGCATGTTAGAGTTGGCTCTGACGATTAAGGGATTAAAACCAATGCGAAAACGAATCAGTTCTCAGCCGCAGCGAGAAAGCAGCGGCTGGCTCGACGTGGAAGCCCTGGCCCGAGTCGAAGTCACATCGGAAGACACGGCGCATCCCATCGAATCAGCGCTGTTGCCCGATATCGCAACAGGATGGCGTGCAGCGAGCGCCGGACAACAGACGGTCCGCCTCCTCTTCGACAGGCCGCAGAAGCTCATGTGCATCCGCTTGCTGTTCCGAGAAGAGAACGAGGCACGCACGCAGGAGTTCATCCTGCGTTGGTCGCCAACGGCAGACCGTCCGTCGCGCGAGATCGTTCGCCAGCAGTTTCACTTCAGTCCATCGGGAGCGACTAAGGAGATCGAGGAATATCGAGTCGACTTCGAAGACGTGGCTACTCTGGAACTCACGATCATCCCGAACCTGAGTGGCGGCTCATACGCCTCGCTGGCGCAATTGCGCTTGGCATGACCAAAGATCGAACGACACCGGACGGAGGGACCGCAGCACTTCTCAAATAATTATGGCGCAGGCAACCTCCCGCATTTCTTTCCTCTCGTCGTTCGCGGAGTATGTGCGCCAGCAGCGGGACGCAATCGGTCGGACATCGATGCAGTTGGTCAGGGAAAGTCCTGAGGTGCCGGGCGCTGCGCACATTTTACATCATCCGGCGGGTGCTCACCCAGACAGTCCTACCCGAATTTGCGCGGGAGCATCCCGAACACTCCGTGGAAGAATGCGCCCAAGCTGCGACGCTGATTCACGACTTTTTTCACCGCGTGACCTGCGATTCCGTCGTGCAATTCGTTAACGAGCAGCAGAGGGCGATCCAAAAGACGCATCAGGAACTCGAGCTGGCAACCGACTGCCGGAAGCGACTCACGCGCACGGTCGCGCACGAACTCCGCAACATTCTTAATGCCCTGACACTGGCGAACAAGCTGCTGGGAGAAGAAGCGGATGAACAACAGAAGCTGGAGATCGGTGCGACCTGCTCGCGGATGCTTTCTGACATGAGTCGGATACTAAACGACCTGCTTGAGTACTCCGCGCTCATCGCCGGGCATTCGCAATTGACAGTGGAACGATTGTCCCTGCCGGAGCTCTTTGAGGAAATCGTCCGTCAGTGGAAGCCCGTGGCCGAAGAACAAGGTTTGGAATTCGAAAGCAAGTGTGACTCTACGCTGGGTGAAATCGTCAGCGACAAATTGAAACTGAAACAAATCGCCGCCAATCTCCTTTCGAACGCCATCAAATACCGAAAGCCATCACGAGCGGGATACGTCGGCATTTCCTTTGCAGCATCTGGAGAGACCAGCTGGAAGATCGTGGTGGCTGATACAGGCATCGGGATAGCCGTCGCGGACATGGAAGCCCTGTTCGGCGAGTTTAGCCGGGATCAATCCACAAGCGCTGTGACCGGAACGGGCCTTGGCCTGGCGATTTGCAAGGAATTCGCCGAACTGCTTGGGGCCCACGTCGAGGTGCATTCCGAAGCGCAGCAAGGCACCCGTTTCGAAGTCACGTTGCCGATGAGCGCAGAAATGCCGGGCGGTGGAGCGAACCTCTCGTCACCTCAAGTCCGCGCTGAGACTGCTGATTCCGGCCAACCACCGTTTCAGGCTGCCGTTTCGGCTGAAAATTAGTCGGTTGTGACAAAAAGGGGAAGGACCGTGTACGCTCGGAGGTGGCGATGTCACACGCACGGCGGGTGTGACTCTGTTATGGGCGCCAAAAATAGCATTAGGTGATCGGAGTTTGCGGTGTAGGTTTAACTCTTGCAGTGTCAATCGACCGCGGTGCGGCCCCTTCCCTCTGCACCAGCAAACCGAAACAGGATGTACTTATACTACATTTTAGTGCAAAGATTAAGAGCGCTCTGAAGACGTCGTTTGCGGATTTGTCCCAAGTATCGCGATTTCCGGTAATGGCGTGCCATTATTGGCCGCCCAGATAACCGACTTGGAAAACAGATGCCAGACGATGCGCCATCGCATCGAATCGTCCCCGGAGGACTTTCAGGCGCGCGCCGTTTGCACCACGATTTCATTGCGACAACGGTCGCTGATTCAGTTTAGTTTTATTTCGGTAATCCAAAACTGGGGCCCCAGCGCGCGCCGAAGCCCGCCGCTTCCCGGGGGTACTGGTGCCTCCGCTCCACCGGCTGGCTGAAATTCACGGCGACTTTCTACGGTGCAATTCAGTTTTCGTGTAAAACGCCGCAAAGCTTCGCAAACCCGCGCTAACTGAAAGCGCGTAAAAGCCCCGCGTCGGTAAGGCTGTGTAGCCCCACGAAAAACTACGCAAAACACGCTCTTTCAATTAGAAATCCGTTACTCTATCCGGCTGAGCTACGGGCGCATTCGGCGGAGCGAAGATGCCGCTACCGACCGCGCGATGCAACTTCTCCTCACCGAAGTGAAGCAAATGAAATCAATGGTGTTTGTGGTCGCGCTCGTAGTGATTGGGCTGGTCGTTGCATTTAGTCTGCTGCGCTCGGAACATCGAAGAGAAAACGATGCGATGAATTCGTTGATGGTGATTGTGCCTTACAAATACGAGGGCCTCTGGGTATTCGATGATGCGTCGGTTGACCTCAGCAAGGAGCCCGTTCATTGCCGGAATTGATTCGTTGATCGACAAGGCGACGGCGAATATTCCGGATGCGCAGCACGGATTTCGCGCGATTTTTCAACGCCGGACAATTTCTCAGCGCAAGCTTCAAACTGGAAAGGCGTCGAGCGGAATCGAACGGGGACTGGTATTACAGCCCGGAATTCAATCAGGAAGGCTGGCTGTGCCCGGCGCTATTCAAGTATTTCAGGAGCGCGCCGCGGGAAATCTACGTAAAGGTCGAACCACGTAGTTGAGGCTAGTCGCCGACGCGATGCTTTAGTTCCCAAACCCGAAGAGCTGCCAGGAGCAAGGCCTTCGTGCGGGCCAGGGTGCCGGCAGCTGGGAGATCATGGGAAACCACGGCGGACTTGGTTGCGCCGTTACCGTTCCGAGAGCGTGTTTTTGGCTTACGGCCGTTTGATTTGGGTCTGCGGACGCGTTTAGCCGAGGAAGTGCTGACGGTTAAATGTCCGTTTCCATTCATGATCCGCTTTTTAAGCAGCTTCCAAGCCCCGGCCGTTCCTGGGAAGGCGAGTCTTGCCACCCTTGCAGCGCTAGTCCTATGTAGTTTGCTTGCAAAAGCTTAAACAGATCTAAGAAATTCAAATGTGAGCGGAAAAACGGCCATTCTTAATTTCGTTTCCGAGTGGTATTTTGGATTCTAGTAATTTAAGCCAGTACTGGTATTTATCAAGGCCCGGCAGGGTGAGCTCGTCATTCCTGGGCAAGTGTCAGCCCACGTGTTGGGGTTACCTAGAAGCGGCTGCAACTGACGCCAGTCCGGCTCGGAACCGCCGATTTTTGTAAATGAGCTTGCGACTCTCGGCAGCCGCTGGCTTATAAAAATAACGGCAGTCTGGAGGCAAGGCGGGGCTCTAAGCAACCGGCAAGACGCCCGTTGGCCACACAAAGATGCCCGTGCTACAAAACCGCTTGTTCCCATCGCACTTTTCCGCCAGTTTCACGTGATCATCATGGCAAATCGTAAGCTGGGCTGCCTTACGCTCTTTCTCTTTGTCGCGCTTTGCGCGAGTGCCATCCTTAATATTTTCCTGGCCATTGCTGTTCTTGGACGTGTCACCACGGGCGCCGCGCGCGAAGAGCCGATTACGAAATTCCGTGAAATCATTGTGCAGCGTGGCGGCAGCGGCGTCTCCGATCGGATCGCAGTGATCGTCCTGCGCGGTTTGATCAGCAGTTCCATACCCGGCAGCGCCAGCGACAATATGGTAGACGACCTGCGCATGGCATTGCAGCAAGCGCGCGACGACGATCGAGTCAAAGGCGTCGTTCTGGAGGTCGATTCTCCCGGGGGCGAAGTGACCGCCTCGGATATAATTTATAATGCTGTGGTCAAAACACGGGCGCGCAAACCGGTAGTAGTTTACATGGACTCACTGGCTGCATCCGGAGGGTATTACGTTTCGTGCGGCGGAAAATATCTCATGGCTAACGAGACGACGATCACCGGCAGCATCGGCGTGATCATTCAGACCCTGAACTACGAGCAGCTCTTCAATAAGGTGGGACTCGCCGCTGTTGTTTTCAAAAGCGGAAAGTTTAAGGATCTCCTCAACGGCGCGCGTCCGATGACGCCGGAGGAGCGTGAATTGGTGCAGAGCTTTGTGATGAAAACGTACGATAAATTTCTGGGGATCGTCGCCAAAGAACGCAATCTCCCGGCCGATGGTTTGCGCAATTCGATTGCCGACGGCCGCATATTTTCAGGGAAGGAAGCACTGGAAAATAAGTTGATTGATGGAGTTGGGCAGATCGAGGATGCGTATGCCAAAGCAAAACAATTGGGCGGCGCGCCCGAAGCGGCGGTAGTGAGATATGCTCCGCCGTTTACGCTGGGTCGTTTCTTGCGCGCATTGGGGGAGACCAACCAATCGAAGCTGCAAATTGAATTGCCCAAACAACTCCTGCCGCAGCTCGAGAGCGGTCGCGCCTATTTCCTCCCGAGTTACTACGCTCCTTAGGAGCCTGGCGACGAAACTCAAACATGGGCGGCGACGATTTTCTCAGCGCACTCGGTTCGCTTACGAATGCACTGTTCCTGATCGCGAGTGTTTACATTTACATTGCGCTTCTGCGCCAGATTAACCGTCGCGATCGCGAGGTGCTGGCAACCAATCCCGCATTCGGGCTCGCGGAAGTAGCGCTGGCGACTTTTCTTATCGGCGTCTTTGGTTTCAGCAGTCTCGGCGCGAGCTCCGTCCAAATTGTTCGCCTGCGCACGCCCGACCTCATCCTCAATGCCGTTGTCTCGATCGGCATAGTTTTCTTTGTGGTGGCGTTTTTGAAACTGCGGCGCTTCAACATCACGGAACTGACCGGACTGGCCAAGCTCGGTTTTGCCAGGACTCTTATCACCGGCCTGATTCTCCTGATTTTTGCCTACCCACTTATCATCTTTGCCGACTGGTTGACCGCCCGCGTGCTCGGATCAGGTTCGAGCCGGCAAGGGATCATCGAGCTGTTCAACGGGTCGCAATCGATGGAACAACGGATAATCATCATTTTGCTGGCGACGGTGGTGGCGCCGATCGCAGAGGAGTTCATTTTCCGATTCTTCCTTTATGGAGTGATGCGCCGCTATCTTGGGCGCAGCATCGGTCTCATTGTTTCCGCTCTGCTTTTTGCCGCAGTTCACGCTCATTTGCCGTCATTCGCACCGCTGTTTGTTCTCGCAGCTTGTTTTACTCTGGCGTACGAGTGGAGTGGATCACTGCTCGTCTCAATGACGATGCACGCAATCTTTAATGCGATCACTCTTCTCGCGCTCGCCTTCCCTGGCACAATGCAACCATGATGCGGTCGCTGCGGGAACTCGGCGAAGATCGGCTGCTCGCCCAGATTCTTCCGCACCTGAAAGAGAATTCGCGGGTCATTGCTGGAGCCGGCGATGATTGCGCGGCGGTGAAATTCGGCGGTGCCGAAGACTGGTTGCTGCTAAAGAGCGATTGCGTCGTTGAAGGAATTCATTTTGTCGCGGGAAGCAGTGCCCGTGCGGTCGGCTGGAAAGCGATGATGCGAGGGCTGAGTGATTTCGCCGCGATGTCGGGGGTCCCGCAGTTCGCTCTTATCACCCTCGTCATCGCGGGTAAAAAAGAAGTCATGTGGGTGCGTGATCTGTATCGCGGTCTTAATCAGGCCGCGCGATATTTCGAAGTTGCCATCGTTGGTGGTGAAACCAGTGACACCGATGGCCCAACCGTAGTCGTCGTCAGTGTGGCAGGGTTTGTCGAGCCCGACCGCTGCATCTTGCGCAGCGGTGGAAAAGCCAACGACGACCTTTTTGTAACCGGAAAATTGGGTGGCTCGATTCGCCGGCGGCATTGGAATTTCGTCGCCCGGATTGAAGAAGCGCGCTGGTTGACCGCAAATTTCAAAGTGCACGCGATGATGGATCTGAGCGACGGACTGGGGGCCGATTTGCCACGGTTGGCACATGCAAGCCGGCTCGCGTTCTCGATTGATGAGCGCGCACTGCCGGTTTCGCACGGCTGCACTGTGCAACAGGCAATATCCGATGGCGAAGATTATGAACTATTGTTTGCCATTTCGCGGCGCGATCGCGCTCGCCTGGAAAGAACGTGGCGCAGGAAATTTCCAAAACTGGGGCTTACGCGCATTGGCTACCTGCATCAAAGATCAAAGATCAAAGATCAAACATTCCTCCACGGTTATGTTCATTTCTGTCAGCGCCGCTGAAACGGAAGGGGCCGGGGCGCGCCTTGCAGAAAAAATAAAAGCGGGGGACGTGCTGGCTCTGGTGGGAGATTTGGGTGCGGGCAAAACCCAGTTCGTAAAGGGACTGGTAAGGGGATTGGGCTCAAACCAGGTCGTGACCAGTCCGACATTCACCCTTCTGCATGAATATCGCGGTGGCCGGTTACCCATTTATCATTTCGATTTTTATCGAATCGAAAATTTGACGGCGCTGTGGGCGATCGGATTTGACGAGACTATCTTCGGCGATGGCGTGAGTGTGATCGAGTGGGCCGATCGATTTGGCGACGCGATCCCGCTGCAAGCTCATTGGATCAGGTTTGAGATCGCGTCGGAAAATCAACGTCGAATCGACCTCTCTGGCTTGGCATGAAATTGCTCGGATTCGATCTTTCGAGTCGCCGCGGCACGATCGCGCTTGTTAACGAGGGCAAAATTTTTTGCGCGCGTGATTGGCCGAACGATCGACGAAATTCCGCACCATTTTTTGCCGCAGTCGATGAAATCATCCGTGAGCAGGGTGCACCGGAAGCGATCGTGGTGGGTCTTGGTCCGGGCTCCTACACTGGAACGCGGATTGCCATTTCCGCGGCCATTGGCTTGCAGGCGACAACGGGAGCCACACTCACAGGACTTTCATCCCTCAGCGGCATCTCGGAAGAAAACGAATACATTGTGATCGGGGACGCGAAACGCGCATCGCTTTTCTTCGCCACCATCAGCGGGGGTTTGTGTGCAACGGATCCAGAGTTGCTTTCCCAAAACGAAATGAATGAGCGCATCTCATCGATCACAACAATTCCGATTTACACATCGGATGAATTGCGACAGTTCACAGCAGTGCAGCTGCGTTTTCCTTCGGCCAGATTGCTTTGTCTGCGCGCGCAAAGATTCCCGCAGAATCTTGCTCGCGCGCCGCTCGCTCCGATTTACCTTCGCGAACCCCACATTACTACCCCGCACCGCGCGCAAATACGATGAAAGAGAACTACCGCTGTTGGGCCGAGATCGATCGGGGCGCGTTGCGTCGTAACGTAGCGTTTGTACGCCAGAAATTTGGGCCCGGGGTGGAATTTCTCGCAGTCGTCAAAGCGAATGCGTACGGCCATGGGATGATCGAGGTGGCCCGGACCATCGCTGATCAAACGAACATTTTCGGTGTCGCCAATCTGGAAGAGGCAACTGCGCTGCGCGGCGCGGTCCAAAATCCAATTGCGATTCTTGGACCAGCCCTGCCCAAAGAACGGCCGGCGATCGCGGAGCGCCGGTTCATCCCTTCGGTTTCAACCTTGGAGGAGGCACAGGATTTCGATCGCGTCACCGGCGGGCGGAAAGTTCCGATCATTTTCAAAATCGACACCGGCATGGGACGGATGGGCGCGTTAGAGAAAGAGGCAGTGGCCGTTTTCAAGGAAGTCCATGCGCTCTCGAATGTCGAAATTCACAGCGTTTCGACCCACCTTACGGTGTCTGATCAGGACGAAGAATTCACGCGCGGACAATTAGATAGCTTCGCCAGATTGATCAGACAATTACGCGCCGAGGTTCCCGGTGATTACAAAGCGCATGTGCTTCAAACCGCGGGTGTGCTCGCCTTCGCCAAGGAGCCGTTCGAAATCGTGCGGCCAGGAATGTTGATCTACGGCGTTTCATCGTTGCCGGAATTTCAAAGCGCCTTGCATCCAGTAATGACGTGGAAGGCTCGGATCGTCCTCATCCGCGACATGCCGGCCGGACACGGCATCAGTTACGGCCGCACTTTTATCACTCCAAAAAAAATGCGTGTGGCCACTCTTTCCTGTGGTTACGCCGATGGTTACCCGCGTCACCTTTCCAATCGGGGAATCTCAGTGCTGGTTCGAGGTCACCGCTGTCCGCTCCTGGGTCGGGTAACGATGGATCTGATGATGATCGATATTTCGCATCTGCCTGCGGCAGCGGTGGGCGATGAAGTGGTGTTGATGGGTCGGCAGGGCGACGAAGAAGTCAGTTGCACCGAATTGGCCGATCGCGCTCATACTATCACATGGGAAATCATGACGCGAATTGGCGCGCGCGTGCGTCGAGTTTATGTGTAAAGCGTTGAAACGAATTGAAGCGATGAAGCGGACAACCATCCGATCGCGGTGCGCGAATAAACTTTGAACAGTACAATGCGGTAGCTCTTTCACGCTTCAACCCCAACCAATGTTCCAAATCGTTTTCAACCAACTAAGCGCGGCGGAGATGTCGGCACTGCCAAAAACATTGCAGCTCGATCTTCTCGCTGAGTTTCAGATTTTGCCCGAGGATCTGGATAATCTCGACAGCAGTAGGTTTGGATTGCTCGAGCGCGGCGGAAAAAAACTTTATCGCTATCGCGCCAAAGATTATCGTATCTATTTCGAAAAGACGCCGGAAGGCATCACCGTGCATCGGGTCCTTCACAAAAACACGCTGCGCGATTTTCTCTTCCGCACCAAGCTACCGACGGGTGAGGACGAGCAACTGAAAGAAAGGCGAGAGTTTTGGAAATTGATCGAGCAAGGCGAACGCACGCGCAAGAAAACGTGATCGCCGAGCTGGATACGAACGAAGACTTTCGCCAGCGCGAATTTCCGATTTGCGCGCGGAAAATTTATTGCGCGCACGCTGCCGATGCGCCGTTGCCGCGTCGCGTGGCTGAGGCGATGCGGGATGCGATTGAGGACGCTTCCACTAACGAGAAACAGTTCGATAGAGCACTTGATTTCATCGCCGATACTCGTCGGTTACTGGCGGATTTTCTGGGGGCAGAGACGGAGGAAATTTCCCTTAGCGGACCGACTTCGAGCGGGCTGAACGCCGTGGCAAACGGCTTGGACTGGAAGGTAGGTGATGAGGTCGTCTGTTATCTGGATGATTATCCTGCTGACGTTTATCCGTGGCTCGGCCTAGAGCGATACGGCGTTACCCCGGTGTTGCTTCAAACGGAACGACTCGGCGAGATTACGCCGAAAATTGTGGAGCGCGTTCTTACGAAGCGAACGCGCTTGGTCGCACTCGCGAGTGCGAATAACGCCAGCGGATACCGAATTGACGTTGAGACGATTGGCAAAATGTGCGCAGAACGCGGCATCTTATTTTCGGTCGATGGGATTCAAACAGTCGGGGCGTTTCCCATCCCGCTAAGGAACGTCGATTTTCTCAGCGCCGGTGCGCAGAAGTGGATGCTCGGACCATCGGGCGCGGGGATTCTTTTTGTGAAAAAGAGCCGACGTGAATTACTGCGACCGATGATGGTTGGCGGATGGAATGTGGAGTCCCCGAACTTCGTTGCGCAGCGCGAAATCAGATACGAAAACGGCGGGCGGAAATTTGAACCCGGTGGCTACAACAATATTCCGATTGCCGGAATGCAGGGAGCGATTGCGCTCCTGAGCGACGTCGGCCTTTCGAAAATTTCGGGGCGGATTTTGTCCTTGATTGCAACTCTGAAAAGCAAACTTGATCCAGCGGATTTTGAATTTCTCAGTCCCGATGGAAGCGCAGATCACGCCAGCTTCCTGACCTTTCGTCCGCGTAGGGTTGCCTCTGAAAAATTCATCGACGCGCTCGCGAAAAACGACATCGTTGTTTCATTGCGTATCGACCGCGAGAATCGCGCCTGGATTCGGGTGAGTCCGCATTTTTACAACAGTTTCGCGGAGATGGAACGGATCGCGGAGGTATTGAATCAATTGTAGCTTGTTTCTGGGAAACGACGCCTGTTATTCGAACTTCTCGGCGTTGTAGTGGGGTCTGTGTCAAACGTCGAATCTCAGAAACAAGCGCTTGGCACAAGCGCACGCGCTCTGCAACCCGGCGGTCATCGACCGCCTCTACAGCTACTTCATCAGCAGCACGGAACGGCTGCGTTTGATTTCGCGCGTGATCTTGCGGTGCATGTGCGCCGGCATGCCAGTGACACGACGCGGCAGAATTTTCCCGCTCTCGGTCACGAATTTTTTCAGCAGATCCGGATTCTTGTAATCGATTGCTTCAGTCGCGATATCGATCCGACGTCGGGGCATGCTGCGATTGGCGCGCCGGAAAGCAGAGCGGCGTTTGGCGGTCTTTGGTTGCATCAGATCAGCGGACCTCCCGGTGAAGGGTATGTTTTTTCAAAAACGGATTGTATTTTTTCTTTTCCAACCGATTTGGCGTCCGTGGGCTCTTCTTGTTCCGGGTCGACATGTAACGGGAGGGGGGTTTACCCAACGCTTTGGCCTCGGTGCATTCCAGTGTGATGATTTCCTGCGCCATAATTTCCTAGCAAAATCCTATTCCTTTTCCGCCGTGGGCGCCGGTTGCTCTTCTTCTTCGGTCTCAGGCGCTTCTTCTTCGGTTAAACCGAAAAGCGAAGTGACCGATTGCCGGACGCGGGAGGCTTTATTTTGTTTCTCCAATTGCGACTGACATTCGACGGTGAACCGAGCAAAGGGAATTGCTTCCAAACGCGCCCGCGGAATCGGTTTACCCGACATTTCGCAGATGCCATAAGTGCCCAGTTCGATTCGCTTGAGCGCCTGATCAATCTCGTAAAGCGCGTCCTGTTCCTGTGAAAGCAGACTGAGCGCGAAATCGCGATCGTACGCATCCGATCCGGCGTCGGCCTGATGCATCCCGAAAGCAGAGGCCTCGCTTCCTTCTGCACGCGAACGCAACGTGTCTTGCGCGACACCAGCCATGGAATCGACCATAGCATCGCGCAATTGCAGCAATTTTTCCTTTTGCGCTTTGGTGAAAGCGTCAAGTCGCCGCGGTTTGTGGTTGTCACGGAAAATCTCTGTCGGCGAATCCGACGTGTGCATGCGGCCCGCTCTTGGCCGGGCTACGCCGTGCTTCGCCTTGGCCTTAGTTCCAGCGGGGCGCTTGGCAGCCTTCTTCGCGAGCTTGGCAGGCTTGCGGGCAGCAGGCTTTTTTGACTTATGAGGGGTGGCTTTTTTCTTCGACTTGGCCATAAAAATCAAATCTCGCGACGCGTTGGCGGCGCGAGGAGAGCGCATAATTAAGAACAAATCTACCGTGGTGCAAGGGAAGATTTAGGGCCGCCCAAAGGCCTTTTCGCCTAGGAACTTGCGCTGGAATAGCGCTGGAGGGCGAATCGCCAAAAAACGCGTGACGACCAGAAGATGATTAGTGACGCCGCAATCATTTGCAACATCAACGGGACGGGCTGTCCGAGCGACTTGATCAAGACCCGCGCTGGAATATTGGCGACAATTACTACCGGGATGATCCAGCTAAAGATCAGCCGGAACAGGCGCGGATAAATCACGTCCGGATAGCGGGCGATGTTGAGAAAGTTGAAATAACCATAAACCAGTCCCTGGGCCCGCACGATCCAGAAGCTTACCGCCGCCAGGTTCAGCATGATGGAATAATGGATCGCAATTCCAAATCCGATCGCGACGAGATAGAGCAGAATGTGAATGGGATGCGGCATCACTCCGAGACGGGTCAGCGAAATCACAACCACGACCCCGCCGAGGATGGCGTTGACCACGCTGTCGAGTCCAAATTGCTTCGTTGAAACGGCGAACTGGCTATCGATCGGAAGGACGAGAAGCGAGTCCAGTTTCCCGGTGCGCACTAATTCCGGAACATTTGCGACATTGACGAAAAAGAATGCCTGAAAAAGTTGCGCGATGATCTGGTGCGTGCCGACGAGCAGAACGACTTCCCACTTCGACCAATCACCGATGCGATTGACAGAGCCAAAAATGATAGTGAAGAAGACGATCTGGCCGAGGAACCAAAGCACTTCCACAACCATCCAGAGAAGGAAGTTGGCTTTGAAACTCATCTCGCGAATGAGCGAGTTGCGCAGCATGATACGGTAAATTTCGATGTAACGGCGCACGTGTTTAGGCTGTCATAGAAGTAAGGCTACATCCAGCAGCATCACAACCAATGAATCGTCGCAACAGCATCATCGTTGCAGTCGCCGCGCTCATCGCGATCGGGTTTTTTGTTGTCCGGCGCGAACGATCAGGGTCTTCACAATTTCAAACTGCCACCGTGACACGTGGGCCGATCACTCAAGCCGTCACCGCTACGGGGACCTTGAATCCCGTCGTTAACGTGCAGGTTGGAAGTCAGGTTTCCGGCAATATCGCGAAGTTGTTTGTCGATTTTAATTCCCAGGTGAAAGCAGGCCAGGTCGTTGCCCAGATCGATCCAATGTTGTTTCAAGCAGCAGTCACTCAGGCGGAGGGTGATCTGGCCAGCGCGCAAGCGGCGTTGGAGTTGGCGAAGCTGAATGCTTCCCGCACTCAAACCTTGTTCACGCAGAAGAATTCGTCACAACAGGATCTCGATCAGGCGATGGCAAACCTCCATCAGGCGGAGGCCAACGTGAAGATCAAACAGGGCGCGCTCGATAGAGCAAAAGCCGATCTCGAGCATTGCACGATCACTTCGCCCGTGGATGGCGTCGTCATTTCGCGCAGTGTGGATGTCGGCCAGACGGTTGCTGCCAGTTTGCAGGCGCCGGTGATTTTTACGATCGCAAATGACCTGACGAAAATGCAAATCGATAGCAACGTGGCGGAGGCCGATGTTGGCGCAGTGGAGGTCGATCAGGATGTTGATTTTACGGTGGATGCATTTCCCCAGCGCATCTTTCACGGCAAGGTTGTCCAAGTCCGCAATGCGCCCATCACAGTGCAAAATGTTGTCACCTACGACACGGTGATTGGCGTCAACAATCCGGATTTGAAATTAAAGCCGGGCATGACCGCGAACGTATCGATCTTGATCGCGCATCATGACAATGTATTGCAGGTCAAAAACGCAACCCTGCGTTATCGACCGGCGGACGCCTCAACGCCCGAAGCAAAAGCTTCGGCTGCCAAGCCAGGCGGCTCGCCAGGACAAGGACAACGCAGCGGTGGCGGCCGCCGGCCTCCCAGCGGGGCACGGACCGTCTATATTTTGTCAGGTGGGAGGCCGAAACCGGTTCAAATTAAGACTGGAATCAGTGACGGCGTTGTCACCGAGGTGACGGACGGTTTGAAAGAAGGTGATCAGATCGTAACCGCAGAGCTTGCAACTTCCCCACCGAGCACTTCACCCGCGGCGAATCCGTTCAGCGGACCCCGGAGATTCCCATGAGCGGCGCCAAGATATCGGAGGGACGATCTTTGTCTCCTCCCGGACTCTCGGACGTGCGGAAGCACCTCTCGCCGCCACAGTGGCATCGGCTTCCAGTGGATGATTTTTTCCAGGATAGGCAAACTCGTGCCGACTTATGAAAAACGGGGAAGTGGTCAGGCTCATCGACGTTCGCAAAACGTATCGGACGGGCGATGTCGAGGTGCCGGCCGTGCGCGGAGTTTCGCTCGAGATTGGACGTGGCGAATTCGTCGCCCTGATGGGCGCTAGTGGTTCAGGCAAGTCAACCTTGATGAACATTCTCGGCTGCCTCGATCGTCCTACTTCCGGTCAGTACGTTCTGGATGATGCCGATGTCTCGGGGCTTAATCGCAATCAGTTGGCGGATATTCGAAACCGCAAGATCGGATTCGTGTTTCAAAGTTTTAATCTGTTGGCGCGGACATCAGCCCGGGAAAATGTTGAACTGCCTTTGCTCTACGGCGAACACCACCTGAGCAACACTCAATTGCGTGAGCGTGCGGACACGGTGCTCGCCTCAGTCGGATTGGCCGGACGCGAAGATCATCACCCGAGCCAGCTCTCCGGCGGACAACAGCAGCGAGTCGCAATCGCGCGGGCGTTGATTAACAATCCCGAAATTGTGCTGGCGGATGAGCCGACCGGAAATCTCGACAGCCGCACCAGTGTCGAAATCATGGGAATCTTTCAGCAATTGAACGATCGCGGCATTACCATCATCATGGTGACGCACGAACCGGACATCGCTTCTTATGCGAAACGCAACGTCGTGATGCGCGACGGCCTGGTTCTGGACGATCGACTGGTTTCTCAGCGACTCGGTGCCCAAAGACAACTGGAGAATTGGAACAGCGGAGTAACAGAGTGAGAATCGAATCGACGTTCAACATTGCATTCCGCGCGTTGCGCCGAAACAAAATGCGTTCCGTCCTGACGGCGCTCGGGATCATTATCGGCGTCGCGGCGGTCATCGCGATGGTGGGAATCGGCAACGGCGCCAGGGCGCAGGTGGAAGCGCAGATCGCGAGTCTCGGTCAGAACATCATTATTGTTTCGTCCGGCAGCACGACTGCGAGCGGAATCCGGACCGGCTGGGGTGGAGCGGGTACGCTCAAGCTAGAAGACGCTGACGCGATACGACGCGAGGTCACTGGTGTGACAAATGTAAGCGAAGAAGTTATTTCCACCACCCAAGTGGCGGCTGGCAATCAGAATTGGTTTACCCGCATTTTTGGGGAGTCGGCCGAATACTTCGATCTTAAACAATGGTCGCTCGAAGAAGGCGCGCCCTTTACTCCACAGGACGTCCGCAGCGCAAACAAAGTGTGTGTGGTCGGCCGAACAACCGCGACTGAAATTTTCGGCAACGACAACCCGATCGGCCAGATTTTGCGAATCAAAAACGTGCCGTTTGTTATTACCGGGATTTTAACCTCGCGCGGATTTACTACCCAGGGCATCGATCAGGATGACATCGTGGTGATGCCCTTCACCAGCGCGATGAAGCGTGTGCTCGGCGGGACCACGCTCCGCAATATTGATGTTCAGGTGGGCGATGCGAAGCAAATGACACCGGCGCAACAGGAGATCATCGCGTTGCTGCGGCAGCGGCATAATATCCGGCCGGGCCGCGACGACGATTTTACTGTTCGGACGCAACAGGAAATCGCAGAAGCCGCTACCGCCACTACCGCAGTGATGACGATTTTACTCGGTTCGATCGCCGGAGTTTCGCTCGTCGTCGGTGGTATTGGCATCATGAACATCATGCTGGTAAGCGTGACGGAACGAACCCGCGAAATCGGGACGCGCCTCGCCGTCGGCGCTCACGGTAGCGATATTCTAATGCAATTTCTGATCGAAGCGGTTTCCCTCAGCTCAGTCGGCGGCATCATCGGAATCATTTTCGGGATTGGTGCCTCGAAGTTGTTGTCGGTCTACGCGCAGTGGCCGACTCTGATTTCGATCAGCTCGATCGTGGTAGCGTTCCTCTTTAGCGCTGCCGTCGGCATCTTCTTCGGCTTTTATCCTGCACGTAAAGCAGCCGCGCTCGATCCGATCGAAGCGTTGCGCTATGAGTAGGACAACGTCTCCTAAGAAATCTGCGGAAATCTGCAAAATCTGCGGATACAGTTAAGTTTGATGGCAGAGCACGCTCGATTCGAAAAGCTGGTCGCGGAGGCGAAGAAGAATATTCAGGAAATCTCCCCGCAAGACGCCGCGTCCGAGCTGAAACGCGGCGACACCCTGCTCATCGACGTGCGCGACCTCGATGAATGGCAAAAAGGCCACATTCCCGGCGCCAAAAATTTCAGTCGTGGAACAGTCGAATTGGAGATCGAAGAAGCCGCACCGGATCTTTCCACCCCGATCATCACTCACTGTGGCGGCGGCGGCCGCTCCGCCCTCGCCGCCGAAAGCTTGCAGCGCATGGGCTACAAAAACGTCAAATCCATGGCCGGCGGCTTCAAAGCTTGGAAAGCCGCAGGGTTGCCTGCGACCCGCGATTAGATTTTACCCACCAACGGCCTGGTAATGGCCAAGGCCGCGTTTCCACATGAACTGGGCGACGGCCCAAGTGACGACGAGCCAGCATGATTGAATAGCAAAGGCTTGGACTAGCTCGGCGCCTTGGAGCCGGCCGAGGAAGATAGCGATCGGGCAGAATAATTCGTAGTAGAAGGGCAGCCATTTCATGACGGCTTGGACGCCGACGGGCATGATATCGACAGGGAACATCTGGCCCCCGAGGAAGTACTCGAATGAGTAGACGATGAAGACAATGGTAGAGATTTCGAGGATCCAGAACGCCATCATCGCCAATGAATAGGTAATGAAGAACTGAATAAACGCCGCCATGATTAGCGAACTAATCGACAGAAGGTAGGTGGCGATATCCGAAGGCAGTCTGATGTAGTCGCGAAAGTAAAAGAAGATTAGCGCGATCGGGATGATGGTCACAGTCGTGTAAACCAATCGGCCGGCCAGAAAGATTCCGGTACGATAACCGAGATAATTCAGCGGTTTGGTGAGGAAGGAGTTGATCTGGCCTTCACGGATATCCGCGGCGATTTGCCAGTCATCTTCGGTGGGCGTGACGAGATTCGATACAAGGATCGTTAGTAAATAATAGTAGATCATCGAGCCGTAATCGTAGCCGCCAAAGCCTTTGCCGCCCGGCTCTTGAAAAATCGCGCGCCAGAGAAAGACGGTGCCGGCAAGCGGAATTAGGCCAAAAAGGGCACGCAGGAAGTAGTTCCAGCGATAAACGAAGGTATTCTGCAACCCGATGTTAAAAACGCTGACGTACTTGGCCAGATTCACAATGAAGATGGTGGCCCACTAATCACACGAAAGGACACGAAAAGAAAAACGTAGACATCAGCAGGCAAGACCCCACAGGCGAGACGCCTGTGCTATGAGTATTTTCGTGTGGCTCGTGGGCATTAGTGGCTGATATTTTGAGCACGCAGACGATTGATCGCGCGATCCTGGACTCGCGACAAGAGAACGATGGCTGCAATGGCGCTGAGTAGGGCGCAAAACATATCCTCCTGTGTGTCCCAGGGGTCGCCTTGCGTTCCGAGAAAGCTGATTGCGGAATCGCCACTGACCAAGGCTGTCCACCATTCGATCAGCTCATAGAAGGCGCTAATGGCCAGACAAACGCAAACGACGAGGAATGGTTGCCAGCGTTTTCTGTTCAGGAGGTGCAAACGGATGAAGATTTCGCGGGTGACCATGGCAGGGACAAAGCCTTGCATGACGTGGCCAAGACGATCGTAGTGGTTGCGGTGCCAGCCGAAGATCGGCTTTAGCCAGTCGAATAGTGGGACGCGCGCGTAGGTATAGTGTCCACCGACAAACAACGCGCACATATGAAGCGCAATCAAAGTGTAGGTTAAGGTTGTGAATTCAAAGCGTCGATAAGTCGCAAATAAGATCACCAGCGCGGCCAGCGCCGGGAATACTTCGAGCCACCAAGTGAGACGATCGTGTGGTTCGGCGCTGGACCAGATCAATACTGTGAGAATTGAGAAAAGCAGGGCGAGATGAGAAATTTTCAAGTCATTCTTTTTTCGTTTTCGCGAGTTCTACCGCAAGATTAATCGCGGCGATCATGCTATTGGGACTGGCGATGCCTTTGCCGGCGATATCGAAGGCGGTGCCGTGATCGGGACTGGTGCGAGGAAAAGGTAAGCCGAGGGTGACGTTCACGCCGGAATGAAAGGCGTGAAGCTTTAACGGAATCAAACCTTGATCGTGATACATGCAGAGAGCGGCGTCCCATTTCCCGTTAGCGAGCTGAAAGAAGAGAGTGTCGGGAGAGATGGGGCCATCGAAATAAGATGGTTGGTGATTGATGGTTGATAGTTGATGGTTGAGCTGGGCAATGGCAGCAGCAATGACGTCGACCTCCTCCCGGCCGATCTTTCCGGATTCGCCGGCGTGCGGGTTCAAGCCCGCCACGGCGATGCGGGGCTGTGCGATTCCACGACGGCGGAGGAAATTGTCGAGCAGCTTGCCCACCCGGACGATTTCAGATGTTTTGAGCAATTCGGGAACGTCGCGAAAAGGAACGTGAGTGGTAACGAGCGCAACCGTAATCATACCTCCGGTGAGGAGCATGGCGTAGTTTATTGTCCTGGAACGCGCGGCGAAGAATTCGGTCTGGCCGGGAAACCCGAATCCGATTTCGGCCATTCGCGCCTTGTGGATCGGGGCGGTCGCGATGGCGTCGATTTCACCGGAAATTGCCAGAGCCACGGCCTCCTCCATTGCCGCGAGCGCTGTCCGAGCCGAATCCTCTGTCGGGGTTCCGGCGACCGCATTTCCGACGTCGCCGATCACCTTACAATCGACGTCACGCGGCAGTTTTTCAGAGGTGAGGGCAGCCCTGATAATTTCCGGGCCGACTCCGGCGGGATCGCCGAGAGTGATTCCGATGCGGAGAGGCATCGTACACTTTCTTGGAGGTTGCGGTCGTGCGCAACGAGCGGTTCGTTAAGGAGTTCTCCTCAGGACCTGTAATGGGACATGAATCGTAAACACGGGACGCTGAACACCGAACGCCGAATGGCCGTGATGCTGACAGCACGCGTCGGAGAAGACGTCAATACATCTTAATGTAAGCTTTCTGGCGCAGGCTAGCGAGCCAGCGTTCCTGCATCGCCTGCGCTTCTTCGCTGGTGAGTTTTTTCTCAATTTCATCGCGAACCTCAGCAAAGGATCGGGTAACGCCGCCGCGTCTATCTTCGACTTTGAGAATGTAATAGTTACCGCCGACCTCGACAATGTTGCTGACTTTACCGAGTCGCAAGCTGAACGCGACTTTCTCGAGCGGGGCGGTCAGCGTGCCGCGGTCAACCCAGCCCCAATCGCCGCCGAGATCCCGCGTGCTGTCTTCGGAATAAATCTGCGCCATGCGGTCGAATTCGGCGCCCTTGACGAGCTTGCCGAGAATCTCCTCCGCCATTGCTTTCTGCCCGGCCCGGTCGGTGGTGCCCGCCGAGATCATTATCATGCGCAATTTAACCTGTTCCTTGCTGGTGAACTCTGCGGCATGTTTGCGATAGTAATCCTGTACCTTGTTAGGCGAAATGAGGGTGTTGACTTCAACATTTTTGTGCCGCATTGCCGACACAATCATTTTTTCGGTCTCGAGCTTCCGAAATTCGCCAAGGGTAAAAGTCTGGGCCTGTAGTGTTTTGATAAAGGTGTTGCGATCGCCGTTGAAGTTCTCGCGAATAATATCCTGTACCCGCTGGTCGAGGTAGTGATCGGGAATCTGGTAACCTTCTTTTTTGAACGCCTGTACGATGAGCTGGCGGTCGATCAAATCCTTGAGTGCCGCGGTGCGCGCCTCCGTGATTTTCTTGGCCAACTCCTCGCCCCGGTATTGGTCGCGCAGGAGCCTTTCCTGTGGAGCGGACACGCCTCGCACCTCGGAATAGGTAATAACATCACCACTCGGTGCACCGTCTAGGCGGACGACAGCGGCGATGCCATCAATGACTTCGGGTTCAGCGGCCAATGCTCCGCGACAGAGCGGTGACACTGACAGCAGTGCCGCCGCTGCCAGGACAGATACGAGGGGACGAACCATATTTTTCAGAGTTTGCGAAGCAGCTCGAGGATCTCCGGCAACCGCTTTTCGATTTCTGGAGCTACTAAGCGAGGGAATTTGCCCGCTACAAGTATGAAATCTCCGCGTCGTGTCAACATCAGTTTGTCCTCACGCGTTTCTACTCGCGTAATCTCCTCTCCGGCGGCGGCGAGTTTGATCCGGGTAAAAGTGATGAGATTTCCCACGGCTTCGGGAAAGGGACCAAAGCGATCTCGCCATTCTCTAATTAATCGTTCTAATTGTTCGGCAGTCGTGATTTCGGCGATGCGGCGATAAGCCTGGATCCGTAAAGTCGTATCACTTATGTAGCTGCGAGGGAGAAACGCGGAGACGCGGCCAGCCCCGCGGACAAACTCGGCTTCGTTGGTAGCGACGAAATCGAGCCGTAAATCCACTTCGAGGCGCCAACGCGCTTTTTGCCCTTTAATCTGGGCGACAGCCTGCTTGAGCAATTGACAATATAAATCGAATCCTACCGCCATGATGTGGCCGCTTTGGGCAGTGCCGAGAATGCTGCCGGCGCCGCGTATCTCGAGATCCCGCATCGCGACTCGAAATCCGGCGCCGAGCGAACTATACTGTTTGATCGCGCTGATTCGTTTGCGCGCGGCACCAACCATCATCAGTTCGCGCGGAAGTAAGAGGTAGGCATAAGCCTTGTGCTCGGCGCGCCCAACGCGGCCGCGCAGTTGATACAGATCCGCCAGACCGAAACGATCGGCGCGATCAATGATAATGGTATTGGCGTTTGGAATATCCAGACCGCTTTCGATGATCGTAGTGCAGACCAAAACGTCGATTTTTCCGCCGACAAATCGATGCATTACCGCTTCCAGCTCATCGGAATCCATCTGGCCGTGGCCAAATTCCACCTGCGCATTTGGACAAAGATCAGCAATGCGATCGCGGATCTTATCGATTGTTTGCACCCGATTGTGCAGGAAAAAAACCTGGCCCTGCCGTTCCAGTTCGCGATTGATGGCATCGCGAATGATCCGTTCATCATAACCACAAACGACCGTTTCGACCGGAAGCCGGTTTTGCGGTGGCGTTTCGATTGTCGACATGTCTTTCACACCGACTAACGAGAGATAGAGAGTGCGCGGGATCGGAGTGGCCGAAAGGGTAAGAACATCGACCAGTTTGAACAGTTCCTTGAATTTCTCCTTGTGCAGGACGCCAAAGCGTTGTTCCTCGTCGATCACTACCAGGCCGAGATTTTTGAAAGATACGTCGCCCGAGATGAGCCGGTGTGTTCCGATGACAATGTCGACCCCGCCCTCGCGCAATAATTGCAAAACTTTCTTTTGCTCCCCTGGCGAACGGAACCGGCTCAGCATCTCGATCCGGATCGGATAATCGAGCATTCGCTGCCGAAATGTCTCGAAATGTTGCTGGGCCAGCACAGTAGTCGGCGCGAGAACCGCGACTTGTTTTCCATCCATCACCGCTTTAAAGGCGCCTCGGATTGCAACTTCAGTTTTGCCGAAACCAACGTCGCCGCAAATCAGGCGGTCCATCGGTTGTGGCCGTTCCATGTCGGCTTTGGTATCGATAATGGCGCTTAGCTGATCGGGCGTTTCACGATACGGGAAAGAATGCTCGAACTCCGCCTGCCATTTGGTGTCGGCGCCAAAGGCATGGCCGGGGTGAGTCTGCCGCTCCGCTTGCAGCGCCAGCATCTTTCCGGCGTAGTCAAAAATAGAGGCAGTGGCATTTTTCTTCGCTCGGGCCCATCTCGCATCGGCCAGCGAACTAAGGGGTGGAGATTTTTTACCAACACCGACGTAGCGCGAAACCAGGTAAGCCTGCTCTAACGGGACGTAGAGTTTCGCTTCGTCAGCGAATTCGAGGACGAGAACTTCCTGGGCGCTTTTTTGCTTTTGCAGGGCCAGCGCTTCGCTAGCCAATTTCTCGTCGGGCGGGCGATGCGCCTGCCCTACAACGGTTGCGCTCGGCATTTCGATCAGGCCAAGAAACCGGCCGATCCCGTGCTCGAGATGAACGACGAGCTCTCCTTCATTGAGTTCGCTGAAATCAATCTGCGCACGATTGCGTCGCTCTGCCCGGCGAAGTTGCCGGCGGCCGTGAATGGGGAAGCGCCCCAACAATTCGTTAGCGGAAAGAATGACGAGATTTCCGGCCGGAAACCAAAATCCGCGGCTTAGTGTTCCTTCCAGCAGATTGATATCGGCGAGAGCGTCGGCCGGAATGATCTCGCGGAAACGTTCGATCTCGCCCTCGGTTTGGAAATAGATTGCGACGGTTGCCTGTTCGTCGCGCCACTGTTTCAGGCGCGCGATAAATCGTGCGCGCTTCGTTTCTGCAAGCATGAAATCGCCGACCGCAAATTCACCGATGTCGCATTCGACGAATGCCCCGGAGAAATCTTCTTCGGGAGCGTCAGGCGAAGCGCCATTCCAGGATTCGCTTATTTGAATCTGAAATGGAGGGGCAACCTCTTCCGGTCCGAGCCGGACTGGCGTTTCGGGCATCGCAGGAGCTCCAAGCTCCAACGCTGGCTCGAGTTCGATCACGAGCGCGTCATCAGCAATGTAGTCTCGAACCTGCCCGCTCGTATCGTCAGTCGCGCTCAGCAGGATGCTGGCTTCTTCGCGCCTGCGTACCGACGTCTGCGTGTCGAGGTCGAACTCGCGCAGCGATTCAATTTCGTCGCCGAAGAACTCAATCCGGAATGGCAGCGTTGTTTGCCATGAGAAAATGTCCACAATTCCGCCACGGACCGCGAATTGACCGCGGGTCGTGATCTGGGCTACGCGCTCATAGCCTGCGCTCGACAATGCGTTCAATAGGTCCGCCATTCCCAAGCTCGCTCCGCGCCGAATTTCGAGAGATGCCGACCGCAATTTGTCGCGCCTCGGAGCAGGCTGATCTAACGCGGCCCGGGTCGTGACGATCAGTTCGGGCGCACTCCCTTTTTCAATTTGGGAGAATAGCGCCAGTCGTTCCGCTGCGATCTCGGGGTCGGGCAAAACATTTTCGACTGCCGCGAACTCCGCTTCCGGTAAAAACGCGGCGTTGGAATTCCAATTGGAGAGGCTTTCGAAAAAAAGCTCCTGCTTACGCACGGTCGGGCAGATGACCCAAATTGCGGCATCCCGATGCCCCATGCTCGCGATGGTTGCGACAAGGAAGGGCTGTGCGCTTTCGACGACATGGTTAAAACGGACCGGAAAATCCGATGTCGCGATCAGGCGCAGTTTGCGCTCGATCGGCTCGGCCGCTGCGGCAAGGTTGAGGAAATCCCCTTTTTCCACTAGACGCTGTCGCCGAAAAGCGCGTCAACTTCAACGCAGCGCTCCGTAGCACAGGCATCCAACGCCAGTCCGGCTCTGACTCTGTGTGGCCAACGGGCGTCTCGCCCGTTGTGCAAAGGGAACATAGACATTCATGGCTGTGTGCCCAGCGCACATTCTGTCCGCTGTCACCTCAGCGGTTTCAAACCCGCTGGGTATACACATGCGGAAAACCTATGTTTCGGGGTCGGGAACACGCCGGCTTGTTGCAATCACCATTCAACGGGCAAGATGCCCGTTGGCCCCACAGCCAAGATGCTGTGCTACTTAGTTAATTCGTGATCGCTACCGGCGTGCCGACGCTGACCGATTTGAAAAAATTTTCGGCCATGAATTCCGGCATCCGAATGCATCCATGCGACGCTGGATAGCCGGGCAAATACCCGGCGTGCATTCCCACCCCGCCGTGAATGCGCATGAAGAACGGCATGGGCGCACCCTTAAAATGGGAACCAGGCGGTATTGGGTCTTTGCCGATCTCGACGTTCGGCTTCACGACGTTGTCAGCCACATCAACATAATCGCCGTATTTGGTCGATACGTGATTCACGTCTTTTTGCTGAATCGCGAAATGTCCTATCGGCGTATTTAATCCCTCGCGGCCAGTCGATAGTTGTGAAATCCCAGCCAGTTTCCCGCCTTTATAAAAATAGGCGCGCTGCTCGCCCAGACTGATCTTCACGCTTGGTTTTCCTCCCATTTCATCGCCATCCCAGTAAGAAACATTATCCTGCGGGGCCGCCGCGGAGACTGGTCCCGGGCCGTAAACACCGCCCAGATACTGGGTCTGGGTGGAAAATCGTGGGTCTTCTCCACAACCGCTAAGAAGGATAGTGGAAACCGCCAAAACCAGCCCTGCAACGGGCCCTTTGTTCCTCTTTTTCATCGATCGGTCAGGACGTTCCTTATCGCGCGTCTGAAGTCAAGAAATGGCGGAGGGTTAGCTATCATAAGTTATCGGTGCGGGGGCCTGTTCCTCGGCTTGAATTTTGCTTTTGAACGCATCTACTTTGCAACTCCCAAACCTTTCCATGCCAACCTACGAGTACGCCTGCGCCAAGTGTGGGCAACATTTTGATGCTTTTCAGTCGATGCGGGACGAACCGTTTCGCGAGTGTCCGAAGGAACTTTGCCGGCTGCCGAAGTGGGGACAGGGCAAGGTGAAACGGCTGCTCGGCACCGGCGCCGGAATCATCTTCAAGGGATCTGGGTTTTACAGCACCGATTACCGGAGCACCTCCTATAAGGAAGCCGCAAAAAGGGAGACACCAGGTTCGGACAAGCCGAAAGCTGAGGGAAAAGGAGAAGCGGCGGCAAAGCCCGCAAAGCCGGAGAAAAAGAGCGAATGAAGACAGCAACTCCAATTCAACTCACATGTCCGGAATGCCAGCGCGAGAACGAGGCGGAGCGGATCTATTGCCATGATTGCGGCGCTCGCTTAGATCGTTCGGTCCTGGCGAATCGCAAGAACGCCAAGATTGAAACGGCGGAGGAGTTACACAAGCGGATGCGAGGGATGTTCAGTCAGCGCCGGATCAAGGCACGACTGGCGTTTTTTAAGACTATCAAGATCCTCCTCGCCGCCTGTGCGGCGGCTGCCTTCGTGGTGATTTTAATTCCGCCCGATGTCCCGCCAGTGGTGAAAACGGAGACGTTACCACCCCAGATTAACCTGAACCTGGAGACCCTGACGGAATCCCGGCAGCCACAGACCATACAATTCTCGGAGGAAGACGTTAACGCCTACCTCGGCAACGTCATGAAGCACAAAAAGGAGAAGCTGGAACATCCTTTACTCGGTTTTGAGCGTGCGATCCTTGCGTTCACGGAAGGGAATTGTCGCGTGACAATGGAACGATCGATTTTCGGCTACTCGATTTTTACCTCCGGCGATTACGATGTCCAAATTAAAGACGGCAAAATCACAGCTACGCCGAAAAGCGCAGCTATCGGACGTATGCCGATTCATCCCACCCTGCTTCCCTACGCGGGATTTCTATTTAGTGACGCGGTCGCGGCCATGGACCGCGAACACAAGTTGCTGAACAAAGTTGGATCGATTCAGTTGCACGACAAACTGGTCGAATTCAACTCGGCGGCTGCGGCTGCTGCTACGGCGGCGCAATAAGCAGGGCCGTCGAAAGCACGATTGAAGGGACACGCTGTGTCGTGTCCCAAGATTGGGGCGCCGACAGCGCGGCGCCCTCCAGAAACAATCAACCGGGAAAATCCCGTTGAATTGATAATCTTCGCTTAAGCAAGCCCCATCGTCCTGAGCAAACGGTTATCGATAATTCCATCAGCCGGCAGACCGTGGTTGCGCTCGTATGCCCGAATGGCGTATTGGGTTCGCGGACCGATTACGCCATCGATCGCGCCGCGGTAATATCCGGCTCGGGCGAGTCGTTCTTGAACGCGAATCACGATTGAATCGTAGTTTTGATAGGAATATCGGTTGTAGGAGTACGGATAACTGGAGCTGTAGTAGTAGTTGTTATAACCGTATGGATAATAGCTATATCCGTACGGATGTCCTCCGTAATACGAGTTCCCGTAATAGGGATAACCTGAATAATAACCGCCGTAGTACGGGTACCCGCCATAATAGCCTCCTGAGAACGGAAAACCTATTCCGACGTTCCAAAAAACGTGGCTACCCCGTGAATCGTGTCGATGAGTATTCACCACAACCGCCCGGCCGTTACGGGTTTGGACAACCCGGTGCTTGGCAAACGCCGGCGTTGTTATGCATAATGCGGCAACGGCTGTCACAATCAGTAATTTTGCCTTCATAAGTCCTTTATCAGTTAGACGGTAACTCGGCAAAAATCTTTCAGTTTTTCCGTAATTTTCGGAAATGCCTTTAAGTGCGCTGGTTATTCGCCAGGTAAAAGAATAAACTGCTTTGGTCGTGTCCAGAGCCCATCGCAAAACGATCTGGAGAACTGAGCTGCCGCGAGTCGGTTGTCCCCACAGGCAAGCTGCCTGTGCTGTGACCCCCGGCTGTCGTTCCCTCGTGGTGCTGTGTAGTCTGCTTCTTTTTCCTGGCGTTCTCTCCGCAGCCCCTCTCGACCGCAGTGTCAGCCCTTCGAGGCAGTTCATCATTTTCGGTGGAAACAGGATTTTACGCAGTGCCGTTTCTGATGCGGCGGAACGGACGAAATCAAAAGTGCTCACTTTGCTGCAGGTGCGGGACCAATGGAGCGTCCCCATTTTGCTCAACCTCCAGCGGCCGCAGGCGAATGTTCCCGAGATTCCCCCGGTGCTGCTCGATTTCAGTCAAACGGGCGCCGGGCTCAAAATTCAACTCGATCTTCTGGTAACATCTGACTCTCAACCGGCAGTCCTCCAGCGCGAAATATTGCGCGCAGTCCTTCTGGAAATGAGTTACCGGTCGCTGCCTTCGTTGCCGGCTGGAACCCCCTACATCGCCCCGCCGGATTGGCTGATCGACGGAATTCTTACGCTGGATAATGAAAGTCCCGAGATATTTGATGGTCTCGACACTGTGGCCACAAATCCGCCGACCTTGAAAGACTTCCTGACTCAACGTCCCACTCTGCTCGATTCTCCGTCGCGCGCTCTTTACCGTGTCTGTGCCAGCGCGCTGCTGAGAATTGTGTTGGAGCACGGCAACGGCCGCATTCAGCTTGCGCGATATATCGCCGATCTGCCTCGTGCGTCGACCGATGTGCTCGCCGACTTCCAGTCGCATTTTCCGTGGCTCGGAAGCGATTCGGGCGCGATGGAAAAAACCTGGCGCAAGAACATCCCGCGGGTAGCCAGCGAACGCCGATTTGCGCTGCTTACCTTTGCCGCAACTTCGGAACAGCTGGACGAGTGTTTGCTGACAAAGGTTGCCCAGGATCGGGACAAAAAAAATTCGTTAACTTTGGATGAGACGGTACGAACGAGCCGACCAAATATTGATACCGTGTCGGTAAAAAAATTAGGCGAGCGCCTGGTGCTGTTGACGACTCGTGCACATCCGCTGTTGCGACCAATCGTCGTTGATTACCAACTCGCCGCGGAATCCGTTGCGCGGAAGAAGAGACATGGGCTTGCGAAACGCCTGGCCAACAGCCGAGCTCTGCGCGAAAAGATTGCCGCGCGCATGAGCGAGGTGGATGATTTCATGAACTGGTATGAGGCGACGCAGGCGAAGACCGCGTCGGGCGCTTTCCGCGATTACCTGCACGCTTCCGCCGACAACGATGCAATTCCACGCCGTCGCGATGTCCTTTCCGTCTATCTTGATGCTCTCGAAACGCAGTTCCAGTGATAAATCGGGCGCGTGATTTGCTCGAGCGAACCTTGCCCGTTATCGTGAAACGCGCTCCACGCAGGATTTAATATGCAAAAGATTGGATTTACCGAAGCTCTCGATTCGATCGTAGCGAGCGATCCGCGTTACCAGCGCGACGCCTATATTTTTCTGCGGGACGCCCTCGATTTCACGACTAAACAACAGAAGAAACTCAAAGGTGCGTCAATTAAGCATGTGGCAGGTCCGGAGTTGCTGGAAGGCGTTCGACAGTACGCGCTCAGGGAATTTGGCCCGATGGCGCTGAGCGTTCTTTTCCACTGGGGGGTGAACTGCTGCGAGGATATTGGTTGCATGGTTTTCAATCTGATCGGAGCCGGGATTTTTGGGAAAACCGATGAGGATTCGATGGACGATTTCAAGACGGTCTATGATTTTCGCGATGCGTTTGTGAAACCGTTTCAGCCCGAGCCGCCCTCCACCGGCAAGGAATTATCTCTTCCCGCGCCCAAGGCCGGTTGAGCCGCTTGCGTTTGAAGCGGCCTTTCCTCTTTCATGCATAACCGCGCAAATCTTAAGGCGATCCAAAAGATGGAATCGCCGGTCATCAGTTTTCCACCCAATACTGCGCAACGCTGGACGCTGGCGAACGGACTGACCATCATTGTCCAGGAAGATCGGAGCGCGCCGGTGGCGAGCGTGCAGGCGTGGTGTGCGGCCGGCAGTACCAGTGAGGACAAACATCTTGGCGCCGGCCTTTCCCACATTCTTGAGCACATGCTCTTCAAAGGAACGAAGACGCGATCGACTAACGAAATTGCGCAAAAAATTCAGGACGTTGGTGGTTACATCAACGCCTACACTTCGTTCGATCGCACGGTTTTTTGGATCGATGTTCCACAGGATGGGGCGCTGACCGCACTCGACATTCTGGCGGATGCGATGATGAACTCAACGTTGCCCGCGCAGGAATACGCCAAGGAACAAGAAGTCATCCGGCGCGAGTTTGCCATGGGAATGGATGATCCAGGTCGCATGCTGACACACCTTCTATTCGCGACCGCCTATCAACGACATCCTTATCGGCTGCCGGTGATCGGGCTAATCGATATCTACAATCAGCTGACGCACGAGCAGGTGATGGAATACTACAAGGCTCGCTACGTGCCCAACAATCTCACCTTTGTTGTCGTGGGACACGTCTGCGCCACCGATGTCCGGAGAAAGGTGGAAGAGTTCTTCAAAGACCGGCCGGCAAAATCGCTCGCTCCAATTTATATCCCGGCCGAGCCACCCCAACTTGGACGGCGCGAAGTGCATCAGGAGTTCGCAACGGAGTTGACTCATTTTGCCATGGCCTGGCACGTCCCGGAAATCGCTCATCCCAATGTCCCCGCGCTTGATCTTCTGACCGTGATTCTGGGCGAAGGCCACAGCTCCCGTCTCTATCGGAAAGTACGTGAGGAATCGGGACTGGCTTTTGCTATCTCGGCATTTTCCTACACCCCGGGCGACCCCGGAATTCTCGGGGTCGACGCCATCCTGGATCCGGAGAATCGCCAGGCGACTCAGAACCTGATTTTGCAAATGATCGAGGACGTTCGGCGTGACGGCGTCACCGCTGAAGAATTAGCCAAGGGCAAGAAGATTGTGCTTTCGCAGGAACTAGCCTCTCTCCGTACCATGCGCGGTCAAGCAACCGACCTCGGCACCAACTGGTTTCTCACTCGTAACCTGAACTTCAGCCGCGAATACCTCGACAAGATTCAGAAGGTAACGCTCGATGATATCAAGCGTGTCGCGATTCAATATCTGACCGATGAAAATCTGACCATCGTTTCGCTTAATCCCAAGGGGTCGCTCAAATCGAAAACTGAGACTGCGGTGCCGGCGGTGATTGGGCAGATCCAAAAATTCGAGCTGTCCAACGGCTTCCGTGTGCTGGTGCGGGAAGATGCGCGCCTGCCTCTCATTGCGATGTCGGCGGTGTTTCGGGGCGGTTTGTTAGTCGAGACCGAGACCACCAGCGGGATTACCCGACTCGTCGCCAAGTCGCTTTTGAAGGGAACCAAAACACGAACAGCAGAGCAAATCGCGAATCAACTGGAGGCGGTAGGCGGCGAGATCACAGCCCAAGGTGGTAACAACAGTTTGGTAGTTAATCTCGATGTCACCCAACCTGATCTCGCGCTCGGCACGGATATTTTGGCCGATGTGTTGCTCAACGCGACCATGTTGCCTGAGGCAGTGGCTCGCGAAAAAGAAATCCAATTGGCCAAGATCAAGGACGAGGATGAAAAGCCGACTGCGGTTGCGCGCAATCTTCTCAAGGGAACCCTCTTCCCGAACCATCCGCTCGCGCTTCGGACGGAAGGCACGCCGGAATCAGTTGCACGCCTGGATTCCAAAGACCTTCTCGCCTTTCGGGACCGTTACCTCGTGGCACGGAACGGCGTCATCGCGGTTTTCGGGAACGTAAAGGCCGAGCAAGTGGTGGAATTGTTCGAGCAAAAGCTTGGCGCGTTGCCTCCAGGCGAACTCGCGTTAAGGACTCCGCCCTTGTCCCCTTACTTAACTGAAACAAAGGTGGTAGAAGCCGAACGCGAAAAAGCGCAAGCAGTCCTGGTCGTCGGGTTCCGAGGCACCGATGTTTTTGATCCGGACCGTTATGCTCTCGAGCTGATCGATGAAGCGAGCAGCGATCTCGCCTCGCGTTTCTTTATTCGCATTCGCGAGCAAATGGGCCTCGCCTATTATGTTGGGGCGTCCCAAATCCAAACCCTTTCTCCTGGTCTGTTCGCGTTCTATCTCGGCACCGATCCGGAAAAAATCGAGTCGGTGAGGAGCGCCTTTCTGCATGAAATTCGTAAACTATCCATTGAAGGCCTGACGCCGATTGAGCTGGCGCGGGCGAAGAAAAAATTGATCGGCCAGCAACAAATCCACAATCAGAGCAACGATGTCTTTGCTTACATGACTGCGCTCGATGAACTTTATGGACTAGGGTTTAATCATAGCCAGGAGCTGGTAACCAAAGTGAATGGAGTCACCGTTGGCGACATCAAGCGTGTGGCAGCGAAGTATTTCGCGAAACAGCCTTACGTCCTTGCGATTGTGAGACCGCCAGTAAAGCCGGCAACAGCGAAATCTAAATAGTATGGCCGAAGTTCAAACCAGCACGAATGCGGGCGAAATAACGCAGCGATTTATCGAATTCGTCCTGATGCAGGCGCAGAATGCCGCTCTCTTTCTCGGCCAGGTTCCAAACCCCCAGACTGGGAAAGGGGAAGTGAACCTGGAAGTGGCAAAGATGTTCATCGATCAACTGGCGATGATTCAGGAAAAAACGCGTGGCAATTTAACCAGCG
The DNA here is from genome assembly GCA_046732175.1 of Verrucomicrobiota bacterium. Lineage (GTDB taxonomy): Bacteria > Verrucomicrobiota > Verrucomicrobiia > Chthoniobacterales > UBA10450 > AV69. Next base: position 35,274 of record JBKPMO010000095.1, read on the forward strand.
AAGAATCAACGGTATTGCGGAACGCGCTTTCTAACTTGCAACTCGCTTATGTCGACGTAGCCCGGGCAGGTTCTTCCGCTGCTCCTCCAGAGAAAAGCGCTCTCGAGACCGCCCCGGCTGGCGAACCGGCCCCTCAGCAACCGGAACCGCCCGTGACTGATACCGAAGGCGAGTCGCGCAAGAAGTTCACCAAAAGCTACGGCGCCTAATCGGCTCGCTGCACGATAGCGGCAGCGTGCGCGCTTTTTCCCAACTGCATCCGATTAAACAACGTGAGGAAAGGCAGTCGGAAGCGTTCCGATATTGTTACTGATCCCGCTGATGCTGCGGAAGAAGCCGGGCTTCGTTATGTCAGCGACGCGCGCCCCGGTTACACTCGTAAACGCAACGGTGAATCCTTTCGATACTTTGATACCGAAGGAAAATTGATTCAGGACGAACCTCGTTTGCTTCGAATTGGGCGGCTTGCCATTCCGCCGGCTTATCACGACGTCTGGATTTGTCCGTTACCCAGTGGGCATATTCAAGCCACGGGACGCGATGATCGCGGCCGAAAGCAGTATCGTTATCATGAGCGCTGGCGGGCCATTCGCGATGAGAATAAATATGACCGCATTTTGACCTTTGCCGCGGCGCTGCCAAAAATTCGGCGGCGGGTTCAAGCCGATTTGAAGTTACCGGGGCTTAAGCGAGAAAAGGTATTGGCAGCGGTCGTGCAACTGCTGGAGCGCACTTTCATCCGTGTTGGCAACGAGGAGTACGCCAGACAAAACAAGTCTTTTGGTCTGACTACGATGAAAGACCACCACGTCAAGGTGCGAGGAAAGAAGTTGCGATTCCGGTTCCGTGGCAAAGGCGGCAAGGAACACGAAGTAGATTTCATGGATCGCCGGGTCGCGACGATCGTCCGCGAGTTACAGGATTTGCCGGGCCAGGATCTTTTTCAGTATTTCGATGATGAGGGCAAACTTTGCGACGTCAGCTCGCAGGATGTGAATGATTATCTTCGGGAAATAACAGGCGAAGATTTCACGGCCAAGGATTTCCGGACTTGGGCGGGCACAGTTCTGACGGCAATGGCGCTTAACGCGCAAGAGAAGTTTGCGACCAAGAAGGAAGCGAAGTCGAACCTCAAGAACGCCATCGTCGCAGCGGCAAAGCTATTGCATAATACTCCGACGATTTGTCGGAAATGTTATGTTCATCCGGCAATTGTGGAGTCGTATCTCAACGGCGATTTAATCGAAGGATTACAAACCAAGCTTGATGGAGCTGAAGAAATTCCAGATTTCAGTGATGATGAAAGAGCTGTTCTGAACTTCCTTAATGGTCAGGCTCGGAAGAGGGATGGTGTCGCTTTGCAAAAATAAAAAGACCGCGCAGCGAACTACGCGGTCTTTTTGAATTGTTGCTTTCGGTTAGTTTACTTTCCAGCTCTCCGGCGGGCGGCCCAGCGTGCCTTCATCATATCGCTCAGTTTCTTTCGCGCTGCCGCAGACATCCGGCCGCGACGGCGAGTCTTCTTGCCGCCGCCTCCCCCTTTACGTTTACCCCGAACCCTGGCCCAGCGTCTGCGCGCAGCGGCCGCAATCTTGGCTCGTGTTGCTGCCGACATGGTGCGACGACGTCGCCGACCGCCTCCAGCTCTCGCGCCCCCGCTAGTAGTAGCGCGGCCGCCACCAACTAAACCCGCGAACCTTCGTTCGAGGACATCGATCTGGCGACGAATAGAAACCGCTTCTTCCAACTGCCTAAGTGATAAGTCCATGACGACCTTCCTAGCAGTGTGCCAATTATGTGCAAACTAATTTCGCAACTATTTTTGAGGTATTTTTTAGCTACCGCGAAGCTCCGCGCGCCGGAGTTGGACTAGGCCGTGGAGATCGGCTAGACTTGGCGGCTTTAATATTTTGTCCGGCCGCAGTCGCTGGTTGGGCTTTTTCCGGATACTTCTTTGTGCTCGGCCAGACCAGGCGCCATGGTTGCGATTTCAACGTCGCTGTGGCGTCCTTCACGTTCTCTGCGCTTTCTTGAAGAGAAGGTCCGAGTGAAGTCAGAGTTGACTTCAACTTTTCCGAAGAAGCCCGAAGGTTTTGCAGAGTTGTCGCGATGTTGTCGTTCTTGGTCAAATCGGTGGTGATTTGATTCAAGTTCGACAGTGAACTGGAAAGGGCGCTCTCCGGACCAGTCAGCTGATTAAGGTGTTCGCCCAGATTCTTGAACTGACCAAGAGCAAGATTGAGTTCCGAGGTTTCGTCGGTGATATGACTTAGGTTTTGCGCAGTTAATTCGAGTTGTTTGAAAGTAGCGGTCGCTTCGGTTGCGACCGGAGCGATAATATCGAGCATTCTGGCGATGGATTCCCCGAAATCCGGCACACGTTCACCCGCGAATACTTCTCCGGATTTTGCGCGGCCGGAAGACTCCGTCCCCTCGGTAAAATCGATCGCAACTTCGCCGAGAAGGCCAAGTGTAATCATGCGCGCCTTGGAATCGCGATAAAGCTGGGCACTGCGATCCACCTGCACATCGATTCGAACTTCATAGCGCGGTGTCTTCTCGGGCGCGGGAGTCGCGTTTGCCTCAGCCGCGCGCAGAGATTTTTCGACTTCCACGGCGCGCTGACTCTCTTCTTTTGAAACAGGGGAATACAATTTGGCAACTTGCCCGATCTTGCGACCAGCCAGCAAAACTGGCGCGCCCAGTTTAATGCCGGCAGCATTATCAAAATATATTTTGTATGTCTTCAGTGGACGGAAGAGCCCCGGCGCGCCCAGCAGCACCAGGATACCGGTCAAGACCGCAAGGGTGGCAACGACTAGTAATCCAGTGAGAACTTCGTTACGCCGTATTTGCATCGCTTGTTTCTTCCAGGATGGGCCCTTCGGTGCTGCCGCTTAAGAATTGCGAAACCACCGGGTTTTTCGATTGCTTTAATTTCTCCGGTTTACCTTCCTCGATAATCTTACCCTGATACAACATAGCCATTCGCGTGGCGATGCGAAAGGCGCTATCCATTTCGTGAGTCACGATGATCGATGTGACCTTGGACTTTTCGGTAAGGGTAATAATTAATTCGTCAATCACCGAAGACATTACCGGGTCCAGCCCGGCGACCGGCTCGTCGAAAAGAATCAATTCGGGCTCGAGCACCAGCGCCCGCGCCAGACTAACCCGTTTTCTCATCCCGCCGCTGAGCTCCGATGGCATTAAATTGCTGGCATCCCTCATCCCGACCAGCTCCAGTTTTTCATCAACGATCTGGTCAATTTGTTTCGTCGTCTTGTCGGTCATTTCTTCCAAAGGAAGAGCGACGTTATCGCGAACTGTCAGGGAACTGAGCAAGGCAGAATATTGGTAAACCATTCCGATGTGACGGCGGACTCGTTGTAACTTCCGTCGCGGCAGTCGCGTGATTTCAAATTGTTTAAAGAAAATCGAGCCGGAATTGGGATACAAAATTCCGAGGATGAGACGAAGGATTGTACTTTTGCCGCTGCCGCTCTGCCCGAGAATGACAAGACGATCCTGCGGCTGAATCTTCAATGAAAGATCGTCGAGGACGCGCTTGTCTTCGAATTGCATCGTTACATCGCGCAGTTCGGCTACGTATGAATTTGTCATGTCGGAAAGAAAACGGTGTAAACGATATTATATAGAGTATCGAATCCGATTACGGTGGCGATAGCGGTGACCACGCTTGATGTGGTGGCTGTTCCAACGCCGGCCGCGCCGCCCTTCACAGAAAGACCCCGGTAGCAGGCGATCCCCCCAATTAGTAAACCGAACAAAAAGCTTTTAAGAACGCCAGTTATAATGTCACGGATGAGAAGAGCGTCGCGGACCAGATCGAAAAAATAGACGAACGCGATGCTAAAATAAGCACGCGAAACGAGACAACTCGCAAAAATGGCCGCCAGGTTCGAAATGGTGGAAAGACATGGCATCAGGAAGAAAAGCGCGAGCATGCGCGGCCCGACCAGGAATCGTAACGGTCCGATCCCCATTGCCTCAATCGCTTCAACTTCCTCGGAGACCTTCATCGTCCCCAATTCCGCAGTGAAAGCGGCTCCGATTCGGGCGGCCAGCATGATGCCGGTGATCAATGGCCCGAGCTCGCGGGTAAAAGCAATTGCTACCAACCCGGGAACGAGGCGCTCAGTGCCGAAGCGCTGCAATTGGTAACCCGTCAACAAAGCCATGGTTAGGCCGAGAAAAAACGAAACCAGACCGACCAGCGGAACCGAACCGACACCAGCACGCTCGCAGTGCTCGAAAAAACTCGCAGCGCGAAATGGCACCCGGCCTTCCCGCATCCGCTCCAGCGTCTCGTCCAGGGTGTGAACCATGAACCAGAAGAGACTTCCCACTTCGCGCAGGAATTCGCGGCTGAGATGTCCTACCCCCTGAACGACAACGACCGGGTTAGCGGGAATGATCGCGCTATCTGCTTCCTGGCTCGGCATGTTACGGAACGTGCCTTAGTTCCTTAGACGGAAAAGCGGAAACTGCGGTGATGAACGAATCGCGTGAATGGCCGCAGTCGCCATTTGTGACAACGAACAAAATTTCGTATCCGCCTCAAGATTGCGCACGGATTAAAAACAATCACGTTGTTTCTTTCCTATCATGAAGTTGACTTCGCTGGCAATTGGTTGTTCGGCTTTGGCTCTTTGCGGATTGAGCGCGCCTGTCCAGGAAAATTCGCCAACAATGAAACAGGAAGCCCGCCACGCTCGCATCGCACTCGCCGTGCATGGCGGCGCCGGCACGATCAATCGAAGCGAAATGACTCCGCAACGCGAACGGGAATATCGCGCTGGAATCGAGCATGCGCTTCGGGCTGGCCGCGAAATTCTGGAGCGCGGAGGATCGAGTCTTGACGCGACCGAGGCTGCGGTCCGGGTCATGGAGGACGACCCGGATTTCAACGCCGGCAAAGGCTCTGTCTTTACCAGCGCCGGCACAAATGAAATGGATGCCGCGATCATGGATGGAAAAACCCTGAACGCCGGTGCGGTCGCCAGCGTTGAGCATGTCCACAATCCCATTATTTTGGCGCGCACCGTGATGGAGAAGTCCAAGCATGTGATGATGGTCGGGAGTGGGGCTGAGGAATTCGCCAAGTGCAACGGCATTGAGTTGGTTGATGCCAAATATTTTTTTACCCAGCGCCGCTGGGATGAGTTGCAAAAGGCGAAGAGGGCGGAGAAATCGGCCGCAGAAGGCGGCAAAAAATTCATAATCGGGGATGCGGACTCTCACGGAACGGTCGGCGCGGTGGCGCGGGACGCGCAGGGAAATCTTGCCGCTGCCACCTCGACTGGCGGAACAACGAATAAATTCCCGGGCCGGGTGGGTGATTCGCCCATCATCGGCGCCGGCACTTATGCAAATAACGCAACCTGCGCGGTCTCGTGCACGGGCGACGGTGAATTTTTCATTCGGGCAGCGGTCGCACATCAGGTTTCTGCGTTGATGGAAGGGCACGGAATGTCATTGGCGGAAGCGGCGGAACATGCTTTGACTGATGCGCAAAAACTCGGCGGCACTGGTGGTCTTATTGCGGTGGACAAAAACGGAAACGTCGCGCTCCCATTTAATACCAGTGGAATGTATCGCGGTTATCTTGGCGGGGACGGCAAGTTCGTGATTGAGATCTACAAATGATCTAACAGGCTTTAAGTATCCTCACCCTAACCTTCTCCCCACGGGAGAAGGAACCACTTTCCGCGACGGAATAGCTTAAGCAGAGTTCCGAACTTCCTCTCCCCTTGGGGAGAGGACTGCCAGCCGCGCCGTAGCTGCTGCAGAGGCGGGAGGTGAGGGCAGGTTTTTCAACAACCTTCCAGCACGAGCTTCGTGCTTGCGAATTGTGCGGCGACAAGCGACACGCTTGTTACGACTCACACATGCTTCCTCCAATTTCCGTCGTCATCCCCGCGTTTAACGAAGCGGTGCGCATTGGCGATACTCTCGCGGTAACAATCGCCTATTTGGAAAAGGAAAGCCCGACGAGCGAGGTCATCGTCGTCAACGACGGTTCGACCGATTCGACCGGTCAAGTGATCCGCAAATTCTCGGCTGTGCCGTCGTCGGTCGCGATTCGATTGTTGGAGAATTTTCCAAATCGCGGCAAAGGGGCAGCCGTGCGAACGGGATTGTCCAGTGCGACCAAACCGATCGGCGTTTTTTTTGATGCCGATCTCTCAACGCCGATTGATGAGCTTCCAAAAATTGTCGACCCAATCGCGCGTGGGGAAGTGGACATCGCGTTTGGTTCACGTGCGCTCGATCGCAAACTAATCGGGAATCGTCAGCCTTGGCGGCGCGAGCAAGGCGGCCGCGTTTTCAACCTGGTGGTGAGGGGGGCGACCGGTCTGCCATTCTGGGATACGCAATGTGGTTTCAAAGCCTTTCGAATGGAGGCGTGCCGGCCAATTATTGAAGCGGCGAAGGTCATCGGCTTTGGCTTTGACGTGGAGCTGCTTCTCCTTGCCCAACGTGCCGGACTACGACTCAGGGAAATTCCGGTGCGCTGGAACCATCATGAAGGCAGTAAGATTCGGTTTGTTCACGACAGTGTGCGAATGCTGCGTGAGGTTTTGTCGTTGCGCGCGAACACTGTATAACTGCGATCGAACGGCGACTGTCGGCCGGTGCGCATTTCGCTGTTATCCCGAACCCCAAGGGTGGGGGATCTCATAGGTGTGGAGGCGATCACACAAAACTTATGTGACTTAACTTGCCTACGAAGGTCCCTCAACGTCTCCCCGCCTCAGAATGACAGAAATGCAAGCTCCCTCATGGTGCCGCAGCGAATGCGGTATGTCGCAAAGTACAACAAAACGGCGCGCAATCTCTCAACCGCGCGCCGATTTAATTCTTAACGCTAACTATTTCTTAACGATCTCGGCGTTCTCCAGCATGGCGACACCACCGCGCTCCGCCATTTTGCCCTTAACTGTGATCGTTTTGCCGGCGTATTCCGCCAGCTGATCGTTCATCGGCTTATGATCGCCGACGATCAGATAAGCTTTGCCATCGGAAACAATGCCGACCGGGCCGCCGCCTTTTATGCATTTGGCCGCGCACCCCGAATGTTTATCACCCATCGCGTTGTGATCGACGTAGCACATCATATCAACAACTTCTCCGGTAATCTCTTTGGAGGCCGAGGCGTCGAGATTCTCTTTCCCTTGCTCGGCTGCGAAGGCGACGGGCGATAAAGCCAGCGCGGAAATGAATCCAGCCGCGACCGCCACCTTCAAACTTCTTGGAATTGTGGAATTGAACATGCGCGAAACGTGCGCCGGAAATTCGCCATGGTCAATTGTCGTAGCACAGCCATCCTGGCTGTGCTACGTCCCAGCCGCCGACGTCACCGATGCCGGCTAAGGCTTTTGTCGATCGATCAACTGCGCGAATTGCTCGAAAAAATAATTGGCGTCGTGTGGGCCCGGCGCGGCTTCGGGATGATATTGCACGCTGAAAATCGGGAGCTCCTTGTGTCGCATTCCTTCGACCGTGCCGTCATTGAGGTTAATATGCGTCACCTCGATCTCCTTTGGTAAGGACTCAGGATCGACCGCGAACCCGTGATTCTGCGCGGTGATTGCCACTTTTCCTGATCGCAAATCTTTTACCGGCTGGTTTCCGCCGCGATGCCCGAATTTCAGTTTGAAAGTCCGCCCACCGTAGGCAAAACCAAGCACCTGATGTCCGAGGCAAATTCCGAAAATCGGTTTGCGGCCAATTAGACCGTGCACGCTTTCGTGGGCATACGGCAATGCTTCGGGATCGCCGGGTCCATTGGACAGAAAAATACCGTCTGGATTGAGAGCGAGCACTTCATCCGCCGTAGTCGTCGCTGGAACAACGGTCACGCCGAATCCCCGCTGGCGCAGCGAGCGCAAAATGTTGTGTTTCATCCCGTAATCAAATGCCACGATGCGATGGCGAATGGGCGAGAGTTGCGGCGCTTGATCGCCGCTTTGTAACGACCATTGCCGGCTCAGTTGATCATCCGGGTCCCATTGAAAAACATTCGCCGTCGTGACCTCGCGCACATAATCCATTCCGATCACGCCTTCACCGTCGACCGCGCGTTGCACCGCCTCTTCGTGCGAAGTGATTTCGGTGGTAAGACAGGCCTTCATCGCCCCGCGAGTGCGCAGGTGCCTAGTCAGCGCGCGGGTGTCGACCCCCTGCAGGCCGGGAATTTTCCATCGCCGCAAATAATCATCGAGCGGTTCTTCGGCGCGCCAGTTACTCGGAACTTCAGTCAGCTCTTCGATAACGAAGCCGCGGACATGCGGCTGGGTACTTTCCTGATCGGTCGCGTTCGTTCCGTAATTTCCGATTAACGGGTAAGTCATCGCCACGATTTGTCCGCGATATGACGGATCCGTCAGCACTTCCTGATAACCCGTCATCGACGTATTGAAACAAATCTCACCGACACGCGTCCCGGTGGCGCCAAACGATTCGCCCTCGAAAATTCGGCCGTCTTCAAGGGCGAGCAGAGCGAGCATTGTCGGTCGGGACTGTTAGCACGTTTTCGTGCGCTGTCATCCTGAGCGGAGCGAAGCGAAGTCGAAGGATCCCGTGGAAGTTACGTTAAAGCTTTCGCCTAGGGATCCCTCGACTACGCTCGGGATGACGGAGACAAAAAAAGCCGAATCGAGGATTCGACTCGGCTTTTTAAAGTATTACCCCGCAGATGCCGTTTAGGCGGATGTCCCGTCCCTTTCGGTAACGGGCGGATGACCGTCGCGAGAGCGTCTGACTTCCAATTAAGGCGTGCCATCTTCCCCAAGACGCGACCAAGCCTCCTTAGTTAGATGTATCGGTTCGGGTATCTCACCTGTATCTCGAACAACGCAGGGTAAAGCACTGAGAATGGTCGGTTCAGAGTTGGGACAAAACATTGAACTCTCAACCAACAATTCGCAGCTATTTCAAAAGATCAAAAGAACTACTCGCGCAATTCTGCACCGATATCGCTTCGCAACCGTTCACGAATTCGCGCGTGTGCCGCACTCACTTCTTCGTTAGTCAGTGTGCGATTTTTATCGCGATATGTCAATGAATAGGCCAGCGACTTCCGTGCTTGCGACAGTTCTTTGGCATCATTTTCCATAAATAAATCGAATAGCTCCACCTTCTCCAGCAAAGGCTCGTTA